>CANHCJ010000110.1 GCA_947458025.1 Rhodospirillales bacterium | reverse complement strand
GAGGCGGTGGAGAGACCCGGGCGGCCCCTCCCCGCCGAAGGCGGAACAACAGATGCAGGGTCCAGGGACCGCTGGTCCCTGGCGGGTCCAGGGCAGAGCCCTGGCCTTCCTTCCTCTCCGTGCGTTCAAGACTCGGCCCATCATCCCCTCAGCATTCCAGCCGGGATGGCGGAGGTCCAGGGTGTCAGGCGAAGCGGCGCAGGTCGAGGGTCAGGGGGTGGTCTCGGCTGGTGGTGGGGGCGGGGGTAGGCATGGGGCCTGGGGTATGGCCGATGGGTTGGAACCGCGCGCGGCGGCGGGCTTCGGCTTCGTTGGCGTTCACCGGGAAGGTCTCGTAGTTGCGCCCGCCGGGGTGGGCCACGTGGTGGGACATGCCGCCCAGGCTGCGTCCGGTCCAGCTGTCATGGACATCGATGATCAGGGGGGCTTGCGCCTTGATCGTGGGATGCAGCGAGAACGGCGCCTCCCAGGCCTTGAACCGCACCCCGGCCAGGTATTCCCCGGCGCGGTCGGTGCGGGCGAGCGGGATGGCGGTTCCGTTGGCGGAGAGGGTGTAGCGTTCCTCCACCCAGTTCGTGACTTTCAGCTGCACCCGTTCGGCGGAGCTGTCCACGTAGCGCACCATGCCTTGCGGGGTGTTTTCCTCGCCCAGCACGTGCCAGGGCTCCAGCGCGTGGCGCAGTTCCACGTTCATGTCGCGGATAGTGATGTCGCCGATCTTGGGGAAGCGGAACTCGGCATGCGGCCGGAACCAGGCCGGTTCGAGCGGGAACCCGAAGCCGGCGAGTTCCTCCAGCGCGTCGCGCAGGTCTTCCCAGCAGGGTTCCGGCAGCAGGAAGCGGTCGTGCAGGCGGGTGCCCCAGCGGATCAGCCGGCGCTCATAGGGCCGGTCCCAGAAGGCGGCGACGGCGGCGCGCATCAGCAGCATCTGGGCGGCGGACATGCGGGCATGCGGCGGCATCTCGAAGGCGCGGAACTCCACCAGCCCGCGCCGCCCGCCGGGGCCGCCGGGATCGTACATCTTGTCGATGCAGAACTCCGTCCGGTGCGTATTGCCGGACATGTCCACCAGGATGTTGCGGAAGATCCGGTCCGTGAGCCATGGCGGGGTGGGGGTGTCGCGCTTCACCTGCGCGAAGGCGGTTTCCAGCTCGGCCACCGCATCGTCGCGCGCCTCGTCGATGCGCGGATGCTGGCTGGTCGGGCCGATGAACAACCCGCTGAACAGGAAGGAAAGGCTGGGGTGGTTGTGCCAGAACCCGAGCAGGGACTTCAGCAGGTCCGGCCGCCGCAGGAACGGGCTTTCCTCCACGGAGGCGCCGCCCATCACCACATGGTTGCCGCCGCCGGTGCCCACGTGCCGCCCGTCCAGCATGAACTTCTCGCTCGCCAGCCCCACCTGGCGCGCCTCCTCGTACAGCGTCTCGGTGCGCGCCACGTGCTCGGCCCAGTTGGCCGAGGGATGGATGTTCACCTCGATCACCCCGGGATCGGGCGTGACGGAGAAATGCTGCAACCCGGGATCGGAGGGCGGCAGGTAGCCTTCCAGGATCACCTTCGTGCCGAACTCCTTCGCCGTCGCCTCCACCGCGGCCACCAGGTCCAGCCAGTCCGCGGCGGCCATCAGCGGCGGGAAGAACACATGGATCAGCCCGCCGCGCGGCTCCACGGCGAGCGCCGTGCGCACCAGCTCCGGCTCGCCCCGGCCCACTTCCGGCAGGGGCTGGGCCTGCGGCCGCCAGTCCTCGATGCCCGACCCCGCCGGCTCCGCGCGGGCCGCGCGCAGCAGCGCCTGCGGCGGCAATTTTTCCGCAACCTCAAAGGGATCGCGCTCGAACTGCGACTCGATCGTGTCCGGATCGGCCCAGGGCAGGCTGTCCAGCGGCAGCCGCAGCCCGATCGGCGAGTCGCCGGGCAGCAGGAACAGCGTGTCGCTGCGGAAGAACCATTTTCCGGTCTGCCAACGCCGGCTGCCCCGCTCCAGCACGCGCCGCAGCGGCAGCACGGTACCCACCGGAGAGGCGAGGCCCTGGGCGAAGATCCGCTGCATCCGCGCCCGCTCCATCGGGTCGCGCAGCTTGCTGTCCTCGGCCACCACGTTGGCCGGCAGCCGGTGCTCGCGCCACAGGTAGTAGTGCACGTCCTCATGCGCCGGCAGCGCCATGGCAGGGTCCACCTGCAGCCGCTGCGCCAGCGCCTGGGCGAACCGCGCCGCATCCTCGGCGGTGGCGGTGCCGCGGTCCCGGTCGGGGTCGGCCAGCAGGGCGGGGTCGCTCCACACCGCCTCCCCGTCGGTGCGCCAATGCGCCGAGAGCGCCCAGCGCGGCAGCGGCTCGCCGGGATACAGCTTGCCCATGCCGTAGTGCAGCGCCGCCCCCGGCGCCCAGAGCGGCGCCAGCCGCCGCAGCAGCGTGCCGGCATAGCGCCGCTTGCTCGGCCCCAGCGCGGCGGTGTTCCACTCCAGCGCCTCGAAGTCGCTGGCCGCCACGAAGGTCGGCTCCCCGCCCATGGTCAGCCGCACGCGCCCGCGCTCCAGCGCCCGGTCCACCTCCGCCCCCATGGCCAGGATGCCCTGCCACTGCGCCTCGGAATACGGCTTCGTCGTGCGCGGCGTCTCCAGCACGCGCCGCACCGCCATCTCGAACCCGAAGGTGACCTCGCTCTTCTCCACCCCGCCGGAGATCGGTGCCGCCGATTGCGGGTCTGGCGTGGCCGCCAGCGGGATATGCCCCTCCCCGGCCATGAGCCCGGAGGTGGCATCCAGCCCGATCCAGCCGGCCCCGGGCAGGTACACCTCCGCCCAGGCATGCAGGTCGGTGAAATCCGCCTCGGGCCCCTCCGGCCCCTCCAGCGGCTTCACGTCGCCCACCAGCTGGATCAGGTAGCCGCTGACGAACCGCGCCGCGAAGCCCAGGTGCCGCAGCATCTGCACCAGCAGCCAGGCGGAATCCCGGCACGATCCCCGCCCCTCCTCCAGCGTGCGCTGCGGCGACCACACGCCGGGCTCCATGCGTACGATATAGGCAACCCGCGCCTGCACCTGGCGGTTGAGGTCGATCAGCAGGTCCACCGTGCGGCGCGGCGCGCGCGGCACTGCCGCGATCATCTCCGCCAGCAGCGTGCCGGGCGCCTCCAGCCGCCGGAACGGCGCCAGCTCGTGCTCCAGCACCGGGTCGTAGGCGAAGGGGAATTCCTCCGCCTGCGGCTCCAGGAAGAAGTCGAACGGGTTGATCGTGGCCATGTCGGCCACCAGGTCCACCGCCACCTCGAACCGCGTCACCTTCTCCGGGAACACCACCCGGGCGAGGAAATTCCCCTGCGGGTCCTGCTGCCAGTTCAGGAAATGCGGCTTCGGCGTCACCGTCAGCGAATAGGAGAGCACCGGCGTGCGCGCATGCGGCGCCGGCCGCAGCCGGATCGTCTGCGGCCCCAGCGCCACCGCGCGGTCGTAGCGGTAGCTGGTGCGGTGGGTCAGCGCGACATGCAAGGCCATGGGCAGGATCCGGCGCAGTTCTGGAACGAGCCCAGGCAAGATGCGTGCCGGCCCCTGGCATCGCAAGCGGGCAAGGGGAGGAAGCAAGAATCTTCTTTTTTCTGAAGAAAAAAGAAGCAAAAAAGACTTTCCCCGCTGGCACGCGCGCAGGATTGTCCAGCGCGCACGCCAGCGGAGAAAAGTTTTTTGGTTCTTTTTTTCAAAAAAGAACGCGCTTGCTTCCTACCCGAACCGCCGCGGATCAATCGCCGCCATCGGCGCCGCCCCGTCCACCAGCGCCGCCAGCAGCCGCCCCGCCGCCGCCGAGGTGAGGATGCCGTCCCCGCCCTGCCCCACGAACCAGAAGAACCCCCGCCCCTCCGCCGCCTCGCCGAAGGCGAAGGCCCCGTCCGGCGTGAAGGTCCGCAGCCCCGCCCAGCTGCGCTCCACCCGCCGCACCGGAATGTCCAGCACCTCCTGCATCCGCGCCACCGCCTGGGCGATGTCCACCTCCTCCGGCTGCACGTCATGGGCATGGGTGGGCGTGGCATCGGCCGGCGAGACCATCAGCCGCGTCCGCGCCTCCGGCTTGCAGTACCAGCTGCGCCGGGCGTCGTACAGCCGCGGCCACTCCGCCACCTCGAAGGGCGCGGGGTCGATCACCACGGCGGTGCGCCGCTTCGGCACCAGGCCCAGCTTGCGGATCCCGGCCTGCGCCGCCACCTCGTCCCCCCAGGCCCCGGCCGCGTTCACCAGCACCGGCGCGCGCAGCACCGCGCCGCCCGTCGTCTCCACCCGCCACACCCCGCCTTCGCGCGATATGCGCTGGCTGCGCCGCCGGAACGCCACCGCCGCCCCACGGCTGCGCGCCCCGCGCAGATAGCCCTGCAGCAGCACGTCCACGTCGATGTCGTAGTTCTCCGTCTCCAGCGCCGCCCCGGCCGCATAGCCAGGCCGCACCGCCGGCACCAGGCGCCGCAGCTCCTCCACGGAGATCTCGGCAACGTTGCTGCGCGTCGCCAGCATCGCGCGCAGGTCGCCCAGCTGGTCCTCCGGCATCGCGAAGGCCACCGGCCGCGCCCGCAGGATCGGGCTTTCGGCGAACCCCTCCGGCGGCGCACGCAGGAACGCGAAGGAGTCCCGCGCCAGCGTGCGCTCGTAGTCGGGCCCGCCATTGGCCACCCACAGCGCCGCCGACCGGCCGGAGGTGTGGTACCCCGCCGCCTCCTCCGCCTCGATCAGCGCCACGCGCCGCTCGAAGGACAG
Organism: Rhodospirillales bacterium; assembly: GCA_947458025.1. Classification (GTDB taxonomy): domain Bacteria; phylum Pseudomonadota; class Alphaproteobacteria; order Acetobacterales; family Acetobacteraceae; genus CAMDGX01. Next base: position 6,126 of record CANHCJ010000110.1, on the reverse strand, counting down.
GTGGTACGCCGCCGTGGCCCCGGCGATTCCCCCGCCGATCACCAGCGAATCGAACGACTCGCTCACCCGAATCGCGCCGGCCGGATCGACTCGACGAGTCCCGCCGAGTCCCCGAGCCACGCCGAGTCCCGCCCCGCCACCATGTCCGCCACCAGCCGCCCCGCCGCCGGCGAGGTCTGGATGCCATAGCCGCCCTGCCCCACGCACCAGAAGAACCCCGGCGCATCCGCGGCGAACCCGAACGCCAGGCTGCCATCCGGCGTGAAGGTCCGCAGCCCCGCCCAGGCCCGCTCCACCCGCCGCACCTCGATGTCCAGCATCTGCTGCATGCGGTCCACGGCGATCGCCACGTCCAGCTCGTCCGGCTGCACGTCATGGGCATGGATCGGCGTCTCGTCCGCCGGCGAGATCATCAGCCGCGTGCGCGCCTCGGGCTTGCCGTACCAGCCCTCGCGCGCCTCCATCAGCGCCGGCCAGTCCGCCGGCTGCCACGGCGCGGGATCGATGATGACGCCGGTGCGCCGTTTCGGCACCAGCCCCAACGCCCGCACCCCGGCCTGCGCCGCCACCTCGTCCCCCCAGGCCCCGGCGGCGTTCACCAGCACCGGGGCGCGGAACCGCCCGCCCCCGGTCACCTCCACCTCCCAGGCGCCATCCCTGCGCTCGATCCGCATCGTCCGGCTGCGCAGCGCCATCGCACCCCCGCGCCGCCGCAGCTGCGCCAGGAACCCCTGGTGCAGCGCGGCCACGTCCAGGTCGAACGTCCCCTCCTCCAGCAGCGCGGCACTCACGGCCCCGTCGCGGATCGCCGGCACCATCGCCCGCGCCGCCGCCACGCTCAGCTCCTTCAGCCACGGCCCCGCCGCCATCGCCTCCGCCGCCGCCGCCGCATCCCCCTCCGCCGCGAGGTACAGCACGTCGCGCGCCGACCACAGCTTCGCCTCGGCAAACCCCTCCGGCGGCGCCTCGAAGAAGCCGCGCGAGGCCCCGGTCAGCGCCCGCACGTCGTCGGGCCCATAGCTCAGGATCCACAGCGCCGCCGAGCGCCCGGTGGTGTGGTACCCCGCCGCCTCCTCCGCCTCGATCAAGGCCACGCGCCGGTCCGCGGCCAGGAAGGCGGCGGCCGAAGCCCCGGCAATGCCGGCGCCCACAACGATGCAGTCGGTCTGGTGCGTGTCCATGCCGGCAGTCTACCCGCCACGCGCCGCGGGCGAAATCTCCGGGCGCCGCGGCCCACGCCGGCGCACGGAATTACATTGCGGCAATCATACGTATCATTTTGTTGAACATTCCCGTCCACGAAACCAAACCAACAAAGCCTTAACACCGGTCCCACCGGCGGCCCGCGGCGCACAGCCGCCCACCCCCAGCAACAACCGGCACAAGCCAGGCCACCGTCCAGGACCCATCGCCCATGAGCACCGTCTCCGCCTGCCCCTGCTGCACGCCCCCCTCCCGTGGCCTCGGCCGCCGCGGCATGTTCACCCTGGCCGCGGGCCTGGCCGGCGCCGCCGTGCTCGGCCGCACCGCCGCCGCCCAGGGCGCCACCTACGACTGCATGCTGCTCACCTGCATCGACCCGCGCTTCGTCACCCCGGTGAATGCCTGGATGGACAGCCAGGGCCTCAAGGGCAAGTTCAGCCAGTTCGCCATCGCCGGCGCCACCGTCGGCGTCGTCGCCCCCTCCTTCGCCACCTGGGCCCCGGCCTTCTGGGACAATCTCGGCGCCTCCATCCAGCTGCACTCCATCAAGCGCGTCGTCGCCGTCACCCACCGCGACTGCGGCGCGGCCCGGATCGCCTATGGTGCCGACTCCATCGCCACGCGCGACGCCGAAACCGCCCTGCACCGCCGCGTCTTCGCCGAGTTCACCGCCCAGCTCGCCCAGCGCCAGCCCCGCATGGGCATCGCCGGCGGCGTGATGGCGATGGACGGTTCCGTCGAACGCTTCGCCTGAACCCTTCCGCGCGCGCACCACTTGCGCGCCTGCCCGCCCAGGCCGACCATGCGCCCCGAACGGACAGGGCGGGGCCATGGTCGATCCGGCCCGGCAACCGCATCGTTACGCCCGTGTCGGAAAATTTTACAGGTCGATTTCATTTTACATTACGTAACATTTAAGCATTGATTTTTGTTCGAATTTTTCCTGTGGCGTGATTTTTGCTTAGGAGAGCCAGACATACCATCGTCTCTGATCTCCAAGCCACGCACGACACGAAAGAGCCCGGGAAAATGACCTTCGCGACAAGTGTCCGCCGCACTCTGGCAGCCGGGCTTCTCGCCACCGGCGTGGCCGCCGCCCTCGGCGCCCCCATGGCGAACGCCGCATCGGTCGCCGACCGCGTCACGCTGCAGTCGCTCCTGGGCGGCTTCGGCGTGACCGAGAACTTTGAGGCCTTCTCCATCGCGCCCGGCGAGGCCACGAGCGCTGGTTGCGCTGTCCTCAGCTCCACAAGCATCTGCAGCACCCAGGGCCCCGGCCTGGTCCAGCCCGGTCTCGAGATCTCGGCCCCCGGAGGCCTCCAATGGGATGGCCAGGGCTACTTCGGGGCGCCCTCTCGCGAACTGCTGGCGAATGACACTGCCCTGACCATCGATTTCGCCAGCCCGGTCACGGCCGCCGGGTTCGATCTGCGCGCCTTCGTGGGATACGCCGCAACCGCGTCGATCGAGATCTACGCCAGCGACGACACCACCCAGATCGGCTCCATCCCCACCATCGTCCTGGCCGATGACGGCATTCCCGTCTTCGCCGGATGGCAGGACGCCGCCGGCATCGGCAGGATCGTGGTAAGCCAACCGCAATACGGCTGGTCGCCGATCATCGACAACCTCGAATACAGCGCCGCCGCCACGGCCACGCCGGAGCCCGCCAGCGCCGCCCTGCTCGGCGTCGGAATTGCCCTGGCCGCATGGCGCCGCCGCCGCCCCTTGCGGGCGGGCTGATCCTCCCCGACCATGCGCCCCCGAAAAGAACGGAGGCTGGCATGGTCGACCTGGTGCTGCGCGGCGATCGCATCGTCACGCCAGAGGGCGTGATCGCCGCCGACCTCGCCATCGCCGCCGGCCGCATCGCCGGGATCGAGAAGCTCGGCAGCCTCGCCGCCGCCCGCACCATCGACATGACCGGCCGCATCGTCATGCCCGGCGGCATCGACCCGCACGTGCATTGCGACTGGCCGATGCCCTCGCCCGACGGCGGCGCGCCGCAATTCACCCAGCCCGCCAGCGTCGTCTCCCGCGCCGCCGTCTTCGGCGGCACCACCATGATGATCGACTTCGCCCGCACCGCCGACGGCCCCAGCATCGCCGAGGCCATCAGCAAGCGCGCCGCCGGCTGGGCCGGCCACTGCCACATCGACTACGCCTTCCACCTCATGGTCGAGGGCGACATCGCGCCCGACCACCTCACCCAGCTCGGCGCCGCCATCCGCGCCGGCCACCCCACGGTCAAGATCTTCACCACCGACATCACGCCCAGCCGCAAGGGCCGCATGGTCGATTTCGGCGACATCTGGGAGGTGTTCCAGGTCATCGCGGCGAACAAGGGCCTCGGCGTCATCCACGCCGAAGACAACGACATCGTCATGCACATGTACGGAAAGCTGATCCGCGAGGGCCGCACCAGCTTCCACAACATGGCCGAGGTCCACAACGCGCTCAGCGAGGACCTCTCCTTCCGCCGCATCATCCGCCTGGCGGAATCAGTGCCCGGCACCGCGCTCTACATGCTGCACACCTCGGCCGCCACCGGCGTCGCCGCCATCCGCGAGGCGCGCGCCAAGGGCATCCCGATCTACGGCGAAAGCCTGCACCAGTACATGCTCTACACGCAGGAAGACTACAAACGCCCCAACGGCCAGATCTACCACACCTACCCTTCGCTCAAGTCCCCGGCCGACCAGGCCGCGCTGTGGTCCGGCACGCTGGACGGCAGCATCAACTGCGTGGCGACAGACGAGCTCTGCTGCACCCTGGCCCAGAAAACCCAAGGGCAGCGCATCGACGACACCACCGGCGGCAACTCCGGCGTCGAGCCGCGCGTGGCGCTGATGTACACGGAGATGGTCGGCCGCCGCGGCTACAGCCTGGAACGCTTCGTCGACCTCGTCAGCAGCAACGCCGCCCGCATCCTCGGCATGTATCCCCGCAAGGGCGCCATCGCCCCGGGCGCGGACGCCGACATCACCGTGCTAGACCCCACACGCCGCCGCACCATCACGGCCGCGGACCTGCACGAGACCGAATACACCCCCTGGGAAGGCTGGGAGGCCCACGCCTGGCCCTGCCTCACCCTGCTGCGCGGCAAGGTGGTGATGCAGGACGGCCAGCTCCTCGGCGCGCTCACCGACGGCGCCTGGGTGAAGCGGCAGATCGACCCCGCCATCATCGCCGCCCCGGTTCGGATGTAGCCTTCGAAAACAAGGAGCACGCCATGCCATACCTATTCGCCGACGCCGAAACGCTCGCGGATATGGCGCCTGTGGGCAATGAGCAATGCGTCACCCTGGTCCGCGCCCACACCCAGGCACCGGCAAGTTCCACCTGGTCGGAAGGCGACCACGTCCGTGGCCACACGGGCATCGCCAAGGGCACGGTCATCGCAACCTTCGTCAACGGCAAGTATCCCAACAACAAGTCCGGCAACCATGCGGCCTTCTACATCGAACAGAACGAAGATGGGCTGATCGTGGTGGACCAATGGAAGGGTTCAGGCACAATTCGCAAACGCCTGCTCAGTTTCAAGGGCAAGGATGAAAACGGCCACTACAAGGACCCCAGCAACAACGGCGACGCTTTCTCCATCGTGCTCTAGCATGGTCGCCCCCGCCGACCAGGTCACCCTCCTGCGCGACGCCCTGCGCCTCTGGGGCACCCACGGCCACGTCGCCGCCGGGGAAGGCCACGTCGCCATCACCCATAACGGGCAAACCTACCGCATCACCCGGGGCCCCGCCCCCACCCGCTGGTTCCTGCAGACGCCGGAGCGCGAGGCCGCCGGCCGCCCGCCGCGCCCCGCCCCCTCCATCACCGCCCTGCTCAGCGCCCTGCGCGCCGCCCTCGGCCTGCCCCGCGGCACCCCGGCCCGAATCGGCGCCGCGCTCCTCCCTGTTGATCACAATTCTGAGAGTATCCGCCAAAGTTGACACAAATCCTGCAACTGCGCCGACTCAGAAACAACATCATGCAATCGCGGCCTCGACTTTGGTCACAGTGTTTACGATACTGTCACCCTCGAGGGAGGCACAGCCATGCGCGCGGAGGGCCAGGAGGAGATCATGCGATCCGCCCTCGCAATGGCATCTCCCCATCGCTCCCTCTCGCCACCCGGCCCCACCGCCACGAACGCCGCCCCGCCGGCCCGGGAGGCCACCCGTCAGCCCTCGTCCCGCGCCCCCTTCACCTCCCTCCAGGTCGCCTCCGTCGTCCTGCCCTTCGCCCTCGCACTCGCCTTCTCCGCCTGGATCTGGCGCGAGGTGCAGGCGGATTCCCGCCGCCACACCCTGCACACCGTGGAACTCCTGGCCGAGCACCTCGCCCGCGCGCTGGAGGTGCACGACGCCACGATGGCCGCCATCCGCATCCGCATCGCCGGCATGGACTGGCAGGAGATCGCCGAAAGCCGGGACGTGGCGAACCTCCTCACCGGCCTGGATGACGCCACGCCCAACACCAACCGCATCGGCATCGTCGGTCCCGCGGGCAACGTGGTGCAGATGTCGCGAATGAACCCGCCCCTGCCCCCGATCACGCTCAGCGACCGCGATACCGTGATCGCCATGTCCAGGCCCGGCCCCGACCGCGCCATGTTCGGCAGCCCCATCTTCTCGCGCACCACCGGCCTGCTGGTGCTGCCCTATTCCCGCCCGCGCCTGGGCCCCGACGGCATCGGCGACGGCGGCGTCATCTGGGCCACCTTCCTGCCCCGCGCCTTCGCCGACCTGTTCCACCGCACCGCCCTCGGGCCGGCCGACACCGTGATGCTGCTGCGCGAGGATGGCGTCATCCTGGCCCGCTACCCCTGGGTCGACCCCACCGGCCTGCCCACCCTGTCGGCGGAGGACCCGCCGATGCAGGCCCTGGCCGCCGCATCGCCCGGCGCCGGCCGGGCCCCGCGCGGGCAAG
>CANHCJ010000109.1 GCA_947458025.1 Rhodospirillales bacterium | reverse complement strand
TGGATGGCGCAGGTGTGCTGCCAGATCATCGGCTCGAGCCAGTCGAGGCTGTCGAGCACCACGGTCTGGAAGTCGTGCGGCTGGCCGTACAGCACGTCGAGCGCGTCCTGGACGTCGCCGTAGCTGCGCAACACACCGAAGGTCGCAGCGTCGATGCCACCGAGCCCATCTTCGGTTTGCAGGAACACCGGGTTGGGCGCGGCCGCAGCGAGCTTGGTCTTGCCGACGCCGGCAACGCCATAGACCAAGAGCCGTGGCGGCTGGGCTTCACCGCCACGGCGGAGGGATGCGAGGGAGATCGCCATCACGGCGCCTCCCGGCTGGGCCGAGGCTTGGCCTTAACGACGTCGACCTCGATCTGCCCGCCGGCGCGCGCAACGGCCTCTGTGAAGCTGTCGAGGGTGGGCTCGAAGGCCGCGACGTCCTTGGCCCTGGCCATGGCGTCGCCCGCCAGGGGAATGGCGACCTGGATGCGCAGTTCGTGCATCACTTCTCTCCCGTCAGAAGGATGCGCAGGACGTTGGTCAGACGGCGCTCGACCTCCTCGAGGTCAGGCGACCCGGTCTCGGGTTCCAGGGCATCGAGCGCCATGCCCGCCTGCCCAGCGGCCTTGATGAGGATGTCGACGAGCATCGGCACGGCCTGATCGCCGGCATCACGCACGCGCTGGCCCAGTGGGACGAAGGTGTTCATGGTTCAGTGCTCCTCAGGGTGTAGGTCGGTCGGCCGGTGCCCACGGTGCGGGCCGGTTCGAACAGGGCGCGGATGCGCGGGGGCCAGGCGGCGTAGCGGCTCTCGGGAACGCTCATCTCGACCGTCACATAGTCGGCGGGGTCCTCGCCCCAGCCGCGCAGGACGGCCACGGCGTCGCGCAGCCGGCCCTGGTCCCATTCGGTGCGCTTCGGCAGATCAGCGACGATCTCGAAGCCGCCGACCTGGAACCGCACTCGGCCAGTGTCCTTGCCCTCGATGCGCCGGGTGACCGCGGCCTGGTCGCCGAAGCGGCTGTGCAGCGCGGTGGCGAGCTTGTCGCCGAGCGTCTTGGCATCGGCCTTGAGCGTGGCGACGTCGTCAGCGAGCAGGGCGAGATGATCGATGGGCAGCGCGGCCAGCTGCGGTACGTCCATGGTGCGCAGCTCTGCCAAGGTGGTGCGATTGCTCGTCATGGAAACTCCTGGGTGTCGGGCGCGGATCAGGCGACCTGGCGGGCAATGGGATCGGTGGGCGGGACGGGTCCGAGTTCGGCGCCCCGGCGACGGTCCCGCCGATCGGCATCGCCGTCCGCGTCGGCACGGGCGCTGCGCACGACCACCTCGAGCCAGACGTGCAGCGGCAGGACCACGAAGGGGGCAGCGCGGTCGCGCCAGAGGAACAGGGCATCGTTGTCCCCGAGCCAGCGCTCCAGCGTACGAAAGCCGCTCCCCTCGCCACGGGCCTTGACCTCGGCCTTCACCGGCGCGGCGCCCCGTACGTAGAGATCGACGTCGGCGCCATTGCCGCGGTAGTGGCTGGCTCCGGAGAGCGGCACGCGCTCTGCGCGGAGCCCCGACTTGGTGTGGATCTCGACGACGGCCCGCTCGCGTCGCAGACCCTTGTCGCGCGAAGCCTTGCCCATCACGCGGCCTCCTTGATCTTGACTGTCGAGGACCGGCGCGGCTTCGGACGAGCAATGGCGATGTAGTCGAACACGCCGAAGCTGACGCGGCGCTGCACCAGATGGACCTGGCCTGCCTCGCACATGCGCCAGGCCTGCTGCGCGATCCGGCTCAGGCGCTTTCGCTCAATCTCGGTCAGACCGTTGCGCACCGCACACATGTCGCGCGCCAGCCAGCCACGCCAGTAGACGATCTGATCCCCAGCTTCTGCGTCGGCGAGCCAGGCGATGAGCAGAGCCTCAGCCATGGGACGACCGTGCTCGGCGGGGAGGGTCAGGGAGCGCATCGGTGATCCCCCTGCTGAATGGAAGGCGTGGCTCCGGCGCGTGTGGCGGTCGCCTCGAAGGCCTCGACATCCGTGAGCCGGTAGAGGACGCGGCCACCGACCTTGAGGTAGCTCGGGCCGGTGCCGTGGAAGCGCCACCGCTCCAGGGTTCGGGGACTGAGCGACCAGCGGCGGGCCAGCTGCACCTGGTTGAGATGAAGCACTTGACGGGTCAGTGGCATAGGACCGTTATCCACAGAGTTATCCTCCCCGCATCCGCTTGGCCTGCTCGACTTCCAATCGGTCGATGAAGGCATTCACACGGTCGGCGGTGTCGAGGCTGGGGGACCGGCCGCGGCGCAGGTGCGTGATAAAGCTTGGATCTCCCAGAGATTCTCTTCCGAAATCCGTCGGGCGCATTCCCGACCTGGCCAGGAACGCCTCCACCCGCTCGAGAAACTGTTCCCTAAGTGTTCGCATGGCGCGCATAGGAATGCCCGCCAGCCGCTCTTGTCAAACTGGAAAAATAGGCTATTCCCTATGTATGTAGCATCAAGGAGTTAGCCTGGTGGAACTCGACCCGACCCGGCTGCGGATCATGCGTCTGATCCAGGCCGCCGATACCGACCTGAAGAACGCATCGCGCACGATCAACAAAAACGATGCGTATCTTCATCAGTATCTCTATCGCGGCACGCCAAAGGTACTGCCCGAGGATGTGCGCGAGGATCTCGCGGCTTTGCTCGGTGTCTCACCAGACGACCTGCGCCCCGAAGCCGAAGGTCGCTCGCGTGCTGGTCCCGCGACACCTCCCGGCGCATTAGGGCCGGTTCAGCGCGAGCGCTTCTCGCTTTCTGGCTTCGTGCCGGTGACTGAGATCGACGTGCGGGCCTCTGCGGGCCCTGGCGCCCTGCAGGAGGGGTTGGAGGAGGCGAAGGGAACCTGGATGTTCCCCGATCCGGTCATCCGCCATGAGTTCCGGACGCGGCCGGAGAACCTGCACATCATCACCATCGACGGTGACTCGATGGAGCCGCTGCTTTCCACCGGCGACCGTATCCTGGTTGATACCAGTCAGCGCATACCCACACCGCCGGGAATCTTCGTGATCTGGGATGGCATGGGCTTGGTCGCCAAGCGCGTCGAGCATGTGCCACACTCGGACCCGCCCAAGGTGATCATCAAGTCTGTCAATCCGGAGTACCAGACCTATGAGCGTGAGGCGGAGGAAGTGAAGATCGTCGGACGCGTGATCTGGGCGGCGAAGCGGCTGTAATGCGAGCAGCTGGATTGGCCTTGGCGCTGGCTGTAGCCGTGAGCGTTCCCGCCGCCGGGAGCCCGGTGATCACGGGGGTGGCCTCGGTGATTGATGGCGACACGATCGACGTCAGCGGAACGCGTATTCGCCTCCACGGCATTGATGCACCGGAAGGGGGCCAACTATGCGCCCGCTCCAATGGAGCCGCCTGGCAATGTGGAGACGAGTCCGCCGTTGCACTCTCTCGGCAGCTCGGCCGCTCCCAGGTGCGGTGTGAGGCGAAGGGCCAGGACCGCTATCGCCGGACCATTGCCGTCTGCTTCAGGGCTGGTGTGGACATCAACCAGTGGATGGTCGCGAACGGTTGGGCGGTGGCCTTCCGGCGGTTCTCAATGGTGTATGTCCCAGCCGAAGAGCGCGCCCAGAAGGCGAAACTCGGACTGTGGGCCGGGACATTCGAGATGCCGTGGGATTGGCGCCGAACGAAGGGGCACTGAGATGCGGCCCAAGCGCTATGAGCCGGGCGCCGGGAGCAGGTGACCGACCACGGCGGATCGCAGGAACTCGAAGTCCTCGCCGGCCTGGTCGAGCGGGTGACCTACCACAACGCCGAAAATGGCTTTTGCGTCCTGCGGGCCAAGGCGCGCGGACACCGTGATCTGGTGACGGTGGTCGGCCACGCCGCCATCATCTCCGCCGGGGAGTGGATCACGGCATCGGGCGAGTGGATCAACGACCGCACCCATGGTCAGCAGTTCAAGGCGCGCTTCATGCGCACCTCCGCGCCGAGTTCCATCGAGGGCATCGAGAAGTACCTGGGCTCCGGCATGATCCGTGGCATCGGCCCGGTTTACGCCAAGAAGATGGTCAAGGCGTTCGGCGAGAAGGTGTTCGACGTCATCGAGGCTGAACCTGATCGCCTGCGCGAGGTCACCGGCATTGGCGCTGTGCGCGCGAAGCGGATCACCGACGCCTGGGCCGAGCAGAAGGTGATCCGCGAGATCATGGTGTTCCTGCACAGCCACGGCGTCGGCACGGCGCGCTCGGTGCGGATCTACAAGACCTATGGCGTCGACGCGGTCCAGGTGATGACCGAGAACCCCTACCGCTTGGCTCGCGACATCCGCGGCATCGGCTTCAAAACCGCCGATGCCATCGCCATGAAGCTGGGTATCGAGAAGACGGCCCCGATCCGTGTCCGTGCCGGGATCTCCTATGCTCTGACCGAGGCCATGGACGAAGGACATTGTGGCCTGCCTGTGGATGAGCTCGGGCCGCTGGCCGTGGAGCTGCTCGAGGTGCCGCGCGAACTGGTGCAGATGGCGCTGGAACTCGAGCTGACCGAAGGCACCGTCGTCGCGGACACGGTGGGTGACACGTCCTGCGTGTTCCTGGGCGGACTCTACAACGCCGAGCGACGAATCGCCGAGCGGATCCAGGGGCTACTCGGCGGCGCGCTGCCGTGGGCGGCGATAGATGCAGACAAGGCCTTGCCGTGGATCGAGCAGAAGACAGGGCTGACCCTGGCGCCCAGCCAGGATGCGGCCATTCGACTGGCGCTTGCCTCGAAAGTGATGGTGCTCACCGGTGGTCCGGGGGTGGGCAAGACCACCATTGTCAACGCCATCTTGCGCATCCTCGCGGCCAAGGGCGTCGAAATGCTCCTGTGCGCGCCGACCGGCAGGGCCGCCAAGCGGATGACCGAAGCCACGGGGTTTGAGGCGAAGACCATACACCGCTTGCTTGAGACCGATCCGAAGACCGGGAGCTTCAAGCGCGGCGAGGAGCATCCCCTGGAGTGCGAACTGCTGGTGGTCGACGAGACCTCGATGGTCGACGTGATGCTGATGCAGGCGCTGCTGAAAGCCGTACCACCCGAGGCGGCCTTGCTGATCGTCGGCGATATCGACCAGTTGCCCTCGGTCGGGCCCGGCCAGGTCCTGGCCGACATCATCTCCTCGGCCGCGGTGCCGGTGGTGCGATTGACGGAGGTGTTCCGCCAGGCAGCCCAGAGCCGGATCATCACCAGCGCCCATCGGATCAACCAGGGGCTGGTCCCGGATCTCACCCGGCCCGAGGGGGACAGCGACTTTTTCTTCGTGCCGGCCGACGATCCCGAGGCCGCGGTGCCGCGCATCGTCGAGTTGGTGAAGACCCGCATCCCGCAACGCTTCGGCCTGGATCCCGTCCGCGACATCCAGGTGCTGTGCCCCATGAACCGGGGCGGAGTTGGTGCCAGATCTTTGAACGTCGAGTTGCAGGCCGCCCTCAATCCGGCCGGCGAGCGCAAGGTCGAGCGGTTCGGCTGGACATTCGCGCCCGGCGACAAGGTGATGCAGATCGAGAATGACTACGAGAAGGACGTCTACAACGGCGACATCGGCTACATCGACGACGTCGATCCTGATGCAGGCGAGCTCAACGTCAGCTTTGACGGCCGCTCGGTGACCTATGGTTTCGGCGAACTCGACACGCTGGTCCCGGCCTACGCCGTGACCATCCACAAGAGCCAGGGCTCCGAATATCCAGCGGTGGTCATCCCGGTGCTCACCCAGCACTACGCCATGCTGCAGCGCAATTTGCTCTACACCGGCATTACCCGTGGCAAGCGGCTGGTGGTGCTGGTCGGGCAGAAGAAGGCGATCGGCATCGCCGTGCGCAACGTGTCGGGTCGGCGCCGGTGGTCGAAGCTGAACGAATGGCTTGCCAGCCCTCAGGACGCCGCCGCCAGGACTGCCACAGGATGACGTCGGCCGGCGAAAGGTAGCCCGAAGGGGGATAGAGGTGGCGGACGAGGTGGTGGCTTTTCGCTCTGCTACCTTCTTCACCGCTGAGCTTCGCCCGTCATCAGATCGGTGTTTCTCCAGCCGAAGGACTGTGTAGATCGTCCCGGGCCATGACCCGTGCGAACCCTCTCCACAACCCCGACCCCCTCCCGCCCGACCTCCGCGAGGTCTGCGCAATCCTGGCCCAAGGCATCCTGCGGCTGCGGAGCCGCATGGCTGCGGAAAGTGCCAAAAGCCCCGCCCAGGCTCGGGAGCGTGGAGACATTCGCCTACACTCCACCCCCCGGCAGCGCGTCCATGCGAACCCCAAGAGAAAGGGAGTCGCATGACCACGTTTATCACCTCCATCCCCAAGGACACGGTCCTGGCGCGGCTGGCCGCGCTGCACGCCATGCCCATCGCCCAGCTGAAGCAACAGTGGCGTGAGCTCTTCGGCAAGGAGCCGGCGCCCTTCAGCCGTACCTACATTCAGAGCCGGCTATCTTACCGCATACAGGAGCTTGCATACGGGGGCCTCAAGCCCGAGACGGTGGCGAAGCTGGAAGCCATCGGCGAGCAACTCGATGGCGGCAACGCCATCATCCGGCGCATTCGCCACCAGGATAAGCCGATCGCCGGCACCAGGCTCATCCGCGAGTGGAAAGGGGTCGAGCACACGGTCACGGTGCTCGCCAACGGCTATGAATGGGAGGGGCGGCCGTACCAGTCCCTGTCGGCCGTCGCGCGCGCGATCACCGGCACCAGGTGGAACGGCTTCACCTTCTTTGGCCTCAAGAACCAACGGGGGGTGGCATGAGCAGGAAGCCCACGGCCGCAGCGCCTGTCCGCAAGATTCGCTGTGCCATCTACACCCGCAAGAGCACCGATGAGGGGCTGGAGAAGGAGTTCAACACGCTGGACGCTCAGCGTGATGCCTGCGCCGCGTACATCGCCAGCCAGCGTCACGAAGGCTGGATCGAGGTGCCGGACTACTACGATGACGGCGGCTACTCGGGCGGCACGCTTGAGCGTCCGGCGCTGAAGCGGCTGCTGGCTGACATCGAGGCGGGCAAGCTGGACGTGGTCGTTACGTATAAATTGGATCGGCTGTCCAGGTCCCTCATCGACTTTGTGAAGCTGATGGAGACCATGGAAGCCAACAACGTCACCTTTGTGAGTGTGACTCAATCCTTTAACACAACGACCTCGATGGGGCGGCTGACGCTGAACATCCTACTCAGCTTTGCCCAGTTCGAACGCGAATTGATTGGCGAGAGAATCCGGGACAAGTTCGCCGCGTCCCGCGCCCGTGGCATGTGGATGGGCGGAAAGGTGCCGCTCGGCTACCGGGTCGAAGCCCGCAAGCTCCTGGTGGTGGAGAGCGAGGCCCGGCAGGTGCAGGCGATCTTCGAGCGGTTCGTCGTCCTGCGGTCGGCCACCAAGCTGGCCCAGGAACTGCGGCAGCAGGGCGTTCTGTCCAAGACTGGGGTGCCGATCGACAAGGGCTACCTCTACCGGCTCCTGGCGAACCGGACCTACCTCGGCGACGCGCCGCACAAGGGGAAGATCCACGCCGGTGAGCACGAGGCCATTGTCCCGCGGGAACTCTGGGACAAGGTGCATGCTGTGCTGCAGGTCAGTCCTCGGGTTCGTGCCAACCAGGCCCGGGCGCAGTCCCCTGCGCTGCTCAAGGGCCTGATCTTCGGGTTGGACGGGCGGGCGCTGTCGCCGACGCACACGCGCAAGGGCGGCAAGCAATACCGCTACTACGTGGCACAGGCAGTGCTGAAGGACCAGGACGCACCGAACCCGGACATCGTGCGCCGCATTGCCGCGGCCGAGATCGAGCAGGTGGTGCTGGCCCAGGTCCGGGCTCTGGTGCGACAGCCGGAGGTGATCGTGGGGACCTGGAAGGCAGCCCGCGAGGAAGCTCCGGATATCACTGAGGCCGAAGTGCGCGACGCGCTGGAGCACTTGGAGCCGATGTGGGAGGAGCTGTTCCCCGGCGAGCAGGCGCGGCTGGTCCAACTGCTGGTGGAGCGGGTGACGGTCGGGCCGACCGGAGCAGACATCAAGCTGCGGGTCGACGGGCTGTCGAGTCTGGTGCGTGACCTGCGGGGTAGCACCGCGATGCGGGAGGCGCCTTGATGGGAGACACAGTGACCGTGCGGGTCCCGCTGGCGATCCGGAAGAGGGGGGGACGGAAGGTGGTGGTTGCCCCGGATGGGTCGGTGTTGCCCACCGCACCGCGGCACGTGACCACCAACGCCGATCCGGCGCTGCTGAAGGCGCTGGGGCGGGCATTCCGGTGGAAGCGGCTGCTGGACGACGGGACCTATGCCTCCGTGTCCGACATTGGACGGGGGGAGAAATTGGACCGGACCTATGTGGGCGACGTGCTGCGGCTGACGTTGCTGGCACCGAAGATCGTGGAGGCGATCGTGGAGGGGCGGCAGCCGGAGGGGGTGATGCTGCCGGTGCTGATGAAGGGGGTGGCGGTGGAGTGGGACAGACAGCGAAATAGGCATTCGCTTGTGGTCGACCGTTGAGCAGATCCTGCGGCAACGAATGCGGCACATCTTGTTTCGTGCTACGCTTCCCGTCATGAGCCTGTTCAACAACGCATTGCACTCCATCCAAGTTGGCGTCGAGGATTTCGCGTCGGACGATCCGCGACGTCTCATTTCTGCAGTCCGCAATATCCAAGCCGGGACGCTTCTCCTTTGTAAGGAGAAGCTGAGGCGGCTGTCCCCGGACGGTGAAGCCCTCCTGAAGCAGCGTCTCGAGCCGATAGTCGGCTCCAATGGTGATCTGACGCTCCGTGGGGTCGGGACCAAGACTGTAGATGTACAAGGTATCAAGGAGCGGTTTTCGAGCCTTGGCATCATTTTCAATTGGGGTGACGTCGACCGCGTCACGAAGATTCGAAATGATATGGAGCATATGTTTTACAGAGGAGGTGAGCCGCTAGCCCGGGAAGCCGTGTCGGATGCATTTCTCGCCATCCGCGAACTGCTCGCGATCGTACTTGAAGAAGAACCCGTGGGCGCTCTTGGCGCAGAATGTTGGGGATCGTTATTGCGGAATCACAAGCTGTTCGAGCAGGAACTTGCCGCCTGTCGCCAGACGCTCAGCGGTCTCCAGTGGAAAACCGAGGGAGCGCGGTCCGCATCCCAGGGGTTTCAGTGCCCAGATTGCGGTTCCAAGCTGATCAAGCAACTGGACCCTGAAAACACCGAACAAGCAAACGCCGTGTTCATGTGCTCGGCATGTGGCGAGGAACTCGACATTCTACCACTCATGGTGGCAGGCATCGAGGAAGCAAACAGCTTTGACACTTATGTGGCCGCAACTGATGGCGGGGAGCCCCCAGTTGGTACTTGCCCGGAGTGCGGCGAGGAGACGTACGTATTCTCAGAAGGTGGCTGTGCTCTTTGCGGCTTCGAACTGCCTGAAGATGCCACTTGCGCCGTCTGTGGCGAGCGCCTGACCCTCGACGACTACGACGACGGCGGGGGACTATGCAGCTATCACCGTTGGACTGCGCAGCGCGACGACTAAGCGCGAACTTGTGCCTTTACGTCGGTTCGGCAACCATGCCCGCGTCCGGCGATGTTGCGAATGAGCTCAGTTGTTGCCCGGATTGCTGCAAGGAAACCGCCTTCCATGGCCGCCGACGACCGCAACGCCCAGTTCCTCGCCGCCCTCGCAACTCTCGGCGGCTCTGCCGGCAATGGCCGCCTGCGTGAAACCCTCCAGTGGGATGAGCCCACCTACGCCGCGGTCCATTCCGCCCTGGTCGCCTTAGGCGCCATTGTCCCCGGCCGCGGCCGCGGCGGCTCCGTCGCGCTGACCGATCGAACCGCCGGCCCCACCCAGCAAGACCTGCTTGCTACGGCGAACGCGCCCGCCACTCCCAAGCCCACCTCCAAGCGTGTCGCCTCCCCCGCCGCCCCGCTCGGCATCGAGGCCCAGCTCTTCCTCGCCGCCGACAAACTCCGGAAAAACCTGGAGCCGTCAGATTACAAGCACGTCGCCCTTGGCCTGATCTTCCTCAAGCACATCTCGGTGGCCTTCGAGGCCCGCCGCGCCGCCCTCCTGGACGAGGACCCCACTGCCGCCGAGGACCCCGACGAATACACCGCCGAGAACGTCTTCTGGGTGCCCAGGGAGGCCCGCTGGACCTTCCTCCAGGACTCCGCCCGCCAGCCCGCCATCGGCAAGACCGTCGACGAGGCCATGGCCGCCATCGAGGCCCACAACCCCGGCCTGAAGGGCGTGCTGCCGAAGGACTACAACCGCCCGGCGCTGGACAAGGTCATGCTGGGCGAACTGATCGACCTCATCTCCGGCATCGCCACCGGCGCCCCGGGCGACACGGCGCGCGACCTGCTCGGACGCGTCTACGAGTACTTCCTCGGCGGGTTCGCCGGCTCCGAGGGCAAGCGCGGCGGCGAATTCTACACCCCCCGCTCCGTCGTGCGCGTGCTGGTGGAGATGATCGAGCCCTACAAGGGCCGCGTCTACGACCCCTGCTGCGGCTCCGGCGGCATGTTCGTGCAGTCGGAGAAGTTCGTCGCCGAGCATGGCGGCCGCCTCGGTGACATCGCCATCTACGGCCAGGAGAGCAACTTCACCACCTGGCGACTGGCCAAGATGAACCTCGCCGTCCGCGGCATCGACGCCGACATCCGCTGGAACAACGAGGGCAGCTTCCTCAAGAACGAGCTGGCCGACCTGCGCTTCGACCACATCCTGGCCAACCCGCCGTTCAACATCTCCGACTGGGGCGGCGAGCGGCTGCGCGAGGATGCGCGCTGGGGGTTCGGCGCGCCGCCGGTGGGCAACGCGAACTACGCCTGGCTCCAGCACATCTGGCACCACCTCGCCCCGGGCGGCACCGCCGGCGTGGTGCTGGCCAACGGCGCCATGTCCTCCGGCCAGAGCGGGGAGGACGTGATCCGCCGCGCCATGGTGGAGGCCGACGCCATCGACTGCATGGTC
>CANHCJ010000108.1 GCA_947458025.1 Rhodospirillales bacterium | reverse complement strand
TGGCGGAGGGAGTGCGCCGGGATTCGAACCGCCGCTGTGCGCCGGGAGGGCGGCGGGATCCTCCGGCTGGCTCGGGGCAGGCGTGGCGGAGTGCATCGCGCCGCAGACTCTACGCAGCGGCCAAGCGCCACCTCAAGGCAAAGGGAATCACCCGGGAAGCCACGCCGCAAGGCTTCTGCGCACAGGTCACATAACGCTTGACGATAGTTCTATGGAGAACGAAAGTGGTTCTATGACGAACTATGGAGTTGGCGATGAACCTGTCGCGACGCAAGATGATCTTCCTTGTCGGTGGGGGCGCTGTTCTGGCAGCGGGCGGCACCTTTGGCTTTGCAGCCACGCGCACCCCCCAGACGGCCTACCTGCCCTGGAGCCGGGCGGGCAGATACGAAGACCCGCGCATGCGGGCGTTGTCATGGGCGCTTCTCGCCCCAAACCCGCACAATCGTCAGCCATGGCTGGCAGACTTGTCCGAGGACGGCGCGATTACGCTCTATGTGGACACGAACCGCCTGTTGCCGCACACCGACCCCTTCAACCGACAGATCACCATCGGTCTGGGCTGTTTTCTGGAACTCTTGCGGATGGCGGCGGCCGAGAACGGCTACCGGGCCGACACGACGCTGTTCCCACAGGGCAGCAACGCCACGGCGCTCGACAAACGCCCCATCGCACGCATTGCGCTGACAGCGGATTCTGCGGTTGCGCGCGATCCGCTTTTCGCGCTGGTTCCTTCTCGGCGATCGAACAAGGAACCGTATGACACGACCCGCTTCTTGGCGCCGGAAGTCCTGACACAGATGGCTGGGGCAGCCAGCAACGGCACCCGGTTCGGCGGCACGGTTGATCCAGCGCAGGTCGCCGAATGGCGCGCACTGACGCGCGCGGCACTGCGTATCGAGGTCGAGACGCCCCATACCTATCAGGAAAGCGTCGATTTGTTCCGCATCGGACGACGGGAAGTGGACGCAAACCCAGACGGCATCGATTTCTCCGGGCCTATGTTCGAGTCGATGCATCTGACCGGCATGTTCAGCCGTAAAGTCGCCGCCGATCCTACCAGTTTCGCCTTCAAAGCGGGCATGGACGCGGTATTCGCCAATGCGGACACTGCGATGGGGCATGTCTGGCTCGTCACCGAGGACAACAGCCGCGAAACGCAGATCGCCACAGGCGCGGATTGGCTCCGCGTCAACCTTGCTGCGACAGCACAAGGCCTCGGGTTCCAGCCCCTGAGCCAGGGCTTACAGGAGTTTCCCGAAATGGCGGGGCCCTACTCCCAAGTACATGAACGCCTTGCGCGCGAAGGGGGCACGGTTCAAATGCTGGCGCGCATCGGCTATGGTCCGGTTGTCACCCATAGCCCGCGATGGCGTTTGGAGAGCAGGATCATGAATGCCTGAACGAGCGATGCCTGACTACTTCCGGCTCTTCAATGAAATCGGAATCATCGGGCAGCTTTCGCGCGCACTTCTCGAAGCTCGGTTGCCACCGGGCTTCGTTGCAGCACAGTTCTCCGTGCTGAACCATCTGGCACAGGTTGGAGACGGCAGCACTCCGCTGGTAATCGCGCAGGCATTTCAGGTTCCGAAGAACTCTATGACTCATTCGTTGAACGTACTGGAGCGTGAGGGCCTGATCGAGACTCGCAAAAACCCGCAGGATGGACGGTCGAAATTAGTCTATATCACCGACAATGGCCGGATGTTCCGCGACGAAGTGATTGGTGCGCTTGCACCAGATATTGCGCGGATCACTGCAGCCTTTCCACCGGACTTCGTGGCGCGTCTGCTGCCTGACCTTGAGACTCTTCGAAAGTTCCTCGATGCAGATCGGGATGTACCAAAGTAGTCTGACTCCCTAATAGAGTTGCTTTGGGCGGTTGCCTTTATTTTGGCCCTACACCGACTCTAGGTGTTTGATCCCATGCTTTGATGGTGCACCCTTCACGCAGGGATGGAAGGATGCGCTATGGGCCAGGTTCTCCACGGCAGCGCCACAACGACAGAGGCGGTCCGTCGCGCGATCCAGCATAGTCAAGCGAGCCTGAGGGGCCTTGCCAAGCGCTACGGTATCAACCCCAAGACCGTGGCCAAATGGCGCAAGCGCAGCTCGGTCCCGGACCTGCCGACGGGACCCAAGGAACCAAGATCAACCGTCCTCTCGCCGGCAGACGAGGCCATCATCGTCGCCTTCCGCAGGCATACCCTGCTGCCGCTGGACGATTGCCTCTATGCCCTGCAGGCCATCATCCCGGCACTGATCCGCTCAGCCTTGCACCGTTGCCTGCAACGTCATGGCATCAGCCGCCTGCTGGACACCGAGGGCGACAAGCCCACCCGCAAGCGCTTCAAGCCCTACCCCATCGGCTACTTCCACATCGACATCGCCGAGGTCCAGACTGTTGAAGGCAAGCTCTACCTCTTTGTCGCAATCGACCGCACCAGGAAGTTCGCCTTTGCCCACCTGGTCAACAACGCCACCCGCGTCACCGCCTCGGCCTTCCTCGATGCCCTGGTCGCCGTCGTGCCCTACCGGATCCACACCGTGCTCACCGACAACGGCATCCAGTTCCGCTTCGCGCCCCGCTACGCCGACGGGCCCACAGCGCGATACATGACCCACATGTTCGCCATGCGCTGCAACGCCCACGGCATCGAGCACCGCTTCACCAAGATCAACCATCCGTGGACCAACGGCCAGGTCGAGCGGATGAACCGAACCATAAACGACGCCACTGTCCGCCGCTTCCACTGCGACAGCGACAGCCAAAGCCAGCTGCAGCAGCACCTCGATCAGTTCATCGACGCCTACAATTTCGCCAGGCGCCTGAAGACCCTCAAGGGCCTCACGCCCTACGAGTTTATCTGCAAAGCATGGGCAGAGCAGCCGGAACGCTTCACGCTCAACCCGCACCACCAAATGCCGGGACTAAACACCTAGATCGATCCGCCGGGCGCATGGTTCCACCAGGGCAGGTCGGAATGGGCGCGCAGGTCCAGCTCGTGGGTCCAGGCGGAGCGGTGCTGGTGGGCGAGGTGGAAATAGGTGTTGGCGATCTCCGCAGGCACCAGCAGGCCGTCCTTGCCGAGGCCCCTGCTCTGGCGCAGCGCTGCGTAGCGCTCCGGCCCCAGCATCCGGCCCAGCGTGTCCGGCGCGTCGACGGCACCGTCGATGACGATGTGGGCGACATGGATGCCCTTGGCCGCGAACTCGGCATTGAGGGACTGGCAGAGCATACGGCGCCCCGCCATGGCCGCGGCGTGCGCGTGCTGGCCGGCATTGCCGCGCATCGCGGCCGTGGCCGAGGTGACGAGCAGCGCCCCCCTGCCCCGCTGCTGCATGTGCGGGAACAGCGCCACGGCCAGGCGGAACAGGCCGAATGTCGCCATCCGCCAGCCCAGCTCGAACGCCTTCAGCGAGGTGTCGGCAAGCGCCCGGCTGCCGATCTGGGCGCCGAGATTGAACACCGCCACCTCGATCGGGCCGATGCCGGTTTCGACGGTATCGACCAGCCGCTCGATGCTGCCTTCCTCGACCGCATTGAGCATGACGCCGGTCGCCGAGCCGCCCTCGGCCTCGATACCGCCGACGAGGCGGGCGAGGCCTTCCTGGTCGGACCGGCGCGCCAGCACGGCGTGATAGCCCTCGCGGGCGAAGCGCCCGGCCACGTGGCCGCCGATGCCGGCACCGGCGCCGAGAACGAGGCAGACGGGTCTGGCCATGGCGGCGTGGGGGCTGCCGGTGCGCCGGGCCTCAGGCGGCCCAGGCGCGCTGCAGGGCCGGGCGCTCGTTCAGCCGCGCGACATAGGCGGCGATATTGGGCTTGTCCGAGACATCGGCACCGAGCCCGATCGCCACGGTGCAGGCATGGCCGGTCATGATGTCGGCGCCGCTGAACGCGCCGGTGAGGAACTCCCGCCCCTCCAGATGCGCATCCACCGCGCCCAGCATGCGCGAGAGCAGCTTGGTGGCACGGTCGACATTGACCTGGTTGCGGCGCTCGGGCGGCAGCAGGATGGTTTCCACGACGATGGTGTTGACCGGCGGCATGATCATGCCCTCCGCATAGTGCAGCCACTGGAGGTACTGCGGGAACTCGGGCGCGGCGGGCTCGGGCGCCATCCGGCCGCCGCCATGCCGGGCGAGCACGTACTGCACGATCGCGCCTGATTCGAAGATCGTCGTCGCGCCGTCCTGCAGCGCCGGCACGCGGCCCATGGGATGGACCTTGGAATATTCGGGCGAGCGCATGGCGGGATCGCCGAGCCGGTACTTCTCCAGCTCGTAGGGCAGCCCCAGTTCCTCGAACAGCCAGACGATGCGGACCGAGCGGGTGTTGGGCGCGTGGAAGATCTTCATGGGCGGTTCCCTGGACCGTCTGGCCCATTCCCTCGGTTCGGATGCAGGCCGGCGGGGCAGGTTGCCCGCCGCTTGTTATTCTGTACCATTCAGTCCAAAATACAAGCATGGCCCGCCCGCTGGAGTTCAACCGATCCCACGCCATGAACCAGGCGCTGGTGCTGTTCTGGCGCAAGGGCTACCAGGCCACCTCGCTGGCCGACCTGCTGGCGGCGATGGGCATCGGCCGCAGCAGCTTCTATGCCGCGTTCACCGACAAGCGCAGCCTGTATGTCGCCTGCCTCGACCTGTTCGCCGCGCGCACCCTGGAGCTGGTGCAAGGCGCCCGCGCCGGGATGGCGCCGGTGGATGCCCTGCAGCATTTCTTCGAGCGCAGCTTCACCGGCGCGCGTGGAGCCGAGGCCCATCGTGGCTGCATGCTGGTGAACACGGTGCTGGAGATGGCCGACGTCGACGAGGAACTCGTTGGGCGGGCCAGCACGCATCTCGAGGCGATACAGCGCGTATTCTATGCTTGCCTGGAAGACGCCGGCGCCGCCCCAGCGCGCGCCAAGGAACTGGCGGCCATGCTGATGCTGTTCAACGAGGGCATCCGCGTGTCCAGCCGCCGACGCCTGCCCAACGCGCATAACCTGCAACCCATCGCCACCACTTTCCGCCTGATCCGCAGCGCCATCGCCTGAACCCCCTGGCGAACCCCATCGAACGGCTCAACGGCGGGATCAAGCGCCGCACCGATGTCGTCGGCATATTCCCCAACGAGGCCGCCGTCGTGCGTCTCGTCGGTGCCATCCTGCTCGAGCAGTCCGACGAATGGGCCACGCAGCGCGCCCGCTACATGACACTGGAAACCATCGGTGCCGTCAGCGACACTGCACCCGTCAGCCTGTCCGCTGTGCCAGCCTGAAACGGCGGCCCAGCCCGACCAGGAACATCGCTCCTACACCACGCGGTGGGACACGACCCTGTGGTCGGGCGATCGCCCGACCACAGCGACACTGGCATCAACCAACCCGCTTAACTAGCATGTCACTCGGATAACCAAACGGGGGCAGGCCACATGGACGTAACCGACCGTCGCTTGGCTGCCATGACCTTGGCGACCAGCGAGGCGCGTCTGCGCTTGGCCGTCGATGCCGCTGAGATGGGCGTGTTCGAGTTCGATCCGCAGACGCAGACCACTATCTGGTCCGAGCGGATGTGGCAGCTCCGCGGTTTGGTTCCGGAACCCGGCAGCCTAACGCTCGATAGGGTTATCGAGCTGGTCCACTCCGAGGATCGCAGCTTGTTTGCCCGATGGCTGGCGAGCCTAACCGAGGCCTCGGACGGCACCCGCTCCGATCTCGCCTTCCGAAGCGTCCATTCGGACGGGACGATACGCCACCTTGAGGCCCGCGTCATCGCCCAGCACGGCGCCAGCGGCACCGGCGTCCGCATCTTCGGCGTCAACATCGATGTTTCCGAAAGGTATCGCGCGGCACAGGCGCTGGAGAAGAGCGAGGCCCGCCTGCGCCTGGCCATCGACATCGCTAACCTCGCCATCTTCGAAATACAGATGCCCGAGGATACCGGCTACTGGTCGGAGCGGATGTGGCACATCCGCGGGTGGGAGCCGCGACCGGGGCTCCCGACGACGGAAGAGGCGCTGGCAATCGTGCATCCGGACGACCGGGACTGGTTGAGCCGCCATGGCCGGTCCCTGACGCTCGGCGCACCGCATGGCGAAGTGCAGCGCATGCAGTACCGCTTGCTGCTTGCGGACGGCACGGTGCGCCACATCGCCGCCGCTACCGTCGTGCTGCACGGACCCTCAGATGGCAGCTGGACTTACACCGGCATCAACATCGACATCACTAAACAGGTGGAGCGCGAGCAGGTGGTGCGCGAGACGGCGGCGCGCTTCGAGCTGGCAATCGACGCAGCTCGCTTGGCGGTTTGGGATTGGAATTCAGCGACTGGTCGCTTGAGCTGGTCTCCCAGGATGTGGGAGTTTTTTGGAGTGCGCCCCCGCACAACTGTCCTCAGCGAAAGACTTCGCTCGCGGTTCGTGCATGCCGAAGACCGGAACAACACGCCGTCAGCTTGGCTTCGACGCTCGAGCGCTGAACCGAGCTCGCGGGGCGAGAACAGCTTTCGCATCACCCGACTGGATGGATCCGTGCGATATCTCCATTGGCAGGGCATTCCGCTCCGCGACGATCAGGGCAAGGCGGTGCGCTTCACTGGTGTGGTGGCGGACATCACCGAGGCCAAGAAGGCGGAGCTGGCGATACGCACCAGCGAGCAAGTGTTTCGCATGGCTTCCGAAGCGGCTGAGCAGGGTGTTTGGACTCATGACTTCGCCAGCGACAAGATCACCTGGACTTCGCGCATGTGGCGCATCCACGGCATGCCCCAGGTTGGCGATGCGCCCTCACACGCAGCGCGCATCGCCATGATCCACCCCGAGGATCGCGCCGAGGTTCTCTCGCTGCAGCAGGACCTGAAAGCCGCAGCGAAGCATGCCACCCACTGCAGTTATCGTATCCTGCGCCCCGACGGCGCCACTCGCACCGTCGAGTGCAACGCGATGCTGGTGATGGGTGCCGACGACCGTCCGGAGCGGATTGTCGGCGTGATCACTGACGTGACCGAAGCGCG
The DNA here is from genome assembly GCA_947458025.1 of Rhodospirillales bacterium. GTDB lineage: Bacteria > Pseudomonadota > Alphaproteobacteria > Acetobacterales > Acetobacteraceae > CAMDGX01. The sequence goes on along the minus strand of CANHCJ010000108.1, from coordinate 4,171 downwards.
GGAGTTAACCGCCCAGGCGATGGTGGCCGACAAGCTCGCGACGCTGGGCGAGATGGCCGGCGCCATCGCCCACGAGCTGGCCCAACCCCTGCAGGCCGTGATGGCCACCGCCGCCACCTCGCGCATGCGGCTGCTGAACGGGGTTGACGCAGCGTCAGTGGCGCGGGTTGGCGACAGCCTGGGCTGGATCGAGCGCCAGATCGCGCGCGTCGGCAAGACCATCCAGCACCTGCTGGCGTTCAGCCGCGGCGAAAGCTCCTGTGGCGTCACCCGCCTCGCCGATGCGGTGGAGGGAGCGATGGAACTGATAGGGCGCGGGCTGCGCAATGCCGGTATCGAGGTCACGCTTGACCTGAAGGAGGACCTGCCGCCAGTGCGCGGCGGGCAGATCGAAATCGAACAGGTGATGGTAAATTTATTGACCAATGCGCGTGACGCAATGGTTGGCCGTTCGTTACAGAAGATCCGCATCACGGGCCGGGAAGACGGAGTGTCCGTCATGCTCGACGTAACCGATACCGGTGGCGGTGTCCCGGCTGACCGGATGGACCGCATATTCGAGCCGTTCTACACGACCAAGGCGGTGGGGCGAGGAACCGGCATCGGGCTGACTGTGGTGCGGCGTACGATGGGGGCCATCCGCGGCACCATATCGGTAGCCAACACCAGCGAGGGCGCCTGCTTCACGCTGACCTTCATGAGCGCTGTCGCCGAATAGTAGCGGCGGGTCGCCTCACTGAGGGGGCGGCGCCGCGCGTATGCCATGTACTTGAGGTATGCCACGTCCTCCACGATGCCGTCCACGCTCGCCGCCACGCGGTCGATCGCCTCGTTCTGCCCGGAAAAGCGAACCGCCAGCGGCGCCACGATCTCGCGCACGGCGGCCAGGAAGCGCTCGTCCGGCCGTTGGCGCGCAGGCTCTCCTCCATAGCATTGAACGCCTGGATGTAGGCCATCCTGAAGCTTCAACGGCAAGTTGCGCGATGAACTCCTGGACAGGGAGATATTCTGCACCCTGCACGAAGCCAAGGTGCTGATCGAGCGCTGGCGTCGCCACTACAACACTGTCCGGCCGCACTGTGCCCTCGGCTACCGTCCACCAGCTCCGCAAACAATCTTGCCGCGCCCGGCTGGCCCTGCCTACGCTCCGCTCCGGCACGCCCAGACGGGCGCGCCATGGCACAGGCCAACTCTCCCATAACCCGTGGACCCACAAACAGGGGCAGGTCAAGGGCCGAAGCCGCCGGTACGCAGCTGGGCATCGCCTTGCGCGGGTGCCGGCGTCCGGCCCATAACCGCGATCCCGACAACCGGTTGGCCGCCCGGCATCCAGGCGCCGCAGCCCCCGTCACGCAGAGATCGCACCATGCCGAACAGCAAGCCGGTCCTCATCGACCGCCACCCCGGCCGCTCCAGCCAGACCATCGGGATGGCGCGCGTCATCGGCACCGATCCCGATCTGATCCACGAGCCTTCGGTGGGCGTGGTCGGCACCAAGGGGGACAGCCAGTGCTATCTCGGCGTGATGTCCAAGGTGGACGCGATCCATGAGCGGCTGAAGAGCCGCATCGGCCAGGGGCCGGGCCAGCTGCGCCTGCGCCTGACCCAGCCGGAATATACCATCGCCACGTCCGACGGCATCCGCAACGGCACGCGCGAGATGCGCTATTCGTTGATCGGCCGCGAGGTGACGCACGACGCGCTGTGTGAGCATCTCTCGGCCACGGGCCTTGCTGGCACCATCGCGGTGGTGGCCTGCGACAAGCCGCCCGTGGGCGCGCTCGCGGCCCTGCTGGAGCACAACCAGCCGGCCATCGTGATGTCCGACGGGCCGATCCGCCCGGGGCATGACCCCGAGACCGGCGACGCGCTCGACATCATCAGCGCCTACCAAGTGGCGGGCCACCCTGACGCCGCGTTCCGCCACCGCATCGCCTGCAACGCCTGCCCAGGCATCGGCAGCTGCGGCGGCATGTTCACCTACAACACAATGCAGACCTTCATCGGCGTGGTGGGGATGCAGCCGCTGCACATGGTGGCGACCCCGTCAGACGATCCCCGCCGGCTGGAGCAGTATCCGGTCGAGCTCGTGGAGTACTTGGCCCAGATGATGGAGCGCCACCTCAAGCCGCGCGACATCGTGGTGCGGGATTCGCTGCGCAATGCGGTGATCGTGGCGATGGCGATCGGCGGATCCACCAACGTGGTCCTGCACGCGCCCGAGATCGCGCGGGCGGCGGGCTATGCGGATTTCTGGTCTGAGATCATGACGCCGGAGGAGTTCAACCATCTCTCGCAGCACGTGGTGCCGGTGCTGACCGATGCCCGCCCCTACGGCCGCTACTCGATGATGGATATCGACCGCGTGGGCGGCGTACAGGTGATCGTGCAGGAGTTGCTTGACGCCGGGCTGCTGAAAGGCGACGTGCTGACCTGCACCGGCGAGACCCTGGCGCAGCAGGTGGCGCGCCTTGCGCCGCCGCGGGCGGACGGCGTAGTGATCTACCCAGTGGAGAAGCCTTATAAGCCCACCGGCGGGCTGCGCATGCTGGGCGGCAACCTCTCGCCCGACTTCTCCGCCATCCTGAAGCTCGCCGGCGTGGAGGGCGGGCTCGAGAACAACGTGTTCCGCGGCCGCGCGCGGGTGTTCGAAGGCGAGCAGCGGCTGCTGCAGGCGCTCGACCAGGACCCGGGTTCGTTCCAGGACAGCGACATGATCATCGTACGCTACGATGGCCCCAGCGGTGCGCCGGGGATGCCGGAGATGCTCGATCCCACCTCACGCATCACCACGCTGTGCCGCGAGCGCGGCATCGTGGTGGCGCTGATGACCGATGCGCGCTTCTCGGGCGGCTCGGTGGGTCTGGTGATCGGCCATGTTGGGCCGGAAGCAGCCCTCGGCGGGCCGATCGCCTTCGTGGAGGACGGGGACGAGATCGTGGTGGATCTCAATGCCGATGTGCTCGACTGCACCGCGCTCCACGACCCCGCAACACTGGAGCGGCGGCGGGCGGCGTGGGAGACGGTGGTGGCGGAGAACGGCGGCATCCACCCGAACTGCGGCGTTGCCGACACCCGCCTACTGCACCGCGCGCGGCTGACCGCCGTGCCGGCGATCCGCGGCGGCGGGTTGCACCCGAACCGGGCGGTCTGGGTCCGCTTCCCGCGGACCGCCGAGCGATCCGGCTTCGTACCGTCCAACCGGTTCCGCCCGGGCGCGGCCAAGGCTTTCTAACGACGTCCTTGCCTCCGATCCTGGGCCCACGGGTCCGCCCGACCGTCACCTTCCTCCCTAAAGTCAGTCCCTATTCGATGAGAGATTTGCCCTTCTGGGAGTGGAGCTATAGGCATTAACCGTATGGCGGAGCAGGTCATTGGTCTGTTGCTCCATGCGAGGGTTGATCCAGCGTACGGCAGATGGGTGGGAGATATCTGTAGCGGACTGGGGCACCCTACCAGGGTTAAAATCAGCTCTGGATGAGGTCAGCGGACCGAAACAGCGCGTCGACCTGGCTGTAGGGGAGTCCCAAACCCTCGGCAAGCGTGCGAAGGAAGTCGCTGTCGCGGCTCCATTCGGATGCTCCAGCCCAAGCATCTTGGACACGACCACCTGCTGCCGCGACGGCCGCCTCAACGGCATCCAGCAGCCCGGCTTCTCGAAGTGCCGCCTTGCCCTTCCACGCGGGGATCACGGTCGGCACAGGCGGTTCGGCCGTCGGCGGCGCTGGCAACGCGAAGCACCGGTTCGGTGTCGCGGGTGCGACGGCGGCCGCGCGGAACGCCTCGGGCACATCGATACCGTGCCAGGCGGCGTTGACGTGGTGGCGCGGATCCAGAACCTCGCCCGGGATGGGCATGCCGTCCGGCCCAATGCTGGGCGGCGCAATGAGTGGCCCGATCTCGACCAGCGTGGCCCCGTCCGGCGGCAACGGTTGGTTGTCCGGCCCGCGGGGCCAATCGGCGCCGTCGCACGCCGCCAGGAATGCCGCCCGATTGAGGAAGCGGTGATAGGTGGTCGTCCACATGCCGGGTGTTCCTAGCTGTTGGATCCCAGGCTTTGATGGTGCACCCTTCAAGCAGGGATGGAAGGATGCGCTATGGGCCAGTTTCTCCACGGCAGCGCCACTACGACAGAGGCGGTCCGTCGCGCGATCCAACATAGTCAAGAGAG
>CANHCJ010000107.1 GCA_947458025.1 Rhodospirillales bacterium | reverse complement strand
GGTGGGCGCGCTGGGCGGCGTCGATGGCGGCTCGGTGCGGCGCCTGCCGGGGCTGCGCTGCGCGGCCGCGATCGGGGCGCTGGCGCCGTAGCGATGCGCCCGGGACGGCTGTGGCTTCGCCGCAACAGTGTTTCGGAAATGCCATGGCAACCGCGAATGCCCGATTGCGGGCTGGCCGGCATGGGGGCAATAGTCTGCCTAGGTCCGGCTGCTCCCGCCTGTTGGCGGCTGGATCAACGAGTTGGGAAGCCATTCTCAATCGTTGGTCCAACCGGGGGGAAACGGGGCGGGACCTTCCAACTCCGCCGGGGCAACCCGGTACTGCAAGGAGATTGCAATGCGTAAGTTCCTGCTGGCCGGTGCGGCCACAGTTGCGATGACCGGGGCGGCCTCTGCGGCCGGCCTGGAGGCGATCCAGCACGGCGCGACCGGCACGTCCAGCGCGCTCCGCGGCACCGCCGCTCCGGGTGCGATGGTGGTCCGCTTCGATGTGTACCAGTTCTTCGGCGCTGGTTTCTCGAGCAACACCAACGACAAGGCCACCCTGGCGGCTCGCGCTGCCGTGCCCGGCCTGATGGTGAACAACACCACTGGCGTGACCGCCCAGTTCACCGGCACCCTGCCGGCGGGCAACACCCAGATCGTCGCGCCGGTCACCGCCGCGCCGCAGCGCCAGGCGAAGGTTGATCCCTTCGGCATGATGCACACCATCCGCCTGTTCCCGGGCTTCGACGCCCAGACCCAGGGCGGCCTGCGCTACGGTGCGCATGCCCAGTTCCGTCTGAACAACAACACCGGCGGCGTCGGCGGCGGCGTTGGCACGGGCGGCAACCGCGTCACCAACACCCTCTTCCTCGACCGCGCCGTGATGTATGTCGGTGGCGACAGCTGGGGTTATGTGAGCTTCGGCACCTTCCCGGGCGTCTCGGGCACGATGAGCACCGGCACCCTCGAGGGTCTGATCGCTGACGGTGGCTGGAACGGCTGGGCGCCGATCTTCGCGCGCACGGTGAACCCGTACCAGTTCCACACCAACATCGGCACCGACCGCACCCAGAAGATCATCTACGAGACCCCGTCGTGGAGCGGCCTGCGCTTCGGCGTGTCGTTCGCCCCGTCCTCGGCCTCGGGCCAGACCGGCGACGGCAACACCCCGAACCTCGGCGGCGCTGGCCGTCAGGCGACCTCTCCGGATGCGGGCGACTTCAATCGCTACCGCAACCAGTTCCAGGTCGCTGGCCGTTATGACGGCACCCTCGCCGGCGTCGGCCTGGTCGCCCAGGTCAGCTACACCGGCAGCGGCGTCGTCGGCTCCAGCGTTGCTGGCGCGCAGACCAACCGCGGCCAGGGCATCTTCGGCGCCGGCCTGCAGGCTACCTACATGGGCTTCACCGTTGGCGGCCGCCTCGAGACCGGCACCTTCAACGGCGGCAACAACCTGTCGCCGCGCGGCCAGAAGCAGTCGACCGTCTGGTCGCTGGGCGCCGCCTACGCGACTGGCCCGTATGCGGTCGGCCTGCACTACATCTCCGCCTCGACCAACGGTGTGACCACCAACACCGCCCAGCGCTTCGACACCGGCATCGGCTTCGGCGCTCGCTGGGACTACGCTCCGGGCGCTCGCGTGTTCCTCGAAGGTGTCGTCGGCACCGCCAAGGAAGCCGGCGTGAACCTGACGCTGGACGCCACGGCCCCGGCCGGCGCCACGCGCAGCGCGAATGCCACTGCCGTGATCATCGGCAACAGCTTCCGCTGGTAAGAGCCTGAAGACCGGGGGGCGGCAGCGCAAGCTGCCGCCCCTTTCTTTTGCGCGGCGCCGGAGCGAACATGGTGCCGGCACTTCGGCCTTGGACTTTTCCCACCCAGGTGCTTAGAGCCTCAAGCGATCAGTCTCGGGAAGGGGATTCCACCATGCGCGCCATTGTCACCAGGCTCTGCTCCGTTCTGGCGTGCGGGCTCGTCCTGGCCGGTTGCGGCAACAGCAAGCCGGCCGAAGACCTGGCCGACCCGCGGCTGCGGATGCCCGCGGGCTCGATCGCCGATGTGGGCTCGCTCTTCTCCCCGTCCCGCGGCAGCGGCGCCGACCGGCAGGACCAGGGCGGCGCCCTTGGTGTCAACGCCTATCTCTGGCGCGGCGCGCTCGAAACCCTCAGCTTCATGCCGATGGTCACCGCCGACCCCTTCGGCGGCGTCATCATCACCGACTGGTACCAGCCGCCCGGCAGCGGCGGCGAGCGCTTCAAGGCCACCGCCTTCATCCTCGGCCGCACCCTGCGCGCCGACGGCATCCGCGTCTCGCTGTTCCGCCAGGTGCTCCAGGGCGGCAACTGGGCCGACGCGCCGGTGTCCACCGCGGCGGCGGCCGAGATGGAAAACAAGATCCTCGCCCGCGCGCGTGAGCTGCGCGTGCAGCAGGTGCGCCGCGACTGACCTTTTCTTGCCCCCGCCGTCGCGGCATCCTCCGCCCGTGAGCGGGCCGGCGGCCAGGGCCATGGAGCGTGCGTGCGGATGAGCGATGGTGCGGCGGCGGCCGAAGGGCCGCGATACGATTTCCGGGCAACCGAGCCCAAGTGGCAGGCGGCATGGGATGCGCGCGGCGTGTTCCGCGTGGAGGACGTGCCCGCGGAGGGCCGGCCCAAATACTACGTGCTGGAGATGTTCCCGTATCCCAGCGGCAAGATCCACATGGGCCACGTGCGCAACTACACCCTCGGCGACGTCGTGGCCCGCTACAAGCGCGCCCGCGGCCACGTGGTCATGCACCCCATGGGCTGGGACGCCTTCGGCCTGCCGGCCGAGAACGCGGCGATCGAGCGCGGCGTCCACCCGGCCAAGTGGACCTGGGAGAACATCGCCAACATGCGGGCGGAACTGCAGCGCATGGGCCTCTCGCTGGACTGGAGCCGCGAATTCGCCACCTGCGACCCGAAATACTACGTCCACCAGCAGAAGCTGTTCCTCGATTTCCTGAAGCAGGACCTCGTCTACCGCCGCGAAAGCTGGGTCAACTGGGACCCGGTGGACGGCACCGTGCTGGCCAACGAGCAGGTGATCGATGGCCGCGGCTGGCGCTCCGGCGCGCCGGTGGAAAAGAAGCAGCTCGCCCAGTGGTTCTTCCGCATCACCGCCGACGCGCCGGAGCTGCTCTCCGCGCTCGACACGCTGGACAAGTGGCCGGAACGCGTGCGCCTGATGCAGGCCAACTGGATCGGCCGCAGCGAGGGCGCGCGCCTCTCCTTCGGCCTCACCCAGCCCGAAGCCGGCATCGACGCGGTGGAGGTCTACACCACCCGGCCGGATACGCTGTTCGGCATGTCCTTCCTGGCCATCGCGCCGGAACACCCGCTCGCCGCCGCCGTCGCCGCCCGCGATGCCGGGGCGGAGGCCTTCGTCGCCGAATGCCGCCAGATGGGCACCAGCGAGGCGGTGATCGAAGCCGCCGAGAAGCGCGGCTACGACACCGGCCTGCGCGTCGCCCACCCCTTCATCGAGGGCGCCAGCTACCCGGTCTGGATCGCCAATTTCGTGCTGATGGAATACGGCACCGGCGCCATCTTCGGCTGCCCCGCGCACGACCAGCGCGACCTCGACTTCGCCCGCAAGTATGCCCTGCCGGTCCCCCCCGTGGTGCTGCCGCCCGGCGAGGACGCCGCCACCTACCAGGTCGGCACCAAGGCCTTCGTCGAGGACGGCACCATCTTCAACTCCGGCTTCCTCGACGGTCTGCGCGCCCCCGCTGAAGCCAAGCGCGCCGCCATCGACGCGCTGGAGCAGCGCGGCACCGGCAAGGGCGTGGTGAACTGGCGCCTGCGCGACTGGGGCTTCAGCCGCCAGCGCTACTGGGGCTGCCCGATCCCGGTGGTCCATTGCCCGTCCTGCGGCGTGGTGCCGCTGCCGGAGGAGCAACTCCCCGTGGTCCTGCCGGACGACGTCGATTTCTCCCGCCCCGGCAAGGTGCTGGACCACCACCCCACCTGGAAGCACGTCGCCTGCCCCAAATGCGGCGGCAAGGCCGAGCGCGAGACCGACACGCTCGACACCTTCGTGGACAGCTCCTGGTATTTCGCCCGCTTCTGCTCGCCCGGCTCGGCCCAGGTGGTCGATCGCGCCGCCGTCGACCACTGGCTGCCCGTGGATCAGTATATCGGCGGCATCGAGCACGCGATCCTGCACCTGCTCTATTCCCGCTCCTTCACCCGCGCGATGCGCAAGACCGGCCATGTGGGCCTGGACGAGCCCTTCGCCGCCCTGTTCACCCAGGGCATGGTGACCCACGCCAGCTTCCGCGCCGAGGATGGCCGCTGGCTCTCGCCCGACGAGGTGGAGATCCAAGGCGACGGCTCGGCGGTGGAAAAGACCGGCGGCGGCCCGGTGCAGGTCGGCCGCATCGAGAAGATGTCGAAATCCAAGCGCAACACGGTCGACCCCGGCGAGATCATCGACCGCTACGGCGCCGACACCGCGCGCTGGTTCATCCTGTCGGACAACCCGCCGGAACGCGACATGGAGTGGACCGAGGCCGGCGTGGTCGGCGCCTTCCGCTTCACCCAGCGCCTGTTCCGCCTCGTCGAATCCGCCCCCGCGGCCCCCGCGGCGCTGCCCGCCGAATGGTCCGCCCCCGCCCGCGCCCTGCGCCGCGCCACCCACCGCACCATCCGCGCGGTCACCGAGGCACTGGAAGACTTCACCTTCAACGTCGCCGTGGCGCGCATCTACGAGCTCACCAACGCGATCACCGAGGCCGAACGCGGCGACCCCGCCGATGCCGCCCTGGCCTGGGCGCGGTTCGAGGCGCTGGAGACGATCGCCCGCCTCGTCGCGCCGATGATGCCGCACCTGGCCGAGGAGATGCACGCCCGCCTGCACCCCGGCCGCGCCGGCCTGGTCGCCGAACTCCCCTGGCCCGAGGCCGATGACAGCCTGACGGTGGCCGAAAGCCTCACCATCGCGGTGCAGATCCTCGGCAAGCTGCGCGGCACGATCGTGGTGGCCCCGGGCGCGGACGAGGCATCGGTGCTGGAAGCCGCGGCGGCCGAGCCCAACGTGGCCCGCCAGCTGGAGGGCAAGCGCGTGGTGAAGCGCATCTACGTGCCGGGCCGGATCGTGAACTTCGTCACGGCCGGGTAGGGCGATGGCGGGCGCGCAAGCCATCGCCCGGCGCGGGCTGCTGGCGGCGGCGCTGGCCGCGCTCGCCGGCTGCGGCTTCCGCCCGCTCTACGGCACCGGCGGCCGCGATTCCGAGGTCCAGGCCCGCCTGTCCGAGATCAACGTCCAGCTGATCCCCGAACGCTCCGGCCAGCTGCTGCGCCAGGCGCTGCAGACCCGGCTGGAACGCGGCACGCCGCCGGTCGGCCGCCGCTACGACCTCGCGGTGCAGTACGTCATCACCACCGAGGCGATCGGAATCCAGCCGGATACCTCGGCCTCGCGCGTGCGGCTCATGGGCGTCGCCAACTGGGTGCTCTCCGCCCAGGATGCCCAGCGCACCACGGTGGCCAGCGGCTCCTCGCGGGAGGTGGATGCGATCAACGTGATCAACCAGCAGTTCTTCTCGGCCGAGCTGACCAGTGCATCTGTGCAACGACGCATGGTGGACGCGCTGGCCGACCAGATCGTGACCCAGCTGGCGGTGCATTTCGCCCGCCGCGCGCCGGGATGAAGCTCGACGCACGGCGGGTGGAGGGGTTCCTCGATGCCCCGGGGGCCTGCCGCGCCGTGCTGCTGTTCGGCGAAGACGTCGGAATGATCCGGGACCGTGCCAACCGCCTGGTCCGCGCCGTCGCCGGTGGGCTGGACGACCCGTTCCGCGTGGCCGAGCTGGAGCGCGACGGCCTGCCCCGCCTGGCCGAGGAGATGGGCAGCCGGGCGCTGACCGGCGGCCGCCGCGTGGTGCGGGTGCGCGACATCACCGACGCCGCCACCGCCGCCGTCACCGCCGCGCTCGATCGCGGCGGAGAGGCGCTGCTGGTGCTGGAAGCCCCCGGCCTGCCCGCCCGCGCCAAGCTGCGCACCGCCCTGGAACGCCTGTCCGATGCGGTGGCGATCGGCTGCTACAAGCTGGAAGGCAGCGCGCTGGAACAGGCGATCGGCACCATCCTGTCCGGGCTCGACGTCTCCGTCACGCCGGAGGCGCGGGAATGGCTCACCGCCCATCTCGGCGCCGACCAGGCGGTGACGCGCTCGGAGCTGGAAAAGCTGGCCCTGTTCGTCGGCCACGGCGGCCGCGTGGACCTTGCCGCGGCGGAGCTCTGCGTCGGCGACCTCGCCGGCCTGTCGATGGACGACGCGCTCTTCGCCGCCACCGCCGGCGACGTGGCCGAAACCGACCGCGCGCTGGAACTGGCCATGGCCGAGGGCACCGCCGCGGTGGCCCTGCTGCGCGCCACGCTCGGCCACCTGCAGAAGCTGCAACGCGCCCGCGCCGCCATGGCCCAGGGCGCCTCGGCCACCGAAGCCGCCAAGACCGTCCGCCCGCCACTGTTCTTCCGCCGCGAGCCCGCCTTCGTCCAGGCCCTGCGCCTGTGGCCGGAACCCGCCCTGGAAGCCGCCGCAACGCGGGTGTGGGAGGCGGAGCGCGCCTGCAAACGCACCGGCACCCCGGCCGAGACGATCTGCCGCAGCGTCCTGCTCGGCCTCGCCCAGCGCGCCGCCCAGCAGCGTCGGCGTTAGGGCGACCTATACCAGCATCGGGAACAGTGACCCGTCAGAAGGGAAGGAAGGCGAGGGCTCTGCCCTCGACCCGCTGGGGCCGGCGGCCCCAGACCCCCTGGGTCAGGACGGCATCAGCAGCGTGATCAGGCCGTCCAGCTGGTCCAGCGTCCGGTAGTGGATCCGCACGCTGCCGGCCTTGCCGTCGAAGGCGATCTCCACCTTCAGCCCCAGGCGCTCCGCCAGGTCGCGCTCCAGCGCCGCGGTCTCCGGGTCCTTGGCCGCCTTCATCCCCTCGCTGACACGGGCCTTGGTGCCATGGCCCGGCACCATCGCCTCGGTCTGCCGCACGTTGAGCCCGCGTGCGATCACCGCCAACGCCGCCTTGGCCGGCTCAGGGTGGCCCAGCAGGGCGCGGGCATGGCCGGCGGAAAGCCGCCCGCGCCGTACCTCCTCCTGCACCGTGGACGGCAGGTGGCGCAGCCGCAGCATGTTGGCGACATGGCTGCGGGACTTGCCGACCGCCTCGGCCAGGCGTTCCTGCGTCAGCCCGAACTCCTCGGTTAGGCGGTGGTAGCCTTCCGCCTCCTCGATGGCGTTGAGGTCCTGGCGCTGCAGGTTCTCCACCAGCGCGGCGGCCATCGCCTCGGCATCGCTCAACGCGCGCACCAGCGTCGGCACGGCATGCAGCCCGGCCTGCTGGGCGGCGCGCCAGCGGCGTTCCCCGGCGATGATCTGGAAGCGCTCCTTCGCCTCGGGATGCGGCCGGGCCAGCAGCGGCTGCAGGATGCCGCGGGCGCGGATGGAATCCACCAGCTCCGCCATGCTCGCCGGGTCGAAATCGCCGCGCGGCTGGAACGGCCCGGGCTCCAGGTGCTCCACCGGGATCGAGGCCACGCCGGGGCCGGGGGCAGGGGCCGCGGCCGGCGCCGCCGCCGGGGCAGGGCGCTGGTCCCCCAGAAGGGCCGCCAGGCCCCGGCCGAGGCGCTGTCCGGGTTCCTTGCTCATCGGCGGGTCTCCGAAAACGCGCGCTCGCGGCGCAGCAATTCCTGGGCGAGCCGGATATAGGCCTGCGCGCCCGGCGATTTGTGGTCATAGAGGATCACCGGCTTGCCGTGGCTCGGCGCCTCGGACACGCGGATGTTGCGCGGGATCACGGTCTCGTACACCTGCGTCCCGAAGAAGCCGCGCGCATCGGCCGCCACCAGGTCGGAGAGGTTGTTGCGCCGGTCGTACATGGTCAGCACGATCCCCTGCACCCGCAGCCTGGGGTTCAGCGCCTGGCGCACCCGCTCGATGGTGCGCATCAGCTGGCTCAGCCCCTCCAGCGCGAAGAACTCGCATTGCAGCGGCACCAGCACGGCATCCGCCGCCACCAGCCCGTTCAGCGTCAGCAGCCCCAGGCTGGGCGGGCAGTCGATCAGGATATGGGAATACCCGGCCAGGGCAGGGGCGTGCAGCGCCTCGCGCAGGCGGAACTCCCGCCGATCCAGTGTCACCAGCTCAATCTCGGCCCCGGCCAGGTCCACCTCGGCCGGGATGATGCCCAGATCGGGCACGAAGGTGGGCAACACCGCCGCCTCGGGCCCGATCTCCTCCAGCAGTAGCGCATAGGTGCCCGCACTGCGCTGGCTCGGCGCGATGCCGATGCCGGTGGAGGCATTGCCCTGCGGGTCCAGGTCCACGATCAGCACCCGATGCCCGGCCGCGGCCAGCGCGGTGGCAAGGTTGATCGTGGTCGTCGTCTTGCCCACGCCGCCCTTCTGGTTCACCACGGCGATGATGCGGGCGGGGCCCTCGGCGCGAGAAGGGTCAGACACGTCAGACACGGGCGATCTCGCTCAACCGGAGGATGCGGGCGTCGGGGGCGAGCGGATTGCTCCATTGCTCGACGCGCATGTGCCACTGCCTGCGCGCCCGCGTCAATTCCTCCTCGGCGGTGCGGCCCTTCGGAAACACGCACACCCCGCCCGGCGCCAGCAGCGGCACCGCCCAGCCGAGCAGCACCGGCAATGGCGCCAGCGCACGCGCGGTCACCAGCGGGGCAGGGGCCAGGCGCACCGCCTCGATGCGCACGGCGTGCACGGTGGCCGGCGCCTCGGTGATCCGCGCCGCCTCACGTAGGAACGCCGCCTTGCGCTGGTCCGCCTCCACCAGGTCGAAATGCCGCCCGGTGGCGATCGCCAGCACCAGCCCGGGGAACCCCCCGCCGGAACCAAGGTCGATCGCCCGCTCGAAATCCGGGGGAAGATGCGGCAGCAGGCCGAGCGAATCCTCCAGATGCCGCTGGCGCAGCTGCCCCTCGTCCTGCTTGCCCACCAGGTTGATGGTGCGGTTCCAGGCCAGGACGAGAGTCAGGAATCTGTCCAGCCTGTCCGTTGTTTCACGTGAAACGGCGAAAGGGGCGGGTTTCACGTGAAACGCCGCGCCGGCGCCGGCTTGCGCACATGCGCCAGGATCGCCGAAAGCGCCGCCGGGGTGATCCCAGGCACCCGCCCCGCTGCCCCCAGCGTCGTGGGGCGAGACGCCCCCAGCCGCTCCCGCATCTCCGCCGAAAGCCCGCCCACTTCGCCATAGTCCAGCTCCGGAGAGATCACGACCGCCTCCTCCTTGCGGAACCACTGGATGTCCTTCTCCTGCCGGGCGAGATACCCGTCGTACAGCGCATTGGCCTGCAACTGCGCGCGCACCCGCGGCGCCAGTTCCGCGAGCCACGGAAAAACCCGCATCGCATCCGCCTCGCCCAGCCGCGGATGCGCGATCCAGGCGAAACACGAACGCTTCTCGGCCTCCGCCGGCACATCCACCCCCTGCCGCCGCAGCTCCTGGGCCGTTGCCGCCTCCGCCCGCGCCCGCGCCTCGGCCCGCGCCATCTCCGCCGCATGAAGCTGGAACTGCCCCGCCCGCGCCGCCCCCACCACCCCGCAGGCAATCCCCCGCCCGGTCAACCGCAGATCGGCATTGTCCGCCCGCAGCGTCAGCCGATACTCGGCGCGCGAGGTGAACATCCGGTACGGCTCGGAAACCCCCTGCGTCGTGAGGTCATCGATCAATACGCCGATATAGGCCTCGGCCCGGTCCAGCGTCAGCGCCTCGCCCCCCGAGGCACGGCTGGCCGCATTGATCCCGGCCATGATCCCCTGCGCCCCCGCCTCCTCATAGCCGGTGGTCCCGTTGATCTGCCCGGCCAGGAACAGCCGGGGCAGGGCGGCCAACTCCAGCGAAGGATGCAGCGCCCGCGGATCGACATAGTCGTATTCCACCGCATAGCCCGGCCGCAGGATGCGCGCCGCCTCCAACCCGGGGATGGAGGCCACCAGTGCCGCCTGCACCTCGGCCGGCAGGCTGGTCGAGATGCCGTTGGGATAGACGGTGTCGTCCTCCAACCCCTCCGGCTCCAGGAAGATCTGGTGCTGCCCGCGTTCGGCAAAGCGCACCACCTTGTCCTCGATCGACGGGCAATAGCGCGGCCCCCGCCCGGCGATCTGCCCGCCATACACCGCCGAAAGCTGCAGGTTGTCGCGGATGATCCGGTGCGTCGCCTCCGTCGTCGCCGTCACCCCGCAGGCCACCTGCCGGTTGGCCACTCCCGTCGTCATCGTGCTGAAGAACTCGGGCTCGGCATCGCCATGGTCCGCCGCCAGCCGCTCCCAGGCGATCGTCCGCCCATCCAGCCGCGGCGGCGTCCCGGTCTTGAGCCGCCCCAGCGGCAGGCCCAGCCGCTCCAGCCGCAGCGCCAGCCCCACCGCCGGCGCATCCCCCATCCGCCCCGCCGGCCGCGTCTCATGCCCGATATGGATCACCCCGCGCAGGAAGGTCCCCGCCGTCAGCACCACGGCGCCGGCCAGCAGCGTCTCGCCGCGGTCGGTCACCACGCCGCCCACCTCGCCGGCCGCGTCCACCACCAGGTCCTCAACCCCGGCCTCCGCAATCTCCAGCCCCGCCTGCGCCGCCAGCAGGTCCTGCATCGCCCGCCGGTACAGCGCCCGGTCCGCCTGCGCCCGCGGCCCGCGCACCGCCGGCCCCTTGCTCCGGTTCAGCAGCTTGAAATGGATCCCGGCCATGTCCGCGGCCCGGCCCATCAACCCGTCCAGCGCGTCGATCTCCCGCACCAGGTGCCCCTTGCCGATCCCCCCGATCGCCGGGTTGCACGACATCTCGCCGATCGTCGCCCGCTTGTGCGTCACCAGCAGCGTGCGCGCCCCCATCCGCGCTGAGGCCGCCGCCGCCTCGCAGCCGGCATGGCCACCCCCCACCACGATCACGTCGAAGCGCCGGGTCATCATTCGCTCCCTCACTTGCCGATGCAGAACTGACGGAACACGGAATCGAGGATGTCTTCCACCCCCACCTGCCCGGTCAATCGCCCCAGCGCCCGCAGCGCCAGGCGCAGATCCTCGCCGCGCAACTCCGGATGCGGCGCCTCCAGCGCGCGCTCCAGGCTCGCCACCGCCTCCTCCAGCGCCGCCCGATGCCGCGCCCGGGTCAGCGGCGGCGGCCCTTCCGCCTGGGTCAGCGCGCGCACATGCGC
>CANHCJ010000106.1 GCA_947458025.1 Rhodospirillales bacterium | reverse complement strand
GCTGGCGCTGATGGCCCGCCCACCCGCCGGCGGCGGCGCGCCGGTGGTGGAGGTGCCGCTCAGCCTGCAGAACCGCACCCTCTCGCTCGGGCGGATTCCGCTGCTCAGGCTCCCGGAACTGGTATGGCGGCCGCCCGCCTGACCTGCTAATCCTGTCGTATGAACTCCTGGATGGGCATTGCGCGAATTACCGGCCCGGCTGCCTGAGCAGCCGGGGTTTCCGCGCGCCTGCCGTTCCTCTGCCCGTCCTTCCGGAGTTCCCTCCATGTCCGTCCAGACCCCCGCGGCCCAGCCGTGGTCCCTCGTTGGCCAGCACGCCGCCGTGCGCTTTTCCGTCCAGGCCGAATCCTCCGCCGGCCTGCTCCCGCGCCTGCTCCAGCCCTTCGCCAAGCGTGACCTTGTGCCCGACAGCTTCACCGCCGAACGCCGCGGCGAGGCGGTGCGGGTGGACATCGCCATGGACCGCATGCCGGCCGAGATGGTCCATCTGGTGGAGGGAAACCTGCGCCAGGTGATCGGCGTGGTCTCCGTCAGCCTGCGCCAGGAGGTCACCGGCGCGGTCCGCCGCCACGCCGCCTAGGCGCCGTTACGATTTTGGGTGCCGGGTTCGGGCGAATCTTGCTCCGCGGTATGTTGCAGGGCCCGGCACCCCATGATAGAGCCCCCTGCAACAGTGGTGATTGCGACGTCGGCCCCGCGCCGGCGCCGCCGCCCTTATTGTGCTTCTGGCCGGACTCTCCGGCTTGATTTCTCCACCGGCCGCCTCGGGAGCCCCCGGCGCGGCCCAGCAGACGGGACCGGGCCCTTGGCGTCGGCGCAAACCTCAGGCGGCAACACGATCTCCACCAGCGGCGGCCTCACGGACCGCTACGCGGCGGCGCTCTATGCCCATGCCGCCGACCAGCACCAGCTGGACCAGGTGGTGGAGCAGATGGAAAGCCTCGGCCGCCTCATCGCCGACAACGCCGATCTGAAGCGCCTCGTGCGTTCGCCGCTGATCGACGTGAACAGCGCCGGCAAGGCCATCCGCGCCGTGCTGGAAGCCGCCGGCTTCGGCAAGACCGTGCTCGATTTCGTCGGCGTGGTGGCCGCCAACCGCCGCCTCGCCGCGCTGCAGGGCATCATCGCCGCCTTCGCCGCCCTCGTCGCCGCCAAGCGCGGCGTGGTGGTGGCCCAGGTGGAATCCGCCCACGCCCTCACCGACGTGCAGGAGCAGCAGCTCCGCGCCCGCCTGATCGAGGCGGGGTACGGCAACGTGAACATCGTCAAGAAGGTCGACCCAAGCCTGCTCGGCGGGCTGGTCGTGCGCATCGGCGCGCGGTTGTTCGACTCTAGCCTCAAGTCCCGGCTGCAGCGCCTGCAGTACGCCATGAAGGGAGCCGCGTGATATGGAGATCCGTCCCGCCGAGATCTCGGAGATCCTGAAGAAGCAGATTGCTTCTTTCGATACCGAGGCCGACGTTTCCGAGACTGGCCAGGTGCTGAGCGTGGGTGACGGCATTGCCCGCATCTTCGGCCTGCAGAACGTGATGGCCGGCGAGCTCGTCAGCTTCCCGTCCGCCGGCCTCACCGGCATGGCGCTGAACCTCGAAACCGACAATGTCGGCGTCGTGATCTTCGGCGACGACCGCGCCATCCGCGAAGGCGACACCGTCTCGCGCACCGGCCGCATCGTGGACGTGCCGGTGGGCAAGGGTCTGCTCGGCCGCGTGGTCGACGGCCTCGGCAACCCGATCGACGGCAAGGGGCCGATCGAAGGCGATCGGCGTCTTGTGGAAGTGAAGGCGCCGGGGATCATCCCGCGCAAGTCCGTGCACGAGCCGATGCAGACCGGCATCAAGGCGATCGACGCCCTGATCCCGATCGGCCGCGGCCAGCGCGAGCTGGTCATCGGCGATCGCCAGACCGGCAAGACCGCGGTGATCGTCGACACCATCCTGAACCAGAAGGGCATCAACGCCGGCGGCGACGAGAGCAAGAAGCTCTATTGCATCTACGTCGCCATCGGCCAGAAGCGCTCCACCGTCGCCCAGCTGGTGCGCACCCTGGAAGAGAACGGCGCGATGGAATACTCCATCGTGGTCGCCGCCACCGCCTCCGACCCGGCGCCGATGCAGTTCCTGGCGCCGTACACCGGCTGCACCATGGGCGAGTATTTCCGCGACAACGGCATGCACGCGGTCATCTTCTACGACGACCTTTCCAAGCAGGCCGTCGCCTACCGCCAGATGTCCCTGCTGCTGCGCCGCCCGCCGGGCCGCGAGGCCTATCCGGGCGACGTGTTCTACCTGCATTCGCGCCTGCTGGAACGCGCCGCGAAGATGAACGACAGCCTCGGCGCCGGCTCGCTCACCGCCCTGCCGGTCATCGAGACCCAGGCCGGCGACGTCTCGGCCTACATCCCGACCAACGTGATCTCGATCACCGACGGCCAGATCTTCCTGGAGACCGAGCTGTTCTTCAAGGGCATCCGCCCCGCGGTGAACGTCGGCATCTCGGTCTCGCGCGTGGGTTCCGCCGCGCAGATCAAGGCCATGAAGCAGGTCGCCGGCCGCATCAAGCTGGAGCTCGCCCAGTACCGCGAGATGGCCGCCTTCGCCCAGTTCGCCTCCGACCTCGATGCCTCCACCCAGCAGCTGCTGGCCCGTGGCGCGCGCCTGACGGAGCTGCTCAAGCAGCCCCAGTTCAAGCCGGTGCCGGTGGAGGAGCAGGTGGTGGGCCTGTTCGCCGGCGTGCGCGGCTACCTCGACAAGATCGAGGTGGGCAAGGTGGGCCGCTTCGAAAGCCAGCTGCTCTCCGACCTCAAGGCGCGCGAGCCGGCCATCATCGACTCGATCCGCGCCGACCGCGAGATCAAGCCGGACACCGAGAAGAAGCTCATCGCGTTCCTGGACGGCTTCACCAAGTCGTTCGCCTGACCCGGTAGCATCGCGCCATGGCGACCTTGAAGGACCTTCGGGTCCGCATCACCAGCGTGAAGTCGACGCAGAAGATCACCTCGGCCATGAAGATGGTCGCGGCATCGAAGCTGCGCCGCGCGCAAACCCAGGCCGAGGCGGCCCGCCCCTATGCCCAGCGCATGGAGCGGATGCTCGCCTCCCTGGGCGCGTCGGTGGCGGGCTCGCCCACGGCGCCGAAGCTACTCGCCGGCACCGGCGCCGACAAGGTCCACCTCCTGGTGCCCGTCACCGGCGAGCGCGGCCTGGCCGGCGCCTTCAACAGCAACGTCGGCCGCATGACCCGCAACCTCGCCCGCCGGCTTGAGGCGGAAGGCAAGACGGTCAAGATCCTCGCCGTCGGCCGCAAGGGGCGCGACTACCTGCGCCGCGAGATCGGCAGCCGCCTGATCGGCGACATCTCGTTCGCCGGCAAGAAGACCATCGGCTTCGCCGAGGCGCAGGAAATCGCCACCCGCATCACCCAGTTGCTGGATGACGGCGCGTTCGATGTCTGCACCGTGGTGTACAACCGCTTCCAGTCGGTCATCTCCCAGGTGCCGACGGAGATGCGGCTGATCCCCGCCCCGCTGCCCGCCGAAGGCTCCGCCTCCGCCGGCGGCGCCATCTACGAATACGAGGCCGGCGACCCGGACGAGCCCGACCAGGAAGTGATCCTGGCGAAGCTGCTGCCGCAGAACCTCGCCATCCAGATCTACCGCGCCCTGCTGGAGAATTCCGCCGGCTTCTACGGCGCGCAGATGACCTCGATGGACAACGCCACGCGCAACGCGGGCGACATGATCAAGCGCCTCACGCTGAACTACAACCGCGCCCGCCAGGCGAACATCACCAAGGAGCTGATCGAGATCATCTCCGGCGCCGAAGCCGTCTGATCCCCGATCGTCAGCAAGCAGGAGTCATTCTCAACATGGCCAGCAACAAGGTCGGGCGTATCACGCAGGTCCTGGGCGCCGTCGTCGACGTCCAGTTCGATGGCGAACTGCCGTTCATCATGAGCGCGCTGATCACCAAGTCGGCCGACACCACCACGGTGCTCGAAGTGGCCCAGGAACTCGGCGAGCGCACCGTGCGCTGCATCGCCATGGACAGCACGGACGGCATGGTGCGCGGCCAGGAAGTGGTCGACACCGGCGCGCCGATCTCGGTGCCGGTCGGCCCCGGCACGCTGGGCCGCATCCTGAACGTGATCGGCGATCCGATCGACGAGCGTGGCCCGGTCCCCGCCGCCAGCCGCATGCCCATCCACCGCGCCGCTCCCACCTTCGAGGAACAGGCCGGCTCGGCCGAGATCCTCGTCACCGGCATCAAGGTCGTCGACCTGCTCGCGCCCTACCTCAAGGGCGGCAAGGTCGGCCTGTTCGGCGGCGCCGGCGTGGGCAAGACCGTGCTCATCCAGGAACTGATCAACAACATCGCCAAGGCCCACGGCGGCGTGTCCGTCTTCGCCGGCGTCGGCGAGCGTACCCGCGAGGGCAACGACCTCTATCACGAAATGGTCGATGCCGGCGTCATCAAGCTCGGCGAAGGCACCACCGAGGGTTCCAAGGTGGCGCTGGTCTATGGCCAGATGAACGAGCCGCCGGGTGCGCGCGCCCGCGTGGCGCTTTCGGGCCTGACGCTGGCCGAGTATTTCCGCGACGAGGAAGGCCAGGACGTGCTGTTCTTCGTGGACAACATCTTCCGCTTCACCCAGGCCGGCGCCGAAGTGTCCGCGCTGCTGGGCCGCATCCCCTCCGCGGTGGGCTACCAGCCGACGCTGGCCACCGACATGGGCGCCCTGCAGGAGCGCATCACCTCCACCACCAAGGGCTCGATCACCTCGGTGCAGGCCATCTACGTGCCCGCCGACGACTTGACCGACCCCGCGCCCGCCACCTCCTTCGCCCACCTTGATGCCACGACGGTGCTGTCCCGCTCGATCGCTGAGCTGGGCATCTACCCGGCCGTGGACCCGCTGGACTCCACCTCGCGCTCGCTCGACCCGCGCATCGTCGGCGAGGAGCACTACACCACCGCCCGCGAAGTGCAGCGCGTGCTGCAGACCTACAAGTCGCTCCAGGACATCATCGCCATTCTCGGCATGGATGAACTCTCGGAAGAGGACAAGCTGGTCGTTGCCCGCGCCCGCAAGATCCAGCGCTTCCTCAGCCAGCCCTTCAACGTGGCCGAGATCTTCACCGGCTTCCCCGGCGTGATCGTGCCGATCGCCGACACCGTGCGCAGCTTCAAGGCGATCGTGGCCGGCGAATACGACCACCTGCCGGAAGCCGCCTTCTACATGGTCGGCACCATCGAGGACGCCGTGAAGAAGGCTGAATCGATGAAGACCAACGCCTAAGCAGGACCAGGGACCATGCCCGTCGATCTCGAAATCGTCAGCCCCGAGAAGCTGCTGCTGTCGCGGCCGGTGGACATGGTCGTGATCCCCGCCGCCGAGGGCGAGATGGGCGTGCTGCCGCAGCACGCGCCCATGATCGTCCTGCTGCAGGAAGGCGTGATCCGCCTGTATGAAGGCAACCGCGTCACCGAAAGCCTCAAGGTCTCCGGCGGCTTCGCCGAGGTCACCCCCACCCGCGTCACCGTGCTGGCCGATACGGTCACCCCGGCATAACCCCCGCGCCGCCACCATGCCGGCGGCGCGCCTCCTTCGCCGAAGCCTGATAACGGGTGGCCCAGCCCTGCTGGCCGCCCGATCCGCGTACGCCGATGGCTACGACCCCACCGTCCCGGGCCCGCAATCCGCCGCCGCCGACCACGTCTACGACCTCGCGGTGCCGGATCCCGCGCGCAACCGAACCATCCCGCTGCGCATCGCCCATTCCGCCCGCCGCCAGCGCATGCCGGTGATCCTGTTCAGCCACGGCCTCGGCGGCAACCGCCACGGCCCCGCCTATCTCGAACGGCGCTGGCGCGCCCGCGGCTACGTCACCGTCTTCCTCCAGCACCCGGGCTCCGACGACGCCGTCTGGCGCGACGCCGCGCCGGCCGAACGCCGCGCCGCCCTGCGCGCCGCCGCCACCCCGGCCCAACTCCTGCACCGCATGCAGGATGTCGTGGCCGTGCTCGATGCCCTGGCCCGCTGGCAGGCCGCCGGCGAACACCGCCCGCTCGGCGATCGCATGGACCTCGCCCGCATCGGCATGTCCGGCCACTCCTTCGGCGCCCTCACCACCCAGGGCGTCGCCGGCCAGCAGGTCCCCGCCGCCCTCCCCGGCCGCTGGCCGGACCCGCGCCTCAAGGCCGCCCTCATCCTCAGCCCCAGCGCCCCTGCCCGCCTGCCCGCCGCCGAAGCCTTCGGCCAGGTCGCCATCCCCTGGATGCTCATGACCGGCACCCACGACGACTCCCCCATCGGCCCACCCCCCAACCGCCTCGGCGTCTTCCCCGCCCTGCCCCCCGGCCGCAAATACGAACTCGTGCTCGACCAGGCCGAACACTCCGCCTTCGCCGACACAGCCCTGCCCGGCGAAAACCTCCCGCGCAACCCCAACCACCACCGCGCCATCCTGGCCCTCAGCACCGCCTTCTGGGACAGCACCCTCCAGGCCAACTCCCACGCCCAAACCTGGCTCGACGGCCCCGGCCCCGCCACCGTGCTGGCGCCACAGGACCGCTGGCAGAGGAAGTAAGGCCAGGGGCTTCGCCCCCGGACCCCCGACCAGGGCTCTGCCCTGGACCCGCCAGGGACCTGAGGTCCCTGGACCCGCATCATTTTTGCGCGCGGACAGGGGGAGGCTCTCCGGATCGCCGATCCGGAGAGCCTCCCCCTGTCCGCGCGCAAACGGAAGGGGTCTGGGGCCTGAGGCCCCAGTGGGGTGCAGGGGCAAAGCCCCTGCTCAGGGGCCCGGGGGTGAAACCCCCGGCCTTCCCTCTACGCCTGCGCCCCGCGCACCAGCGTTCCCGGCAGCGCCCCGGTGGCTTCGCCGCCGCGGTAGGTCACCTGGCCGGACTTGATCGTGGCGGCGTAGCCGGTCGCCTGTTGCAGCAGCCGCCGCCCGCCCGCCGGCAGGTCGAACTTCATCACCGGGCGCTGCAGCGCCAGCTTGGTGAAGTCGATCACGTTCAGGTCCGCCTTCTTGCCCGGCGCGATCACCCCGCGGTCCATCAGCCCTAGGGCGTGCGCGGTGTCGGAGGTTTGCTTGCGCACCAGCTCCTCGATCGGGAACCGCCCGGAGCTGCGGTCGCGGCCCCAGTGCTGCAGCAGGTAGGTCGGGAAGCTGCCGTCGGAGATGAACCCCACATGCGCCCCGCCGTCGGAGAGGCCGGTGAGCACGTTGCGGTCCTCCAGCGCCTCGCGGCAGGGCTCCAGGTTGTAGTGGGCGTAGTTGGTCAGCGGGGTGAACAGGAAGTTCCGCCCGCCATCGCTCACCAGCATGTCGTAGGCCACGTCCTCGGCCGTGCGCCCTTCCCGGGCGGCGATCGATTCCACGGATTGCGACTGCGGCGGCTCATAGTCCGGCGGGTCGCCGAACGGGAACATCCGCGCGAAGGAGAGGCGGTTGATCAGCGGGAAGTTGCTGCCCGCGAACCGGTCCTCCGAGAGGATGCGTGCCTTCACCGCCGGGTCGCGCATGGCGGCGACGCGCTCCTCGAACGACAGCCCCAGCAGGCTCTTGAAGGTCGGCGTGCCGCTGAACGGGTTCTGGCTGCCCAGCAGCCCGAACAGGATGCCGATGGGGCGCGGCGGGAACACCGGGCGGATGCTGATCCCGTCCGCCTGCGCCTCGCGCGACAGCCGCATCAGCACCTTGTAGCTGTCGGGCGTGGAGTGGTTCTGCGACAGCGAGAACACCATCGGCCGCCCGCTGGCCTGCACCATGCGGCGGAACATGGAGAACTCATTCTCCACCCCCAGCGAGAAGTCGCTCACCATCTCCAGCTGCCCGGCGCCGGCGCGCTTCATGCCCAGCGCGATGCCCACCAGCTCCGCCTCCTGCGCGCGCAGCGTGGGGGTGGGGTCGCCGGCCAGGGTCTTGTGGCTGATGGTGCGCGAGGTGGAGAAGCCGATGGCCCCCGCCCGCATCGCATCCTCGGCGATGGCGGCCATCTGGCGGATCTCGTCCTCGGTCGCGTGCTCCAGGTGCGTCGCCCGCTCACCCATCACGAACACCCGCAGCGCGGCGTGCGGCAACTGGGCGCAGATGTCGATGTCGCGCTTCCTGCTTTCCAGCGCATCCAGGTACTGCGGGAAGCTCTCCCACGCCCATTTCAGCCCTTCGTGCAGCGCCGGGCCGGGGATGTCCTCCACCCCCTCCATCAGCTCGATCAGCCGGTCCCGGTCGCCCGGCTTCACCGGCGCGAACCCCACGCCGCAATTGCCCATCACGGCGGTGGTCACGCCGTGCCAGGCGGAGGGCTGCATGTGGCTGTCCCACACCGCCTGCCCGTCGTAATGCGTGTGGATATCCACGAACCCGGGCGTGACGATATGGCCGCGCGCGTCGATCTCCTCGGCGCCCTTTGCGTCGATCTTCCCCACCGCCACGATCCGGTCGCCGGCGATCGCCACGTCCCCCTCGAAGCCGGGCTTGCCGGTGCCGTCGATCACGGTGCCGTTGCGGATGACAAGGTCAGGCGTGGACATGGCTTGGACCCCTCGTTCTCGTTGGTCGCCACGCTAGCAATGTCGCGGCGAAACACGAAGCCCTCCGTCTCATCCCGGCCCGCGTTGACCCATCCTTATGGGTCAACAACCAGACGGGCTGGCATCAGGGCGTCACGCCATAGGCGTCCGCCAAGGCTTCCAGCCGTGGCAGGAGCGGGCCGATATCCCGTTCGATGGTCGTGAACAGGATCGTATCGTCGATCCCGAAATAGCCATGCACGATCCGGTTCCGCACTGCCGCCATGGTTGACCAGGGGATGTCCGGATGCGCCGTCTTCACCCCGTCCGGCAGGTGGCGCACCGCCTCGCCCAAGATCTCGAACCCGCGCATCACGGCATAGCGGGTCTTCTCGTCGGCCAGATACGCCTCAAGCGTCATGCCTTCCACGAAACGCATCACCGATCGGCAGGCCAGCACCATGTCCCGCAGGAAGTCCCTGAAATCCCGTGGTGCGGTCACAAGGCGATGGCCTCGGCCCTGATCCGCGCGCCCATGTGCGGCTTCAGCGAGTCCGTGGTCACCAGGTCCACCCGCACCCCCGCCAGGGCGGTCAGGCGCTCCTCCAGCGCCAGGAAGGCCGAAAGCGGCACGGGTTCGGCAAACTCCACCAACACGTCGAGGTCGCTGTCCGCCCGCGCATCGTCCCGGCTGCGGGAGCCGAACACGGCCAACGACCCGATCGGCCAGGCTTGGCGCAAGGCCGGCAGTGCCGCCCGCAACCGGGCCACGGGATCGTCGATCTGGGACATGCCATCAGGATAGCGCCGAGTCCGGCCAACGCCGAGAAAAATGCCTCTCCCCCTTCCGCCACCAAGATGTGACGATTCTTCCACGTACCCCCTTGGACATGCCCCCTGCGCATACCTATATTGCGTCCAACGAATCATGCGGGAGAGGCTGCGAATGGGCGAGGGCTCCGTGTCCATCTCGCCACGCTGGTCCATCGGCCGGCGCGGCATGGTTTCCGGTCTGGTCGCAGGCGCCGCGCTGGCGCCCGCATCGCTGTTGCCGAAACCGGCCTGGGCCGGCATCCCGGCCAACCGCAAGCTCTCGTTCGAGGTGTTCCGCAACGGCCGCTCCATCGGCAGCCATGTCGTCACCTTCGAGCAGTCCGGCGACGCCCTCACCGTCCGCGTCGCGGTGGATCTCGCCGTGCGCATGCTCGGCCTCGTCGTCTATCGCTACCAGACCCGCGCCACCGAGAACTGGCGCGGCGGCGTGCTCATGGCCGCCCAGGCCGAGACCAACGACGACTACGGCCGCTACGCCATGTCCGCCCAGCGCCAGGCCGGAGCGGGCCGCAACGGCCGCATGGTCGTGGAGGGCACCGCAAGCCCCACCTACACCGCGCCGGAAAACGCGCTGGTCTCCAGCCACTGGAACCCGGCCCAGCTCCAGGCGCCGATGATCTCCCTGCAGGACGGCAAGCTGCTGGAATTCGCCATCGCGCCCAAGGGCCGCAGCATCATCGCCGCCCGCGGCACCCAGCTGGAGGCGGAGCATTTCTCCCTCTCCGGCCCGCACGCGCTGGAGCTCTGGTACGACAGCAACCGCATCTGGTCCAAGCTCAAGGCGGTCAGCTGGGAAGGCTCGGACATCGAATACCGCCAGGTCTGATACCCTGCGTTAACCCGCCGCGCGCAGCATCGCCCGATGCTGCACGCGCTCCTCGCCCTCCTGCTCCTCCTCCCGGCCACCGCCGCCGCCCAGTCGCGCGGCTGCATCGAGCGCCCCGTGGGCCCGGGCATGGACGTCACCGTCATCGTCCCGCTGCCGCAGGCCCATCCGGGCCAGCCCGCCCCGCGCGCCGCCGTCACCCTGCCCAACCAGCCGATGTACGGCACCGAATGCATCGCCGTCGCCCCGCCCCCGCGGGACATCCTGCGCGGTGACCCGCCGCCAGCCGGCGGCCTGCTGCGCAACGACGACGGCCGCCAGGACCTGCTGCGCGACCCCACCCCGGCCCGCCCGCCCGCCTGGCGCTGAAATCCGCTTCCGCCCGCCTGTCGAAATCGGGCAGCCTCGCCCGTCATGGGGCCAGGAGCGGCATTCCGCCGCCCCGGCACAAGGACCCGCGACGATGCAGTACATGCTCCTGATCTACACCGGCGCCGAAGGCCAGGCCGCGTTCATGGCCCAGCCCGCCGAAACCCGCTACCAGCCCTGGATGGCCTACACCCAGGCCCTGCGCGAGGCCGGCGCCATGGTCGGCGGCAACGAGCTCGCCCCGCCCGCCACCGCCACCTCCGTGCGCGTGCGCCAGGGCCAGCGCCAGGTGCAGGACGGCCCGCACGCCGAAACCAAGGAAATGCTCGGCGGCTACTACATCATCGAGGCACCGGACCTCGACCGCGCGCTCGATTGGGCGGCGCGCTGCCCGGCCGCGTCCTATGGCACCATCGAGGTGCGGCCGTTGGGGGGGATGTAAGCAAGAGTCTTCTTTTTCTGAAGAAAAAGAAGCAAAAAGACTTTTCCCCTTTGCGCCGAGGCTAGCCGAGATGCAAAGGGGGAAAAGTTTTTTGGTTCTTTTTTTCAAAAAAGAACATGCTTGCACCTTCCCACATCATCGAAGCCACCGCCCGCACCGCCTATGGCCGCCTCCTGGCCTGGCTCGCCGCCCGCACGCGCGACGTCGCCGCCGCGGAGGACGCCCTGGCG
>CANHCJ010000105.1 GCA_947458025.1 Rhodospirillales bacterium | reverse complement strand
GTGTTGTTGGAGTAGCCGTTGACGACCAGGGCGCCGGGGTTGGGGTGGAGGAGGCTGGCCTCGGCGAGGCGGACCATGTCGTTCGGGGAGAGCCAGGTCGCGAGCGAGCGCTGGTCGATCGGCAGGGGGCGCCAGGTGCCGATGCGCAGCGAGACCGAGGTGATGCCGTATCGCTCGTGGAAGCTGCGCAGGACCAGCTCGCCATAGGCCTTCAGCGCGCCGTAATGGCCATCGGGCCTCGCGGGCATGGAGGGGGCGACCTCGACGTCGATCGGGTACATGCCGTGGGCGTGGTTGGAGCTGGCGTAGACGATGCGCTCCACGCCGGCGTGGCGGGCGGCCTCGAACACCTCGAACAGGCCCTGGGCGTTCACGTGCCAGAGGGTTTCGAGATCGGTGCCGGCGGCGCCGGCGAGGTGGATGACGGCGCGGGCGCCCTCCATCAGCTTCGCCATGGCGGCGCGGTCGGCGACGTCGGCCTCGACCCAGGTGCCGGGGGCGTTCTCGGGCTTCTTCAGGTCGGTGAGGACGAGGTTCGGCCAGTGGGTGAGGCCGCGGCGCAGCGTGGTGCCGATGGCGCCGGCGGCGCCGGTGATGACGACGCGGTCTGTGGTCTGGGGCATGGAGGGCTCCGAAGGAAGCGCGTTCTTTTTTGAAAAAAAGAACCAAAAAACTTCTGTCCGCTTGATGCGGAGAGGGCGGGCCTCTCCACATCCAGGGGGAAGTCTTTTTGCTTCTTTTTCTTCAGAAAAAGAAGGTGCTTTCTTGCCTTCCCTACCGCCGGCGACGGACGCCGAGCGCAGCCAGGCCGAGGCCGAGCAGCAGGGCGGAGGCGGGCTCGGGCACATCGACGGCGCTGGGCAGCGCTGCGCCGAGCACGCCGATCGCCCCGGTGTCGGGCTTGTTGCCGGCGAGATCGACGATCTCGGGCCAGCTGATGTCGAGCTCGGTGATCAGGAGGCGCACCGATTCCACGGCGCCGTTGTTGCTGAAGCAGCGCAGGTCCGGGCAGGTGGCGGCGATGAGGCCGGTGTAGAGGCCGGGTTCCCAGACAAGGGGGTTGCGGGTGGGGCCTGACACGAAGGCGTCGATCAACACGAACTGTCCGTAGTCGTTGCCGTTCGCGGGGTCGAGCCGGTCGAAGAGGAAGGAGCTGCCGGACTGGCCGAAGATGTTGCGGTAGGTCATGAGGTAGACGTGTTCCCAGAACCCGGCGCCATAGGCGATCGGCACCACCTCCTGCAGGTCTGAGCGGAAGTTGCCGGCGATGTTGTTGGGCCCGAGGGCTGGGGCAGTCAGCGGCGAGGTCCCGAAATAGGTGAAGCGGGCGAATTCGGTGGGGTTCGGGCAACCGGAGACGAAGTTGCAGGCGAGGAAGCTGAATTGGTAGGCGTTCGGCGGTGGGTTGATGGTGATCTGGGCGGCGGCCGGGCGCGCGAGGGCGCAGGCGGCGAGCAGGGCCAGCAGAACGAGGACATGGCGAGCACGGCGGGCGGGATGCACGGGAGGTCTCCTGCGGTTGCGCAGGGCTGACCCTAGGCAGCGGTGGGGGGGATGTCCTTGCCTCAGTGTCCCAGATTCTTGGCTGGGAATCCCGTTCGGGAGAGGGAAGGAAGCGCGTTCTTTTTTGAAAAAAAGAACCCAAAAACTTTTACGACTTTGCCGGGCGCAAAGAGGGAAAGTCTTTTTGTTTCTTTTTCTTCAGAAAAAGAAGGGCTTGCTTGACGGGATGGCGGATCCGGCCTCAGCCGGCGCCGATCTTGGGGATCAGGACGATCTCGCTGTTGGGCTTCAGGGGGGCGTGGTACGCGTCCTGATAGATCACGCCGTCGATGGCGACGGCCATGTATTCCTCGACGTGTTCGCCGAGGCCGGGGAAGCGTTGTTCCAGTTCGCGGACGAGCTGGCGGAAGGTGGTGGCCGCCACCTCGAACTCGCTCTCGCCGTGTGTGAAGTCACGGCAGGAGGAGCCCGAGATGACGACCGTAGGCACTCTCAGATTACTCGGCGGCCTTGGGGGCCTTCGCGGCATCCACCGCCGCGCGGACGCGCGGGGGGGACATCGGGAGGTGGAACAGCTCGAGGTCCAGCGCGCCGCGGATGGCGTTGCGGACCGCGGCCATCGGGGGAACGATCGGCACCTCGCCCACGCCGCGCACGCCGAAGGGGTGGCGGGTGTTCGGGACTTCGACCAGCACGGCCTCGATCATAGGGAGATCGGAGGCCACGGGGATGCGGTAGTCGAGGAAGCCCGCGTTATCCATGTGCCCCTTCTTGTTGTAGATGTACTCCTCGTTCAGCGCCCAGCCGATGCCCTGGACGGCGCCGCCCTGGATCTGGCCCTCGACGTAGGCCGGATGGATGGCGCGGCCGACATCCTGCACCGCGGTGTAGCGCAGGATGGTGGTGTGGCCGGTTTCCGGATCGACTTCCACGTCGCAGATATGCGCGCCGAAGCCGGGGCCGGCGCCCTGGGCGTTCACCGAGATTTCCGAGCCGATGGGCCCGCCGGTCTTGGCGGCCTTCAGCGCGATGGCGGCGAGCGGCAGGGGGTCGAAGCCGCCGGCATTTGCGCCGGCGGGGACGGCTTCGCCATCCTTCCACTCGACCGCTTCCGGGCTGATGTCCCAGATCATGGCGGCGCGCTTCTTGAGGTCTTCCACCACGGCCTGGGCGGCCTGGGTCACGGCCATGCCGGTGGCATAGGTGACGCGGCTGCCGCCGGTGACGTGGGTGAAGCCGATGCTGGCGGTATCGGGGATGACGGCGCGGACCTTCTCGTACGGGATGCCGAGCACTTCGGCGGCCATCATGGCCATCGAGGCGCGCGAACCGCCGATGTCGGGCGAGCCGGTGACGACGCTGGCGGTGCCGTCTTCGTTGATGAAGACGCCGCCGGTGCTTTCGCCGCCGATGTTGAACCAGAAGCCGGTGGCCAGGCCGCGGCCCTGGTTCTTGCCCAGCGGGGCGGTCCAGTGCGGGTGCGCCTTGGCGGCGTTCAGCACTTCCTCGTAGCCGATCACGCCGTGGGTGACGCCGTAGACGGTCTTGGAGCCCTGCTTGGCGGCGTTCTTGAGGCGCAGCTCGATCGGGTCCATGCCCAGCTTGCGGGCGAGATCGTCGATGGCGCTCTCGGCCGCGAAGGACGAGATCGGCGCGCCGGGTGCGCGGTAGGCGGCGACCTTCGGGCGGTTGCTGACCACGTCGTAGCCGAGCGTGTCCACGTTCGCGAGGTCGTACATCGCGAAGGCGCACATCAGGGCGGGGTTGATCGGCGAGCCCGGGAAGGCGCCGGCCTGCAGCTTGATGACGGTCTGGGCGGCGGTGATCTTGCCGTCCTTGGTGGCGCCGACCTTGACCCAGATGGTGCCGCCCGAGGTGGGGCCGGTGCCGCGGAAGACGTCTTCGCGGGTCATGGTCATCTTGACCGGGCGGCCCGACTTCTTGGACAGGGCGACCGCCAGCGGCTCCAGGTACACGACCGTCTTGCCGCCGAAGCCGCCGCCGATCTCGGCGTTGGTGACGCGGATGTTTGCGATGTCGATGCCGAGCAGCTTCGCGGTGTAGGCCCGGATCATGAAGTGACCCTGGCTGGACGCGGTGATCAGCACCTGGCCGTCGGCGGCGATGGCGGCCACGCAGGCATGCGGCTCGATGTAGGCCTGGTGCACCGGGGCGGTGGTGTAGGTCTGCTCGACGATGACGTCGGCCTGCTTGAAGCCGGCTTCCACGTCACCGATGGTGAAGCGGACCTGCTTGGCCACGTTCGACGGGGTGGTGGGCTTGGGCGTGACGCCGGCGGTGAAGAGGGTGTCGTGCAGGATCGGCGCGCCGGGGGCCATCGCCTCCTCCACGTCGATCACGTGGGGCAGGACCTCGTACTTCACGTCGATCAGCTTCAGCGCGGCATCGGCCACCGCATCGTTGATGGCGGCGACGGCGGCGACGACATGGCCTTCATACAGGACCTTGTCGCGGGCCATGCAGTTGAGGCTGAGGTCGCGGAAGTTCATCGGGCCTTCGCCGACGAAGGCTTCCTCGGACGGGATGTTGGGGATGTCCGCCGAGGTGATGACGCCCTTCACGCCGGGGAGCTTCTCGGCCTTGGAGGTGTCGATCGAGATGATCCGGGCATGCGGGTGCGGGCTGCGCAGCACCTTGCCGATGATCTGCCCGGGCATGGTGGCGTCGGCGCCGTAGACGGCGCGGCCGGTTACCTTGTCGACGCCATCGGGCCGCACGGGGCGGGTGCCGACGACGCGCAGGTCGCTTTTGTTGCCAATGAAGGTCATGTGTTCAGCCCCCTCGCATTTCTGCCGCGGCATCCTGTACCGCGCGGACGATCTTATCATATCCCGTGCAGCGGCACAGGTTTCCGGCCAGCCAGAAGCGGATTTCGGTTTCCGTCGGGTTGGGATTCTTGTCGAGCAGCGCCTTGGTGGCGACGATGAAGCCCGGGGTGCAGAAGCCGCACTGCAGCGCGGCGTTCTCCAGGAACTTCTGCTGGATCGGGTGCAGCGTGTCGCCCTGGGCGATGCCCTCGATGGTGGTGATCTCATGCCCGCCGGCCTCGACGGCCAGGACGAGGCAGGAGCAGGTCATGCGGCCGTCGATGATGACGGTGCAGGCGCCGCAGTCACCGGAGCCGCAGCCTTCCTTGGTGCCGGTGAGGTTCAGCGTGTTGCGCAGCGCATCGAGCAGCGATTCGCCGGGGTTCGCGAGGAACTCCATCGGTTCGCCGTTGATGGTGGTTTCGACGTGGATCTTGCTCATGTCTCAGCGGGCTCCCGCGCGGTCGTACGCGATTTTCGCGGTGCGGCGGGCGAGGACGCCGGCCACCTTGGTGCGGAACTCGATCGTGCCGCGCTTGTCGTCGATGGGGTTGCACATGGCCTGGGCGGCGGCATCGAGCTTGGCCAGGGCCGCATCGTCCAGCTTGGTGCCGATGATGCAGGAGGCATCGACCGGGACCTGGGTGGGGGCGACGGCGCCGAGGCTGATCTTGGCGGCGGTGATGGTGCCGCCGGCATCGACCGTGATGGAGACGCCGCAACCGACCACCGCGATGTCCATCTCCGTGCGGGGGATGAAGCGGAGATAGGCGTCCGACGTCTTGCCCTTGATGGCCGGCAGGTGGAACGAGACGATGAACTCGCCCTTGGCCAGCGAGGTGCGGCCGGGGCCGGTGACGATCGATTCGGCCGGGGCGGTGCGGGTGCCGGAGGGCCCGGCGATGGTGACGGTGCCGCCGGCGGCGATCACCGCGGGCACCGAATCGGCGGCCGGGGAGGCGTTGCACAGGTTGCCGGCCAGCGAGGCGCGGCCCTGGACCTGCTTGGAGCCGATGAGGTTCGCGGCCTCCACGACGCCGGGATAGGCGGCCTTGAGCGCCTGGTGGTCGCCGAGTTCCGCACCGGTGGTGGCGGCGCCGATGGTGAAGCCCTCGGCCGCGGACCCGGTGATCCCCATGATTCCAGGGATCTTCTTGGTGTCGACGATCAGCTCCGGGCTGATGCGGCCGGCGCGGAGCTGGACCAGCAGGTCGGTGCCGCCGGACAGGACGCGGGTGGGGCCGGAGGCATCCGCCAGGATCTTGACGGCATCACTGACCGTGGTGGGTGCGACGTAGTTCAGACTGGGCATGTTTGCTCCCTCGTTGCGCGCGGCCCCGAGGCCCGGGCAGGGCGGGAGCGCATTGCCCCGCCTGCCTGACCGGCCAGCCACCGCCGTTCGATACCCTAGTGTGCCGGGAGGATGCGGCCAGGGCAACCTCCCTGAGAGCCTGTTCGATAACTCTGCTCCGGCGGCCATCCGACGGCGATGCGCTGTGCTCCGGTGCTCACGGCCTCCAGGCCGCTCCGCTCCGGTGCTCGCGCATCACCGCCGGCCGGCGGCCAAGCGGCCGCCTCTGGCTCGCCGGAGCGAGTTCTCAAACAGGCTCTCAGGCCTTTTCCACCTGCCAGAAGAAGGGGTACGACGATTCGATGAAGTTTTTGAGCGTGTTGCGATAGCCGGCCGGGCGGGTGAACTGGCCCCACATCACCGAGGGGGTGAGATCGTAGGCGGCCTTCTGGATCTCGGCGGCCAGGCGGCGTTGCGCCTCCACCCCCTCGGCGCGGGTGAACTGCTTCAGCAGCTCCGGGATTCGCTGGTCGCAGGACCAGCCGGGGAAGTCGCCGCAGGTGGCCGAGATGTAGAAGTGGGTGAGCGGGTTCAGCATGTCGGTGCCGTTGGAGAAGACCGGGAACATCGACCAGCCCTCGCGGCGGGCGCGGCGGGCGAGCACGGTGCCCCAATCCATCTGCTGCGGCTGGACGTTGAAGCCGGCCTCCTTCATCGCCTGCTCCAGCACGCGGCCGGCGGTCTCGCTGATCGAGCCGGCGACGTTGAGGGTGATGACCGGCTCGCCCTTGTAGCCGCTGGCGGCCAGCTCGCGCTTCGCCGCGGCGATGTCGTATTTCGCCGCCCCCGCGCCTTCCAGCGTGGTGTAGGGGGTGTCGCACATCCAGAAGCTGTCGCAGCGGTCGATACGGTATTTCGCCGGGATGCCGATGGCATCGAGGATGGAGGCCTGGTCGACCAGCTTCCACATCACCTGGCGGACCTTCGGGTTGTCGAAGGGTGCCGCGGCGTGGTTGAGGCGGAAATTGCCCTGGTACATGTGGATGCCCATGGCGCCGAAGACGCGCAGGTTGCGGTTGCGCTCCAGCTGCTCCAGCGTTTCGAAGGGCAGGAACTGCATGTAGTCGATCTCGCCGGCCATCAGCGCGTTGGAGCCGGTGTTGGCATCGGGCATCACGCGCAGGTCCAGCTCGTCGATCTTCACGTGCTTGCCGCCGGCGAGGAAATCGGCCGGCTCGGGGCGGGAGACGTAGGCGGCGTTGCGCTCCAGGATCATGGAGGCGCCGGGGCGCCAGCGGGCGGGGACGAAGCGGAACGGGCCGGAGCCGATGATGGTCTTGATGCGGCCGTCGCCGGCCTCCGTGATGATCTTGCGCGGCATCATGACGGGCAGCGGGGCGTTGGGCTTTCCCAGCACATCCAGCAGCATCGGGAAGGGCTCCTTCAGCACGAGGCGGAAGGAGCTGTCGCCGGTGGCCTCCAGCGTGGCGGTGGCGGCCTGGAGCATGCGGCCGAGCGGGTCGCGCGGCATCCAGCGGTTGAGCGAGGCGACGCAGTCGGCGGCGGTGACCGGCTCCCCATCATGCCACTTGAGGCCGGGGCGCAGGGTGAAGCTCCAGGTGAGCTTGTCGGCCGAGGCGGTGTGGCCTTCGAGCATCTGCGGCTTGATCTCGCCCTTCTCGTTCTGGCCGAACAGCGTGTCGAACACCAGGGTGCCGAACGTGCGGGAGATGGTGGCGGTGATCATGTGGGGGTCGAGGATGACGACCTCCGATTCCAGCACCGCGACGACGGGGCGGGCGGCGCGGGCCTCGCGCGGGCGGATGATGCCGGCGGCGGCGAGGGCGGAGCCGCCGGCCAGGATGCCGCGGCGGCCAATGGATGTGATGGACATGGGATCCTCCGGATTCAGCTGGGGGGATGCTGGAGGATGGTGGCTGGGGGGTCAACGGGAGGGAAGCAAGAGTCTTCTTTTTCTGAAGAAAAAGAAGCAAAAAGACTTTTCGACTTGGCGCCGGGGCCTGCCGGCAAACAGGGAAAAGTTTTTTGGTTCTTTTTTTCAAAAAAGAACGCGCTTGCTTCCCTTCCTTCCCGCCCCGCCGCATGCTGCCCGGCGCCGAGAGGGAGAGTTCACGCCATGACCACGCACCCGCTGTTCGACCCCGCCGCGTTCCGGCTGCCCGAGGGGGTGAGCCATGTGTGTGCCGGCGGCGAGCCGGCCTGGCTGCTGCGGCATGACCATGCGCTGCGGCAGTACGGGATCGACAAGGGGATCGGGATGCCCGGGCGCACGCGCATGGAGGCGCAGGTGGAGCGGGCGCGGGAGCTGATCGCCCGGCCCTGGGGGTGCGCTTCGGGGGATATCGGGTTCGTCTCGTCCGTGGCCGACGGGGTGGCGATGGTGGCGGACAGCCTCGATTGGGCCGAGGGCGACGAGGTGGTGGTGGATGCGCACGAGTATCCCTCCGTGGTGATGCCGTTCGGGCTGCGGCGGGCGCCGAAGCTGACGCTGAAGGTGGCCAGCGGCATGGCGCCGGGGCGGCTGGAGGCGCTGGTGGGGCCGCGCACGCGGGTGATCGGGGTGAGCGCGGTGTCGTATCTCACCGGGGAGAAATACGACCTGGCGAGCCTGCGGGCGGCGGCGGACAAGGTGGGCGCGCTGGTGGTGGTGGATTTCACCCAGATGGCGGGGAACCAGGCGGTGCCGGCGCATCTGGCGGATTTCGGGTTCTCGGCCTGCTACAAGTGGCTGCTGGGGATGACCGGGGTGGCGGTGGCGTACTGGAACCGGGCGCGGCAGCCGGGCTGGGCGCCGCCGACCGGGGGGTGGCATTCGCTGGCGCCGATCCCGCGCCCGGACTACGTGGCCGGCACCGCGCTGCGAGCGGATGCGCTGCGGTTCACGCGCGGGAACCCGGCGCACGGGCCGGTGTATGTGCTGGCCGGCGCGCTGGACTACCTGGCGGGGCATGACCCGGAGGAGACGACGAAGCACATCGCGGCGCTGTCGGCCGACCTGCTGGACCGGCTGGCGGAGGCGGGAATTCCGGTGACCACGCCGCGCGAGGCGGGGCGGTATGCGGCCAATGTGTGCATCGACCATGCGCGGGCGCAGGAATGGACGGATTCGCTGTACCGGCAGGGGATCTGGGCCTGGAACGGGCACGGGCGCATCCGGTTCAGCTTCCACGGCTACAATACGGTGCGGGATGTGGAGCGGATCGCGACCGGGATGCGGCAGTTGTGGTTGGCTGAGGCGGGGTGATTCCAGAGGGCGGAGCCTGCCTGGGGGGGAAGGCAAGGGTTTCAACGCCAAGACGCCAAGGTCAATCAGCCAAGGGCGCCAAGAAGAATGCTCCCCTTTGCGCCGGGACCAGCCCCGGCGCAAAGGGTGGAAAAGTTTTTTGGTTCTTTTTTTCAAAAAAGAACGCGCTTCCTTACTTCCTGATGCGCTTGAACTTCTGCATCCGGCGCAACTTCTCCGGCCGTTCCGTGCCCGGGAACACCATGGCCCAGTCGTTGGCGATCACCTCGCCCACGTAGAGGTCGCCCGCGGAGTCCAGCGCCACGCTGTGGGGGGCGACGAAGGCGCCGGGGGTGGTGCCGGGCTTGTCCTGGCCGAGGCGGTTGATCAGCTCGCCGTCGTTGTCGAGGATCATGAGGCGCGGGCCGAGATTGGGGGTGGCGTGGTTCACGGCCATGTAGGGGCCGAGCTCGCCGACCAGGATGACGGGTTTCGGGCCACGGGTGATGCACAGGCCGCAGGGGCGGTGCAGGTTGTTGATCTGGCGGAGGTAATTGCCGTCGCCGTCGAAGACCTGGACGCGGGCGTTCTCGCGGTCCGCCACGTAGACCAGGCCGGCTTCGTCGCAGCAGATGTTATGCGGCAGGTTGAACTCGCCGGCGCGGGTGCCTGGCTTGCCCCAGGTCTTCAGCAACTTGCCGTCGGGCGAGAACTTGTGGACGCAGGCATTGCCGTAGCCGTCCGACACGTAGATGTCGCCGGTGGGGGAGAGGGCGGTGTGGGTGCAGCGGCAGAAGGGGGTGTTGCTGAACGGCGGCGAGGGCTGGCCGGGCACGCCGATCTGCAGGAGGAGCTTGCCCTCCGGCGTGAACTTGCGGACGGTGTGGTCGCCGTTGTCCGTCAGGTACAGGCTGTCATCCGGGCCGATATGGGCGCCGTGCGGGTTGGTGAAGACGCCCTGGCCCCAGGCGTTGAGGAAGGTGCCGTCGCGGTGCATGACCACCACGGGGTGGGCGCCGCGGTTGAAGAGGTAGATGCGGTCCTTGGAATCGACGGCGATGCCGGCGACGTCGCCCAACACGATGCCGGGCGGCAGCTGCTCCCAGGCTTCGATGGGTTCGAAGAGGAAGTCGTCGATGAGGCTCATGGCGTATCCGGTGCGGCAGGGGTGGGGTAGCCCGCACCGCAGTGCGGGCTACGGCTGGGTCAGGCGACGGCGATCACCTCGACCTCGATCTTCAGCGCCGGGCTGACCAGGCCGCCGATGATGAGGGTGCTGGCGGGCTTGCGGTCGCCCATCGCCTCGGCGCGCGAGGCGCGGACGGCGGGGAGATAGTCGAGGCTGGTGGCGATGGTGGTGATCTTGACGATGTTGTCGAGCGTCATGCCCACGGCCTTGAGCTGGGCGGTGATGTTCTTCCAGACGTTGCGGCCCTGCTCGGTGGCGTCTTCCGGCACCGAGCCGTCCATGGCGGCGCCGACCTGGCCGCTGATGTAGACCGTGCGGGTGGCGCCGGTGACCTCCACGGCGTGGGTGTACTGGCCCACGGGGGCGGGGGCGTCGGGGGCGTTGCTGAGGCGGATCTGCATGGGGAGTCTCCTACAGGAAGGGAAGGGTCTTCCTTTTGTGAACAAAAAGAAGCAAAAAAACTTTATCCATTTGGCGCGCGCCAGGCGATCAGCAAACGGGGAAAAGTTTTTTGGTTCTTTTTTTCAAAAAAGAACATTCTTGCTTTACGGCAAACTCGGCCGCCAAGCGTCATGGAAGCCGCGAACGCGGGGCAGCGCAAGCATGTCCCATGGGCTGGGCATCTCGCCAACGCAGGCGTGGATAAGGGCGGGTTCGCGGCGCGAGAGGGCCTCGCGCAGGGCGGGGCCGAAGGCCTCTGGCGTGTCGGCGCGCCAGGTGTTCATGCCGAAGCTCTTGGCGAAGGCGGTGAAGTCGGGGTTGGTGAGGTCCGAGGCGATCTGGCGGTTGCCGAAGCGTTCGGCCTGGATGCGCTTCACGTTGCCGAAGGCGCCGTCGTCGAACACCACGGCCACCAGGGGCAGGCGGTGGTGCATGGCGGTGGCGAGTTCCTGGGCCTGGTACATGAAGCCGCCATCGCCGCAGATGGCGACCACGGCGCGGTCCGGCAGGGCGGCCTGGACCCCGAGCGCGGTGCCGTAGGCCCAGCCGAGATTGTCCTGGTAGCCCGGGGAGATGTAGCGGCGCGGGGCGGCGACCTCGAAGGCCAGGCGGCCCATGAAGCCGAGCTGGGTCACATCTTCCACCACGATGCCGTCTGCCGGCAGGGCTTCGCGCAGGGCGCGGAGGTAGCCCATCTGCGGTTCCTGGCTGACGAGGCGCTCGGCGAACCAGGCCTGGTGGGCGGCGATCTCCGGG
>CANHCJ010000104.1 GCA_947458025.1 Rhodospirillales bacterium | reverse complement strand
CGCCGTGCAATGCACCGCGCTGCCGGCCAGCCCGGCCAGCAGCAGCGCCGGCACCAGCACCAGCCCGCGCTGCAGCTGCGCCGGGCCGCACAGCGCGGCCAGCGCGCCAGGCAGGAGGGCGAGGGCGGCAGAGAGTTCCATCTGTGCAACAGAGCGCACGGGGGCCGCACGCACATTGATCCACGTCAATGCCGCGGCGCAGCAAGGCGGGCAGCGTCCGACCATGCCGGGAACGTATCCGGCCTCTCGCGACAGGGAATCGAACGCATGCATGAGCAAACAAGCGACCTTGTGGTCGGCCTGCTGGTGCTCATCCTGGGCCTGGTGGGCCTGGTGATGGCCTCCGGCGCGCTGGACCACGCGATGTATGTGTTCGGCCTGTCGCTGGCAGGCTTCGCCGTGGTCTTCGATATGGGCCTGGTGAAGCGGTACTTCGACCGGCAGGACGCCGCCCGGCAGGAGGGTGGCCATGTCTGACCTCGCGATCGGGGCCGCGTTCCCCGTGGCCCGGCCGGTGGCCCGCGCGGCCGAGGCCTACAACATGGACGTGGTGAAGAAGTTCACCATCGCCGCCATGTTCTGGGCCGTGGTGGCCCTGCTGCTCGGCGTGGTGCTGGCGCTGCAGCTGGCTTGGCCGGTGTTCAACCTCGGGCTGGAATGGACCGCCTTCGGGCGGCTGCGGCCGGTGCACACCTCGGCGGCGATCTTCGCCTTCGGTGGCTCGGCGCTGTTCGCAACCTCCTTCTACATCGTGCAGCGAACCTGCCACGCACGGTTGTTCGGCGGCGAGGCGCTCGCGAACTTCATCTTCTGGGGCTACCAGTTCTTCATCGTGATGGCGGCGCTGAGCTATGTGATGGGCTTCAGCCAGGGCCAGGAATACGCCGAGCCCGAGTGGCATCTCGACATCTTCCTCACGATCATCTGGGTGTCGTACGGCGTTGCCTTCATCGGCACGATCTTCCTGCGCAAGGAACCGCACATCTACGTGGCGAACTGGTTCTTCCTCGCCTTCATCATCACGGTGGCGGTGCTGCACCTGGGCAACAACGTGGCGCTGCCGGCGAGCTTCTTCGAGGCCAAGAGCTACTCGGTGTATTCCGGCGTGCAGAACGCCATGATCCAGTGGTGGTACGGCCATAACGCCGTCGGCTTCTTCCTGACCGCGGCGTTCCTGGGGATGATGTACTACTTCATCCCGAAGCAGGCCGGCCGGCCGGTGTATTCCTACCGCCTGTCGGTGGTGCATTTCTGGTCGCTGATCTTCATGTACATCTGGGCGGGGCCGCACCACCTGCACTACACCGCGCTGCCCG
The DNA here is from genome assembly GCA_947458025.1 of Rhodospirillales bacterium. Classification (GTDB taxonomy): domain Bacteria; phylum Pseudomonadota; class Alphaproteobacteria; order Acetobacterales; family Acetobacteraceae; genus CAMDGX01. The sequence goes on along the minus strand of CANHCJ010000104.1, from coordinate 10,208 downwards.
ACTGGGCGCAGACGCTGGGCATGGTGTTCTCGATCATCCTGTGGATGCCCAGCTGGGGCGGGATGATCAACGGGCTCATGACCCTCTCCGGCGCATGGGACAAGCTGCGCACCGATCCCGGCCTGCGCTTCTCCGTCACGGCCGTCGGTTTCTACGGCATGTCCACCTTCGAGGGGCCGATGATGTCCATCAAGGTGGTCAACGGGCTGGCGCACTACACCGACTGGGTGGTGGGCCACGTGCATTCCGGCGCGCTCGGCTGGGTCGCCTTCATCAGCTTCGGCGCGATCTACTACCTGGTGCCGGTGCTGTGGAACCGCAGCCGGCTGTATTCCGCCAAGCTGGTGGCCTGGCACTACTGGGTCGCGACGCTGGGCATCGTGCTCTACATCACCTCCATGTGGGTGGCCGGCATCATGCAGGGCCTGATGTGGCGCGCCTACGACAAGTTCGGGTTCCTGCAGTATTCGTTCGCGGAATCCGTGAACGCGATGCACCCCTACTACGTGATCCGCATGATGGGCGGCGTGCTGTTCCTCGCCGGCGCCCTGATGATGGTCTTCAACCTGATCATGACGGTCCGCTCGGCCAGCACCGCGGTGCAGCCGGCGCGTGAAACCGCGGCCGCGGGAGCCTGAAGCAGATGTTCATCAAGCACGAAACCATCGAGAAGAACGCCGTTCTGCTGATGGTGCTCACCACGATCACGGTCGCCATCGGCGGCATCGTGGAGGTGGTGCCGCTGTTCACCATCGAGACCACGGTGGAGAAGGTGGAAGGGGTGCGGCCCTACTCGCCGCTGGAGCTGGCCGGGCGCGACATCTATGTGCGCGAGGGCTGCTACACCTGCCACAGCCAGCAGATCCGCGCCCTGAAGGATGAGGTGGAGCGCTACGGCCACTACAGCCTGGCCGCGGAGAGCATGTACGACCGGCCGTTCCAGTGGGGCAGCAAGCGCAACGGGCCCGATCTTGCCCGCGTCGGCGGCAAGTATTCCAACGACTGGCACTACGCGCACCTGATCAACCCGCAATCGATGGTGCCGGAGAGCCTGATGCCGCGCTACGCCTTCCTGGCCAACCGCGAGGTGAACGTGGCCAAGGTGGCCCGCGCGGTGCGCGCCAACAAGACCGTGGGCACGCCCTACAGCGAGGAGCAGGTGGCCAACGTGGCCGCCGACCTCGCCGCACAGGCGGACCCGAACGCCGACCCCGAGGCGCTGGCCAAGCGCTACCCGAAGGCGGTGCAGGTGCCGGGCGACGGGCGCCGCGTGACGGAGCTGGACGCGCTGGTGGCCTACCTGCAGGTGCTGGGCACCATGGTGGACTTCACCAATCCGGCCAACGAGAAGCTGCAGCAATAGGAGCGCGGGCGCATGTTCATGTCATTCCTGCACTGGTTGCTGGACCATTCCGTGTTGATCGTGGGCGGCGTGTTCCTGATGCTGGTCGCCAGCGTCTACTGGCCCGGCCGCAAGGAGCGCTTCCAGCGCGACGCCATGATCCCCCTTCTGGACGACAAGTAGGAGCACGCCGATGAGCGATCAGAACGCGGCGAGCGAGAAGGACTCCGTCACCGGCCGGACCACCACCGGGCACGAGTGGGACGGGCTGAAGGAGCTGAACACTCCGCTGCCGAAATGGTGGTTCTGGACCTTCGTGGCCACCTGCGTGTGGGGGGCGGGGTATGCCATCGCCTATCCCTCCGTGCCGTGGCTGACCACCTACTTCCCCGGCGTGCTCGGCTATTCGCAGCGCGAGGCCGTCACCGCCGACGTGCGCGCGCTGGAGGCGCAGCGGGCGGGTGTGATGCAGAAGCTGAAGGCGGTGCCGCTGGAGGAGGTGCGCAAGGACGAGGCGCTGTATGCGGTGGCGATGACCGCCGGGCGCATCGCCTTCGCCGAGAACTGCCGCGCCTGCCACGGCGCCGGCGGCGAGGGGCGGCCCGGCTATCCCGCGCTAGCCGGCGATGCCTGGATCTGGGGCGGCAAGCTCGCCGATATCCAGCACAGCATCACCTACGGCATCCGCAGCGCCCATCCCGAGGCGCGGGTTTCCCAGATGCCGCGCTTCGGTGCCGACGGGCTGCTGAAGGCCGAGGAGATCGACCAGGTCACCGACTACGTGATGGGCTTCTACAAGCCCGATGCGCCGGCGCTCCCTGGCGCGGCGAAGGGCGCCACGATCTATGCCGAGAACTGCGCCGCCTGCCATGGCGACAAGGGCGAGGGCAAGCGCGAGGTGGGCGGGCCGGCGCTGCGCTCCGGCGTGCACCTGTATGGCGACACCCGCGCGGCGGTGCGCGCGCAGATCGCCAACCCCAGGCTGGGCGTGATGCCCGCCTGGAACACGCGGCTGGACGAGGCGACCATCCGTGCGGTGACGCTCTACGTCCATGGGCTCGGCGGCGGCGAGTAGCTTCTCGTCGCGTCCGGCCCGCCCGCCGCCTTCGCCCTGCACGGGGCGGGGGCGGCGGTTCCCGTTCGCGGCGATTGCGCCAGATCAAGGAAAGCCACGGGCAGACTCGGCCATAAGCGGTCATGGCGAAGTTTGGGGACCAGGCCTCCATGAGCAAGATCGGCAAGCCTCCGCAGCCCGCGACGGGCGAGGAGGTGCCAGCATCGGACGTGCAGCTCTATGCCGACCGCGTGCGGGTGTACCCGCGCTCGGTGCACGGCATCGCGCGCAACATCAAGTGGGCGATCCTGGTCCTGTGCCTGGTGGTCTACTACGTCACGCCCTGGATCCGCTGGGACCGCGGCGAGGGGCGGCCCAACCAGGCCATCCTGCTGGATATGGCGCATGAGCGCTTCTACATCTTCGGCCTCACCTACTGGCCCGACGACATCTACCTGCTGACCGGCGCGCTGATCCTGGCCGCCGTCGGGCTGTTCCTGGTCACCTCGCTGGCCGGGCGCGTCTGGTGCGGCTACGCCTGCCCGCAGACCGTGTGGACCGACCTGTTCATGTGGGTGGAACGGCTGATCGAAGGCGACCGCAACGCCCGCATGAAGCGTGACGCGGCCCCGGCCAGCCTGGACAAGGCCTGGCGCAAGCTGGCCAAGCACGCCGCCTGGGTGGCGATCGCGTTCTGGACCGGCGGCGCGTGGATCATGTACTACGTGGATGCCCCCACCGTGACGGTGCAGTTCTGGACCGGGCAGGCCAGCCGCGAGGTGTGTTTCTTCACTGCGCTGTTCACCGTCTTCACCTACGTGCTGGCCGGCTGGGCGCGCGAGCAGGTGTGCACCTACATGTGCCCCTGGCCGCGCTTCCAGGCCAGCATGCTGGATGAGCAGAGCTTCATCGTCACGTACCAGAAATGGCGCGGCGAGCCGCGCGGCAAGGGGCGGCGCGACGCGGAAGGCCGCGTGGCCGGCGAGAAGCTGGGCGACTGCATCGACTGCAACGCCTGCGTGAACGTGTGCCCCACCGGCATCGACATCCGCGACGGCGTGCAGCTCTCCTGCATCAACTGCGGCCTGTGCGTGGATGCGTGCAACGAGATCATGACCAAGGCCGGAAGGCCGAAATGGCTGATCCTGTGGGACACGCTGGCGCGCCAGGACGCGAAGGCGCAGGGCCGCCACGAGGCGATCCACCTGCTGCGCCCGCGCACGCTGATCTACGTGACCGCGCTGCTGCTCGCCACCTCCGTGATGGGGGGCGCGCTGGCCATGCGCAGCCACGTGAACCTCTCCGTGCTGCACGACCGCGCGCCGCTGTTCGTGAAGGTGCGCGACGGCTCCATCCGCAACGCCTACACGCTGAAGGTGAGCAACAAGACCGACATGCCGGCCAGCTTCTCGCTGGTGCTGGGCGGGCTGCCGGGCGGGGCCATGGCGCTGTCGGACGAGGCGGAGAACCGCCAGCCGGCGCTGAAGCTGGACGTGCCGCGCGACGCGATCGGCACGTTCCGGGTGCTGGTCTACGGCACGCCCACGCGGCTGGCCGACGGCTCGCAGAAAGTGGGCTTCATGCTGCGCAACACCGCGACCGGCGAGAGCACCGAGGTGTCCTCGGTGTTCATGGGCCCGGCGAAGTAGGGGGATCTGGCCATGGCACAGCAACTGGCAGCCGCGCAGAACATGCCGCGCAGCATCTGGCGCTTCTTCCCCTTCTTCCTGGTGGGCGCGCTCGGCGTGGTGGTGGCGGTGAACATCACCATGGCGGTGCTGGCGCATCGCACCGCGCCGGGCCTGGCGGTGCAGGGCAGCTTCGCCACCTCCAACGCCTATGGCGCGATCCAGGCCGAGGCCAAGCGCCAGGTGGGGCTGGGCTGGTCGCTGGAAGTGGCGCTGCGCAGCGCGCGAGTGGAAGCAAGGCTGGCGGGGCAGGGCGGTGCGCCGCTGCCGGGGGCCGTGCTGCGCGCCACCGCGATGCGCCCGGTGGGCCAGGCGGCGCCGCTGGTGCTGGCCATGGCCGGCGACGGCGAGGGCGGCTTCCGCAGCGACGTGGTGCTGCCCGGCCAGGGCCAGTGGGACATTACCTTCGTGGCCACGCATGACGGCCGCACCTTCCGCCACACCCGCCGCGTGTTCGTGCCGTGAGCGGGGCGGCCCTGGCTGAAGCGCCCGCCGGGGCAGCGCGCGCGGCCTCCGGCACCTGCGCCCATTGCGGCGGCGCAACAGCGGCGGGCCAGCGCTTCTGCTGCACCGGCTGCAGCGCGGCCTTCGAGACGATCCAGCAGCTGGGCCTGGGCAGCTACTACCGCGACGTGGTGCGCGACACGCTGGCCCGCCGGCTGCAACCGAACGCGGAGCCGCGCACCGATCTCGCCCGCCACGTGCGCATCGCCGCGGATGGCACCCACGAACTCACGCTCGCGGTCGATGGGCTGCAATGCGGCGCCTGCGTATGGCTGATCGAATCGGTGCTGGCGCGCGACCCGCGCGTTTCGGCCGCGCGGGTGAACATGACCACGCGGCGGCTGAAGCTTTCCTGGCACGGAACGGTCGAGGATGCCGCCGCGCTGGTCGGCCGCATCGAGCAGCTCGGCTACCGCCTGGTGCCGTTCGACCCCGCGTGCCTGGCCGCCGCGCAGGACCGCACCGGGCGCGAGCTGCTGCGCGCGCTGGCCGTGGCCGGCTTCGCCGCGGCCAACGTGATGCTGCCGGCGATCGCGATCTGGGTGGGCCTGTTCTCCGACATGGGGCCGGCCACGCGCGCGCTGATGCACTGGGTCAGCGCCGCCATCGCCATGCCGGCGATCGTGTATGCGGTGCGGCCGTTCTGGCGCTCCGCCTGGGGCGCGCTACGCCAGGGCCGCACCAACATGGACGTGCCGATCAGCGTCGGCGTCACGCTCGTCACCGGCATGAGCCTGGTGCAGACCATCAACCACGCCGAGCACGCCTATTTCGATGGCGCCGTCTCGCTGCTGTTCTTCCTGCTGATCGGCCGGGTGCTGGACCACTACGCCCGCGCCCATGCCCGCGCCGCCGCCGAGCAGCTGATCGCCCTGCAGCAGACCGACGTGGCGGTGCTGGAGGCCGACGGCACCGTGGCCCGGCGCGATGCCGCCTCCGTGCCCCCCGGCGCGCGCATCCTGGTGGCCCCCGGCGAGCGCATCGGCGTGGATGGCGAGGTGGTGCAGGGCGAGACCATGCTGGATACCGCGCTCGTCACCGGCGAGAGCCTGCCGGTCTCCGCCGCCGCCGGCACGCGCGTCTTCGCCGGCACGCTCAACCTCGGCGCGCCGATCACCGTGCGCGCCACGGCCACCGGCGGCGGCACGCTGCTGGCCGAATGCGTGCGGCTGATGGACGCGGCCGAGGCCAAGCGCGGCCGCTTCGTGATGTTCGCCGACCGCGTGGCCCGCCGCTACGCCCCCGTGGTGCACCTGGCCGCGCTGCTCACCTTCCTCGGCTGGTGGGGCCTGGGCGGGCTTGGTGTGGCCGACTCGCTGCTGATCGCCGCCGCCGTGCTGATCATCACCTGCCCCTGCGCGCTGGCGCTCGCCGTGCCCGCCGTGCAGGTGATCGGCACCGGCCAGCTGTTCCGCCGCGGCGTGCTGGTGAAATCCCCCACCGCCCTGGAACGGCTGGCGGAGGCCGACACCGTGGTGTTCGACAAGACCGGCACGCTGACCGACCCGGCGCTGACGCTGGTCTCCCGCCATGATCCCGAGGCGCTGCGCCTGGCCGCCACGCTGGCCGCCACCAGCCGCCACCCGCTGTCGCGCGCGCTCGCCGCCGCCGCCGGGCCCGTGGTGCCCGCCGAAGGCGTAGCCGAGGTGGTGGGTGCGGGGCTGCACTGCGGCGAGGTGCGCCTGGGCAGCGCGGCCTTCGTGGGAGTGGAAGCCACCGCCACCACGCCGGCGCTCTACCTCGCCCGCCCCGGCTTCCCCGTGGAGCGCTTCGATTTCGCCGAGGCACTGCGGCCCGACTCCCGGGAGACCATCGCCGCCCTGCGCGCCCTGGGGTTGGAGGTGCAGCTGCTCTCCGGCGACCGCGAGGCCGCCGTGGCCGAGGCCGCCGCCCGCGCCGGCATCGAAACCTGGCGCGCCGGCTGCTCCCCGGTGGACAAGGTCGCCGCCATCGAGGCACTGCGCGCCCAGGGCCGCCGCGTGCTGATGGTGGGCGACGGGCTGAACGACGGCCCGTGCCTGGCCGCCGCCCACGTCTCCATCTCGCCCGCCACCGCCGCGGAGATCAGCCAGAACGCCGCCGACGTGGTGTTCCAGGGCGCCTCCCTCGCCCCTGTGGCGGATACGATCCGCACCGCCCGGCGCATGCGGCGCCTGTGCCAGGAGAACATCGCCCTGTCGCTGGCCTACAACCTGCTGATGGTGCCGGTGGCGGTGGCCGGCTTCGTCACGCCCTGGCTCGCGGCACTCGCGATGTCCACCTCCTCGCTGCTGGTGATCGGCAACAGCTTCCGCCTCAGGAGAGCCCCATGACCCCGTTGCTGTGGCTGATCGCGCTCAGCGTCTTCCTCGGCTGCGGCGGGCTCGCGCTGTTCCTCTGGGCGGCACGCAGCGGGCAGTACGAGGACATGGACGGGGCGGCGCAGCGCATTCTGTTCGACGACGACAGGAAGTAAGCGCGTTCTTTTTTGAAAAAAAGAACCAAAAAACTTTTCCCCGCTTGATGCGGCCCCTCCGCATCAAACGGATAAAGTTTTTTTGCTTCTTTTTGTTCACAAAAAGAAGAATCCTTACCCTGAAAACCTATAGATCGTCGTCGACCTGAACACCCCCCCAGGCCGCAGCACGGTCGATGCGAACTCCCCCCGGTTCGGCGCGTTCGGCACGTGCTGCGTCTCCAGGCACAGCGCCGCGTGCTTCGGGCTGTCCAGGAAGTTGCCGGTATAGAGCTGGATCGCCGGCTGGTCGGTATGCACGTCCATCGCCAGCCCGTCCGCCTCCGCTCGCGCCACCCAGCGCGGCGCCGCCGTGGGCGCGGGGGAGAGCAGGTAGGTATGGTCGTAGCCGCCGGCGATGCGCAGCTGCGCGTCCGCCTCGGCCATGCGTGCGCCGATCCGCCGCGGGCTGCGGAAATCGAACGGCGTGCCGGCCACCGCGCGCGGCGGCCCGTTCTGGATCAGCCCGGGCCCGACCGGCACGAACTCGTCCGCGGCCAGGGTCAGCATGTGGCCCAGGATGTCGCCGCCGCCGGCCAGGTTGAAGTAGGCGTGGTTGGTGAGGTTCAGCACGGTGGGCGCGGTGGTGCGGGCCTCGTACTCCAGCACCAGCGCCACGCCGTCGCGGATGGAGAAGCGCACCGAAACCTCGAGCCGCCCGGGGAAGCCCTGGTCGCCGTCGGGGCTGGTATGGCGCATCACCACGGCATCGCCCTCGGGCTCCGCGCGCCAGATCGCTCGCTCGAAACCGGGCGCGCCGCCATGCAGGCAGGCGGTGCCGTCGTTCTCGGGCAGGCGATGTTCCACCCCGTCCAGCGTGAAGCGCGCCCCCTCGATGCGCCCGGCGAAGCGGCCCACCGTGGCGCCCAGATAGGCGCGATCGGCCTCCCACCCCGCCATGTCGCCGCGGGTGAGCAGCACCTCCCGCCGCCCGCCCGGCGCCGGCACGGTCAGCGAGGCCAGGCGCGCGCCCCAGGTGATGACCGCCGCCTCCACCCCGCCGCGACCGATGCGGTGCACCTCCACCGCCTCGCCCGCCGCCGTCTGCCCGTATGGCGCCATCACCCTGTCTCCTTCGTCACTTGACACGGAACCCCCCCATCGCGCGCAATGTCAACAAACCAACGAGACTGAAGCGGAGACGAACGACCATGGCCGATACGAAGCCGCGCGAACTGGATGTGCTGATCGTGGGCGCCGGCTATGCCGGGCTCTACCTGCTGCACCGCATGCGCGGCGCCGGCCTCTCCGCGCACATCTACGAGGCCGCCAGCGGCGTCGGCGGCACCTGGTACTGGAACCGCTACCCCGGCGCGCGCTGCGACGTGGAGACGATGCAGTACTCCTTCGGCTGGGACGAGGAGTTGCAGCAGGAATGGAAGTGGAGCGAGCGCTTCGCCGCCCAGCCGGAGCTGCTGAAGTATGCCAACCACATCACCGACCGCTACGACCTGCGCCGCAGCATCACCTTCAACACCCGCATCACCGGCAGCGAGTGGAACGAGGCCACCGGAAGCTGGACCGCCCGCACCGAGCACGGCGAGGCGATCAGCGCCCGCTACGTGGTGATGGCCACCGGCTGCCTGTCCACCGCGCGCATCCCGGATTTCCCCGGGCTGAAGGACTTCAAGGGCCGCACCTTCCACACCGGCTGGTGGCCGCATGAGCCGATCGACTTCACCGGCCGCCGCGTCGCCGTGGTCGGCACCGGCTCCAGCGCCATCCAGTCCATCCCGGTGATCGCCGAGCAGGCCGCCCACCTCACCGTGTTCCAGCGTACGCCGAACTTCTCCATCCCCACGCGCAACAAGCCGATGGACGACGAGTACGAGGCCAGCTGGAAGAACGGCTACGCCCAGAAGCGCAAGGAAGCGCGCCGCACCCGCACCGGCATCCTCAACCGCCAGTCGCCGCAGCTCGCCATGGAAACCTCCCCGGAGGAGCGCCAGAAGGTCTACGAGGCGCGCTGGGAAACCGGCGGCACCAGCTTCATGGGCAGCTTCGCCGACCTGATCACGGTGAAGGAAGCCAACGACAGCGCGGCCGATTTCGTGCGCGCCAAGATCCGCGAGATGGTGAAGGACCCCAAGGTGGCGGAGCTGCTCTGCCCCGACAACCACCCGATCGGCACCAAGCGCATCTGCGTCGACAGCCACTACTTCGAAACCTACAACCGCCCCAACGTCACGCTGGTGAGCGTCCGCAACGCGCCGATCACCCACCTCACCGAAACCGGCCTGGCCTGGGGCGAGGGCAACACGGCGGAGTTCGACGACATCGTGTTTGCCACCGGCTTCGATGCCATGACCGGCACGATGACCCGCATCGACATCCGCGGCACCGGCGGCCAGACGCTGAAGGACAAGTGGGAGGCCGGTCCCCTCACCTATCTCGGCCTGATGACCGCGGGCTTCCCCAACCTGTTCATGATCACCGGGCCCGGCAGCCCCTCGGTGCTGTCGAACATGATGGTCTCGATCGAGCAGCACGTGGAGTGGATCACCGACTGCCTCTCCCACCTCAAGGGCCGCGGCATGCCCACTATCGAGGCGACGTCGCAGGCCGAGGCGGACTGGGTCGTCCATGTGAACAAGGTGGCGCACAAGACGCTCTATCCCCAGGCCAACAGCTGGTACATGGGCGCCAACATCCCCGGCAAGCCGCGCGTGTTCATGCCCTATATCGGCGGCGTGGACGTCTATGCCGACAAGTGCGACGAGGTCGCCGCCAAGGGCTACGAGGGCTTCGCGATCCGCGCGCGCGGCGGCGTGGCGCAAGCCGCCGAGTAACGCCTATAGAGCGCGCCATGACCTTCAGCGAAGACTCATGGCGCGCCCTGATCGGCGCCCTGCACACCAGCGGCCGCAAGGCCGCGCTCGCCATCACCGGCGGCGGCAGTGGCGCCATCGCCGAACTGTTGCGCATCCCCGGCGGCTCCCGCCTGCTGGTGGAGGCGCAGGTGCCGTACGACGAGCAGGCCCTGGCCACCTTCCTCGGCGCCGCGCCGGCGCAATACTGCAGCGCCGAGACCGCCGCCGACATGGCCCGCACCGCCAGGCTGCGCGCCGCCGCGATGCTGCCGCCAGGCACGGAGGTCGTCGGCCTCGGCGCCACCGCCGCCCTGGT
>CANHCJ010000103.1 GCA_947458025.1 Rhodospirillales bacterium | reverse complement strand
GGCCGGGCGGGGAGTTCGGCTTCGTGGTGATCGGGCTGGGCATCACCGGCGGGCTGATCGACCCCACCGCCGGCGCGCTGGCGCTGATCGTGGTGGCGGTGGGGCTCGCGGTGATCCCGGCGCTGGGGGGCTTGGGCGAGCGCGTGGCGCGGCGCATGGCCCGCGTGCCGCTGGAGCTGCAGGTGCCCGAAGGCGAGCCCCCGGACGGCTCGCCGCGCGTGATCATCGGCGGGTTCGGCCGGGTGGGGCGCACGGTGGCGGAGCTGCTCGATGCGCACCGCATCGCCTGGATCGCGGTGGATTCCGACCCCGACGAGGTGGCCCGGCTGCGCGCCGAGGGGCTGCGCCAGGTGTTCTGGGGGGACCTCGCCCACCAGGACCTGCTGGCGCGCCTGCACCTCGATACCGCGCGCGCCCTGGTGGTGACCATGACCGACCCCGGGGCGGTGGACGCGCTGGTGAGCCAGGCGCGCGCGGCCCGGGCCGACCTGCACATCATCGTGCGCGCGCGCGACGACCGGCACGCGGCGCATGTGTATGGCCTCGGCGCCACCAGCGCGGTGCCGGAGACGATCGAGGCGAGCCTGCAACTTTCGGAGGCGGTGCTGGTGGATCTGGGCGTGGCGATGGGGCCGATCCTGGTCTCCATCCACGAGAAGCGCGCGGCGTTCCAGGACGGGATCCGGGCGATGGCGCCGGATGACGTGGAGATCAGGGATTTCGGGCGGCAGCGGCTGCGGGATCGGGTGAAGGAGGAGTAGGGGCCCACCAGGGGGCGGCCGAGGCTCTGCCCCGCGCGGCCACGGCACCCGGGCATCTGCGCTGTGGTGGCGCGGTGAAGGCCGCCGCCCAGCAATGGCGGGATGGCCGGCAAGCGGGCCTTGCCAGGTCAGCGAGCCACGCCGACCTGACCTTTACAGCGGCGATGCCCGACGGCCCGCCGCTGTAAAGTTTTCCGACAACCGATCCGTGATCAGGCGCGCTTGCGGGCGATGCCGAGACCAAGCAGGCCGGCTGCGAGCAACGCCATCGAGGCGGGCTCCGGCACGTCGGTCGCCGTTTCGCCAAACACCGACAGTGCGAAGCTACCGAAGGTACCAAAAAACAAAGGCCCGGCGGTCCAGGTCAGGCCGCCATCGTTGGAGCTGGCAGCACCGGAAGTCGCGACGCCCTTCGACAGATAGTCAGCGATATTTGTCGTCACAGCCCGTACCGCGACGTAGTAGTCGCCTGCTGGCAGCAACAAGCTGCTGATATCGAACACATAATCGGTTGTCGAGAATAGGGCCCCCACCGGCCCGGCAGAGACTGTGAAATTGCTGCCGGCACCAGAACCCAGGATGGCTCCCGGCAAGCCACCCATGCCGCCGGCATCCGTGATGAGCCAGTTCGCGCCAGTGGCAGGACCGCCGTTCGGGATGATTGTATTGATCCCGATACCGGTCAGATTGGACGAGGTGGAAAGGTTGAACTTTTGGGCGGCATAGATGCTTCCGCAGGTGGTGTTGTAGACGCAATTGCCGACCTGTGAGGGCCCGAGATCCGGCGCGTTGCTGTAAAGGATAGCGGCGGAAACCGGGGATGCAAAAAGGACGGCCATCAGGGCCAGGGAACTCGTGCGCATGCGTTGATCTCCTGCGGAAGGGTGCTGTGCCGCTCTTTCGAAGGTTCAGGGGCAAAGAACGTGCCACAAAAAACAGTCAACGATCACATACACATGTATGGCAGCGCGTCCGGCCTGCCTCGATAGTGTAAAATCTGGCGACACGGTTTTGCGGGGCCGGCCGAGGGGCTTCGGGCCAAGCAAGCGAAGGGGTCACCGAGGACACGGAGGACCACAGAGGGGCACAGAGATGCCGGGGTGCGGCACCAGCGGGCAAGGCCGTCGGCGCCCCTTCTCTGTGCTCTCTGTGGCCCTCCGTGTCCTCTGTGACCGCTTCGCTTGGGATGGTGCCGCGCTACCGCGGCTCGATGGGCATCCGCGCGATGCCGCCCCAGGCGATCGGCGCGCCGGCCTTTTCCGCCGCCTCGGCCGGGGGCAGGGAGGCATCCCAGTCCGCCGCCACGAAGCGGCGGGCGTTCACGGTGCGGGCTTCCTCCGAGAGCAGCCAGAGCAGCGGCGGCACCATGATTTCCGGCTGGAGCATGCGGGCGGGGTCGCCGGCCGCCTCGCCGACCAGGGCCGTGGCGGTGGTGCCGCCGGGGACCAGCACGTTGGAGGTGACGCCGGTGCCTTCGAGGTCGGCGGCCAGCACCGCCATGGCGGATTCGGCCGCCGCCTTGGCGCTGCCGTAGAGCAGGTGGCCGGCCCGCACCATGGTGCCGAGGCTGGTGGTGACGCTGATGATCCGGCCCCGCTTCGCCGCCAGCATGTGCGGCAGCACGGCGCGGGCCATGTTGATCGGGCCGGCGCCGTTGATGGTCATGAAGCGCCACCACTGCTCCGGCGTGGTTTCCCAGAAGCGGATCGGGTTGTCCTTCTGGTTCGGGCGCACGGCGAATTGGCCGATCCCCGCGTTGTTCACCAGCACGTCGATCCGCCCGAAGGCGACCAGCGCGCTGGCGGCGACATGGGCGAAGCTGTCGGGCTGGGCGAAATCGGCCACCACGGTGCGCAGGGCGGAGGGCAGGGTGGCGAGCGCCTTGGCGTCGCGGTCGGCGGCGAGCACCTGGTGGCCCTCGGCGTGCAGCGCCAGCGCGATGGCGCGGCCGATGCCGCTGGCGGCGCCGGTGACGATGATGGCCTGGGCGGTGTGTGCCATGGGTGCCCCCGTTGCCTGTGAGGGCAAGGCTGCGCGCGCGGGTGGCGGCTGTCCAGTGCGGGGGTTCGGGGGTGCCGGAGGGCAGCCGAAATATAACGTGGCCTAAACCGATCGCATGCGGCACATTAACGATGGATTAAAATAAGAACTATTGCACGTTCGAAACAGGGGCACGCCGGCATGTCAACCTACACCGTCACGACCTTCGGCCTGGCCATGAATTCCCAGTATGGCCAGGGCACGATGTTCGCCGTCGGGGCGGCCCTGGCCGTGGTGGCGCCGACCGAGCTGATGTATTCCAACCCGGATGGGAGCCGGGTGGTGATCCGCGGCAGCGGGTTCGTGTTCTCCGGCAGCACGCCCCTGGCCGGCATCATCGACTCCGTGGAGCATCGCGACAGCCCGCTGACCACGCTGTTCGCATCGTACACCGCGGTCGGCGTGCCGATCCTGGACCTGCACAACCGCTGGTTCGGCCCGTCCTCCTTTCCGGAGCTGGCGCTGACGGCCGGTGACGACCTGATGGTGGGCTCGACCAATGCCGACACCTTCAATGGCGCCGGGGGCAACGACACCATCAACGCCGGGGACGGCAACGACTACATCGACCCGGGCGATGGCGCCGACACCGTCAACGGCGGCAACGGCAACGACATGCTGTCCTATTCGGCGGCCAATGCCGACGCCGCGATCACCAAGGGCATCACCGTCAACCTGAACCTCACGACCCTGGTTGACCCGTGGGGCAATGTCGACACGATCTCGTCGATCGAGAATGTCCGCAGCACCCGCTTCGCCGACACGCTGATCGGCAACGCCAGCGCCAACCGCTTCGAGCCGCTGGCCGGTGCCGACACCATCGCGGGCGGCGACGGGTTCGACACCGTGAACTACCTGCGCGACACCCGCTACGGCGGCACCAAGGGCGTGACGGTGAACCTCGCCATCGGCTCCGCCACGGATGGTTTCGGCGACCAGGACAGCTTCACCGGCATCGAGGGGGCGAGCGGCACCGACCAGGCCGACACGCTGATCGGCGGCGACACGCCGCTGAGTGGCCTGAGCTACGAAGCCTACGGCCTGGGCGGCGACGACACGATCAAGGCCGGCAGCTTCGACATGTACATCGAGCCCGGCGCGGGCAACGACACCATCACCGGCGGCGCGAGCTTCAACGACCAGGTCAGCTACCAGGAATACACCGGCACCAAGGGCGCCACGATGAACCTCGCCACGGGGGTGGTGAACGATCCCTATGGCGGCACGGACACGATCACCGGCGGGATCGAGGGGCTGCGCGGCACCCCCAATGCCGACACGCTGATCGGCAATTCCAGTGGAAACTTCCTGCGCGGCCTGGCCGGCAACGACACGCTGGATGGCGGCGGCGGCTTCGATACCGTGCGCTACGACCGCGACGCGGCCCGGGGCGGCACCAAGGGCGTGGTGGTGGATCTCGGTACGGGCACGGCCACGGACGGGTTCGGCGACACCGATACGCTGATCTCCATCGAGCGCGTGGCGGGCACCAACAGCGCCGACGTGCTGACCGCCGGCGACGCCGTGCTGGAGTTGAACAACCGATACACGCTGATCGGCCTGGGGGGCGACGACACGCTGAAGGCGCGCAGCCAGGCGGTGTATTTCGAGCCGGGCGCGGGCAACGACACGATCGCCGGCAGCCCCGGCAACGACCTGCTTTCCTACGCCGACTACACTGGGTCGGTTGGGCTTGTGCTCGACCTCGGCCTCGGCAAGGTGTCCGACCCGTTCGGCGGCATCGATACCTTCACCAGCATCGAGAGCGTGCGCGGCACGCGCAACGCGGACACGCTGCTGGGCGACGGCCAGGACAATCAGTTCCAGGGCCTGGGCGGGGCCGATGTGATCACCGGCGGCGCCGGCATCGACGAGGTGCGCTACGACGCCGACACCTCCTATGGCGGCACCAACTCGGTGATGGTGGACCTGCAGGCGGGCACCGGCACGGACGCGTTTGGCACGGGCTCGGTCGACACGCTGTCGGGCATCGAGGGCATCCGCGGCACCAACTCGCTGGAGCCGAGGTCGATCTCGCTCGACGGCAAGACCATCCACACCGACGTGCTGTACGGCGATGGCGGCGACAATTTCTTCCGTGGCCTGCGCGGCGCCGACCTGATCGACGGCCGCGGCGGCACGGACACGGCGGATTATTCGCGCGATGCGGGCGCCGGCGGCAAGGCCGGGGTGGCGGTCGACCTCGCGGCTCACACGGGCTCGGACGGCTTCGGCACGTTGGATACGCTGCGCAACATCGAGAACGTGATCGGCACCGACTACGCCGACACGATCAAGGGCGACGGCGCCGCCAACGTGCTGACCGGCTTGCTGGGCGACGACATCCTGGACGGTGCCGGCGGCAGCGACACCGCCGTGTTCGCCGGCGCCTCGGCCAGCTACACCGTCACGGCCGGGCCGGGCGGCACGCTGGTGGTGTCCGGCGCGGACGGCAAGGACACGCTGAGCAACATCGAATTCCTGAAGTTCAGCGATGTGACGGTGGCCGTGAAGGGCGGCGGAGGGACGGTTGCCAGCACCTTCTCGATTGCCACCTTGAACCCCACCCTGGCCGAAGGTACCGGCACCGGCACCACGAGCTTCACCTTCAGGATCACGCGCACCGGCGCCACCGCGCAGGCACAGAGCATCGGCTGGAGCGTGGGCGGCATTGGCAAGGCGCCCGCCGATGCGAAGGATTTCGCCCTTGGAGTTCTGCCCCAGGGCACGGTGGCCTTCGCGGCGGGCGAGACGGAGCGGACCGTCAGCGTGGCCGTTCAGCGCGACACGGCGATTGAGCCGAACGAGACATTCGCCGTGGCACTCAAGGCGCCGCCGGCCGGCGGCACGATCGGGATCGGCTCCGCCCAGTCCGTGATCGTCGACGACGACACCAGCTATTCCGTTACCGGCGGCGGGGAGAAGTCGGAAACCACCGGCGGCACTCGCACCTTCACATTCACCGTGCAGCGCGCCGGCATCATCGGCGGCACGGGCTCCGTGGCCTTCACCGTCAAGGGCAGCGGCATGAGTCCCGCGGACGCGGCGGACTTCGTTGGCAGCAAGTTGCCGTCCGGCACGGTGAGCTTCCTGAAGGACGAAGCGAGCAAGCCCGTGACGGTGGCTGTGGCGGGGGATGCCAAGGTCGAGCCCAACGAGACCTTCACGCTCGTCCTGTCCGATGCCAAGGGAGGGAGTGTCGCCACCGAGACTGCGACGGCGACAATCCTGAACGACGATTCCGTGCTATCGATCGCAGCCACCAGCGCCAACAAGCCGGAAGGCACCGGCGGGACCGGCGCCACCACGCCGTTCACCTTCACCGTCACCCGCACCGGAGGGGCCGGCGTGGCGCAGACGGTAAAATGGGCGGTCGCAGGGGTGACGCAAACCGGAACCGAGCCTGCGGACGCGGCCGATTTTGCCGGCGGCCTTTTTCCGTCGGGCGTGCTGACCTTCGCGGCCAATGAGACCAGCCGCGTGATCAGCGTGCCCGTGGCCGCCGACACGAAGGTGGAGCTCAACGAGCGCTTCTCGGTGACCCTCTCCAACCCCACGAACGGCGCCACCATCAGCACGATCCAGGGCGCGAACCGGGCGCAGGGCATCATCGTGACCGACGATACCAACCTGCGCGTGGTGGCGGGCGGCGCGATGACGCAGGCGGAGGGGCATGCCGGCTCCCGCAGCTTCAGTTTCCAGGTGCAACGCAACGGCATCACCAGCGGGACCAGCACGGTATTCTACACCGTGGCCGGTACCGGGGCGGCCAAGGCGGACGCAGCGGACTTCTCGGGGGGGAAAATGCCCTCCGGCATGGTCACCTTCCTGGCCGGCGAGACCAGCAAGACCATCCGCATCGACGTAGCCGGGGACTCGAAGCGCGAGCAGAATGAGGGGTTTGAACTGACGCTGAGCAAGGCGGCCGGGGCCACGATATCGGTTGCGAGCCTGGGCGCGGTGATCCAGAACGACGACTCGGAAGTGCTCATTCTGTCGACTGACGCCTACAAGCCGGAGGGCAACGGGCCGGCCGGGGCGACGACGCCGTTCAGGTTCAGGATTGTTCGAGACGGAGCACTGGGATTTCCCCAGACCGTGGACTACGTGACTACCGGGTTGGGCAGTTCCACCAACGCCGATTCGGCATCCGCCGCCGACTTCGCCAGTGGTGTCTTCCCGGCGGGAAAGATCACATTCGCCGCGGGCGAGGCATCGCGCACAATTACGTTGAATGTGCGGGCAGACGAAACCCCCGAGCGCAATGAGAGTTTCCAGGTGGCGCTTGTGAATCCCACGGGGGGGGCGACCATCCATCCCAACCCCTTGTTCGGGAAGGCTCAAGGGGTCATCATCACTGACGACTTCGCGAGCACGGCGGGCGACGACTCCCTCACCGGAACCTCAGGGTCCGATCTGTTCCTGTTGCAGGCTGGCGGCAACGACGTGGTGAGTGGCGGCCCGGGGGTGGATCGGTTTCGATTTCTCCCGTCAGCGACGGTGAACGACACCCTCGACCTCGTGCGCTTTGTAGATTTCAATCCCGCCGCCGGGGAGAAAATCGACCTTTCGGCGGTCGATGCGGATCCTGGCGTTCCGGGAAACCAGAGCTTCGCGCTGTTCTTCGGTGTCCCTTGGACGGGCGTAGGACCCAATCCCAACCTCCCAGGTCCCAATGCCCTGGCAACGAGCCTGCTCGGCTACAATCCAGTTTACGGGTGGCGCTTCGGGGGGAACGGCATTCCCGACTTCTACGTGGCCAGGAGCGAAATCCCGACTGCGAGTTGGTTCATCCTCTAGCCGGCGGTCAGTCCTCGGCGGGGGCCAGCCTGCCCAGGGCGTCGCGGATGCCGAACTCGCCGGGGAGCGCCCCGCGCGGGAACAGGCGGGTCACGTGGCCCATCTTGCGGCCGGGCCGGGCCTCGGCCTTGCCGTAGAGGTGGGGGATCAGGCCCGGGGTGGCCAGGATTTCGGGCCAGAGGGCGGTTTCCTCGGGGCCGACCAGGTTCTTCATCACCGCGTCGCTGTGGCGCGTGGCGGGCGGCAGGGGCAGGCCGGCGACGGCGCGGATGTGCAGCTCGAACTGGCTGGCCGGGCAGGCGTCGATGGTCCAGTGGCCGGAATTGTGCGGGCGCGGGGCCAGCTCGTTCACCAGCACCTGGCCGCGCGCGTCGATGAACATCTCGACGGCCAGCAATCCCACGAGGTCAATGGCTTGCGCGATGGTGTGGGCCATTTCGCGGGCCCTGGCTGCGGTTTCCTCGGGGATGCGGGCCGGGGCCAGGGTGAGATCCAGGATGTGGTGGCGGTGGCGGTTTTCCACCACGTCGAAGGCGCTGGTGGTGCCGTCGAGGCCGCGGGCGACCACCACGGAGACCTCGCAGGCGAAGTCGACGAAGCCTTCCAGCACCAGGGGCTTGGGCGCGAGCGCGGCGAAGGCTGCGGCGAGGTCGTCGCCGGGGTTGAGGCGGCGCTGTCCCTTGCCGTCGTAGCCGAGCCTCGTGGTCTTCAGGATGGCGGGCAGGCCCAGCGCCTCGGCGGCCGCGCGCAAATCGTCCAGGCTCTCCACCAGGCGCCAGGGGGCGGTGGCGATGCCGGCGCCGTTGAGGAAGCGCTTCTCCAGCGCGCGGTCCTGGCTGATGCGCAGCACCTGCGGCGAGGGCCGCACGGGCTTCAGCGAGGAAAGAAGATCAAGCCCTTCGGCGCTGACGTTCTCGAATTCGAAGGTGACGACATCCACGCGGCTGGCGAACTCCCGCAGCACGTCGGGGTTGTCGTAGGGGCCCACCGTCTCGCCGGCGGCGACCATGGCGGCGGGGCTGCCGGGGCTGTCGGACAGGATGTGGCAGCGATAGCCGAGGCGGGCGGCGGCCAGGGCGGACATGCGGCCGAGCTGGCCGCCGCCGACGATGCCGATGGTGCTGTTGGGTGGGAGCGCCGTCATGCCGGGAGGTCGACGGGTTCCTCCGCCACCGCGGCGGATTGCGCGGCGCGGTGCGCCTCCAGCCGGGCGGCCAGGGCGGGGTTGTGCAGGGAGAGGATGCTGGCGGCCAGCAGGGCGGCGTTCACGGCCCCGGCGCGGCCGATGGCGAGCGTGCCCACCGGGATGCCGGCGGGCATCTGCACGATCGACAGCAGCGAATCCTGGCCGCGCAGGGCGTGGCTTTCCACCGGCACGCCCAGCACCGGCAGGCTGGTCCAGGCCGCGGCCATGCCGGGCAGGTGGGCGGCCCCGCCGGCGCCGGCGATGATCACCTGCAGGCCCCTGGCGCGCGCGCCCTTGGCATAGGCCTGGAGCCGGTCTGGCGTGCGATGGGCGGAGGTAATGCGCGCCTCGAACGCCACGCCGAGCTTTTCCAGCATCTCGGCCGCGTGCTTCATGGTCGGCCAGTCGCTCTGGCTGCCCATGATGATGCCCACCAGGGGATTTTGCTGTTGGGTCAATGCTCTGTCAGGCGATGTTGTCGGGGATGAGGCGGGATTCCAGCCAGGCGATCTCATCCTTCAGCAGCAGCTTGCGCTTCTTGAGGCGGGCGAGATGCAGCTGGTCCACCGGACCGCCCTCCACCAGGCGGGCGATGACGGTATCGAGGTCGCGGTGCTCGCTGCGCAGCTCGTGCAGGCGCCGGAGCAGGGAGTCGCGGTCGTTCAGCATGGGTGGCGGCCTGGGGGGTTCGAAGGGGGGACCCGTCCGATTGCAGTAGCGCGAAGCGGCGGCCCTGCGATACGCTTTCTTTGCAGATGCGCGTGCAGGATCACGTCGCGCTGCCCCGGCCATCCGGGTTTGCGGCCCAGCGGGGCCCGTGCATCAGCCCCCATGGGCCCCCTTCCCGGGCGGCGGGACGGAGCTTTGTCTTCGCCTGAACCCGCATGGGAGGTCACATGAGCCTGCAATCCCGCCTGGAGAGCCTCAAGACCCGTCACGCCAGCCTCGAGCGCAGCATCGCCGCGGAGGACCAGCGACCGATGCCGGATTCCGACGCGCTGTCGCGCCTGAAACGCGAGAAGCTGCGACTGAAGGAGGAGATCGAGCGAACCCGCCACGCCGCGCACAACTGAGGCAGGGCGGCCCGCGCGTGCACCCGGGTTGCGGGGCACGCGCGGCTAGGCCGCCTCCTCCGATTCCGGCGGCGGCGGCGCCGGCACGGCCAGGCCCTCGCGCGTCAGGCGCTCATTGGCGGCCATCACGGCGTGGTGCAGGTCGCTCTGGCTGCACAGGCCCAGGATCACGGGGTCGCGCGGCTTGATGTTGGCGCTGTTCCAGTGGGTGCGGCTGCGCACCTTGTCGATGGTTTCCTTCGTGGTGCCCATCAGCTTGCCGATCTGCGCATCCGTCAGCTGCGGGAAGTTGCGCAGCAGGAAGGCGATGCCGTCCGGCCGGTCGTTGCGCTTGGCCACGGGGGTGTAGCGCGCGCCGCGCTGCTTCTTCGCCGGGGGGGAGGCGCTGGGAAGCAGCTTCAGCCGCGCGCCGTTGTCCTTCTCGCAGCGCGCGATCTCGGCGGCGGTGAGCTGCATGTTGGCGATCGGGTCGTAGCCGACGATCCCCGCGGCCACCTCGCCATCGGCGATGGCCTGGACCTCCAGCGGGTGCATGCCGCAGAATTCGGCGATCTGCTCGAAGGTGAGGGCGGTCTTCTCGATCAGCCACACGGCGGTGGCCTTGGGCATCAGCGGCAGGGTCATGGCAACATACCTTGGCGTGCCCGGCGGCCTCTGGCGCAATGGCACCGGTGCGGCGGCGGGCGGAAGCCGGGGATATGGACGTGCCGGGGCCGGCCGGTCAAGCGCCGCGACGACGGGGCTGCAATCTGGAGTTTGAAGGGGTTGGTGCGATGCGCGACGACGAGGACAACCTGCCGAGGCCCAGGCCCGCGCGCCTGGCGCCGCCCAAGCTGGACCTGTGGGGGGTGCGGGAGCTGGAGGAGTATATCGAGGAGCTGAAGGCCGAGATCGCCCGGGTGGAAGCCGAGATCGGCCGCAAGGGCTCGGCCCGCGCGGCGGCGGACGCGTTCTTCAGGCGGCCGGGGTAGGGGGAAGGAAGGGGTTCAACGCCAAGACGCCAAGGATGCGCCAAGTGCTCCAAGAGGCCCTTGGCGTTCTTGGCGCACCCTTGGCGTCTTGGCGTTGGAAACGCTTCGGCGCCGCGCACGGAAAAGGGGCCGGATTGCTCCGGCCCCTTCCGGGTCAGGCCGCCTGGATGGCCGGGGCGTCGATGGCGCGCGGGGCGGTGCTGGCCACCGGGATGCGGCGGGGCTTCAGCGCGTCGGGCACCACGCGCTTCAGCGCCACGTGCAGCAGGCCGTTCTGCAGGTCCGCGCCCTCCACCACGATGTGGTCGGCGAGCACGAAGCGGCGCTCGAACGGGCGGCCGGCGATGCCGCGGTAGAGCACCTCGCCCTGGGCAGGGGCCTGGACGCGGCCGGCAACGTGCAGCGCGCCGTCCTTCACGGTGATCTCGATGTCATCGGGCCCGAAGCCGGCCACGGCCATGGTGAGGCGGTAGCTGTCCTCGCCGGTGCGCTCGATGTTGTAGGGGGGGTAGGAGACGTCCGCATTCGCGGCGCTGTCCAGCATGCGGGCCAGCCGGTCGAAGCCGATGGCGGTGCGGAACAGGGGAGACAGATTCAGGGCGTTCATGGGTTGTATCACCTTCTCAAGAAGCAAGGTTGTGGTCGATCGGCTCCCCATGCGGGCGAACCGTGGCAGGCCCCGCGACCCCATCTGGGCATCGC
>CANHCJ010000102.1 GCA_947458025.1 Rhodospirillales bacterium | reverse complement strand
CTGGCCGGCCAGGTGCTCCTGCGGCAGGGCCATGACGAGGCGGGTGAGGGCGGCGAGGCGGTGGGCGGGCTCCACGGCGGGCGGCAGGTCGAGCGCGCCTGCCAGGGCGAGCGGGGCTTCGTCCAGCGCGCCGATGGCGGTGATGCGGGGCAGCAGCAGGGGCTGGCCGCCGGCGGCGCGCAGGAACGAATCGGCCAGGCTGCGGGCGGCGCGGCGAGTCGGCAGCAGGATCAGGCCTTCGGTGTTGCTGCCGTGGGCGCGCAGCCAGGTCTCGGCGATGCAATCGAGGAAGGGGGCGTTGAACGGCAGGGTGGCGAGGCGGGGGGCGCTCATGGCAGGCGGGCCTCCCAGCCGGTGAGGGTGGCGTCGCGCGACTCGGGGCCGGAATCGGAGAGGCGAATCGTGAGGGACTCGGGCGGTGTGAGGGGGCCGAGTCGGTCGGGCCATTCGACCAGCACGATGTCCGCCCGCAGGTCGTGCCAGCCGAGTTCCTCCAGCGCCGCGGGGCCGTCGAGGCGCCAGAGGTCGAAATGGTGAATCGGGCCGCGCGGGGTTTCGTAGGTCTGGACCAGGGTGAAGGTGGGGCTGGGCACCTCCAGCGCCGGGTCGGCGGTGATGGCGCGCAGGAAGGCGCGGGCGAACTCGCTTTTGCCGGCGCCGAGTGGGCCTTCGAGCAGGATGGCGTCGCCCGGCCGCGCCAGCCCGGCGAGGCGGGCGGCGAGCGCGTGGGTGGCCTGAAGAGTCGGGAGGTGCTGGCGCATCCGGGGGATTTTGCCCGAGCGCGGCGGCGGGGCACAATGATGGACGATTCTTGGGGTTTTGGACGATGGGCCAGGTGATCGAGACCGACGTGGCGGTGGTGGGCGCGGGCCCGGTGGGGCTGTTCGCGGCCTTCGAGCTGGGGATGCTGAAGCTGCGCTGCGTGCTGGTGGATGCGCTGGGCGAGGTGGGCGGGCAGTGCACGGCGCTGTACCCGGAGAAGCCGATCTACGACATCCCGGCCCACCCGGCGATCGAGGCGGCGGAGCTGGTGGCGAAGCTGGAGGCGCAGATCGCCCCCTTCGCGCCGGGGCGGCTGCTGGGGCGGCGGGTGGAGAAGCTGGCGGGCGCGTGCGGCGGCTTCGTGCTGGGCACCGACCAGAGCGACGAGGTGCGCTGCAAGGCGGTGATCGTGGCCGCCGGCGCCGGCGCCTTCGGCCCGAACCGCCCGCCGCTGGCGGGGCTGGAGGCCTACGAGGCCGCGGGCGGGGTGCAGTACTACGTGAAGCGGCGCGAGGATCTGCGCGGCAAGCGCGTGGTGATCGCCGGCGGCGGCGATTCCGCGGTGGACTGGGCGCTGGCGCTGCGCGGCGTGGCGGCGAGCATCCAGGTGGTGCACCGGCGGGCGAAGTTCCGCGCCGCACCGGAGACGACGTCGCAGCTGGATGCGGCGGCGGCGCGCGGCGAGGTGGAGATGGTGATCCCCTACCAGTTGCACGGGCTGCACGGTGCCGCCGGGCGGCTGGAGGCGGTGGAGGTGGCCGACCTCGACGGGAACACGAAGATGCTGGCGGCGGATGTGCTGCTGCCGTTCTTCGGGCTTTCCATGGATCTCGGCCCGATCGCCGGCTGGGGGCTGGGGCTGGAACGCAACCACGTGGTGGTGACGCCGGCGACCTGCGAGACGAATGTGGCGGGCGTGTTCGCCATCGGGGACGTGGCGACCTATGCCGGGAAGCTGAAGCTGATCCTGCAGGGGTTTTCCGAGGCGGCGATGGCGGCGCATGCCATCCACCCCATCGTGTTCCCCGACGTGGCGCTGCATTTCGAGTATTCCACCACGAAGGGCGTGCCCGGCTGAGGCGCGCGGACCTGCCGCCGGCGGCGGGGCGGCGGGCGCTCCCCGGCGGGCGGTGCGGAACCATATCGTAACGTGATGGCGCGCATGCTAAGGGCCGGCATTCCAGGCGAGGCGCGCGCGACGATGGTCGATTCCGGGAGGCCCCGGCCCGGCGGGGGCGCTGAGCCGCTTCGGGCGGCACGGGTGGCGCCGTGACAGTCGCA
Source organism: Rhodospirillales bacterium (assembly GCA_947458025.1). GTDB lineage: Bacteria > Pseudomonadota > Alphaproteobacteria > Acetobacterales > Acetobacteraceae > CAMDGX01. The sequence continues at coordinate 9,554 of CANHCJ010000102.1, read as the reverse complement.
CGCCTGGGCTTCTGGACCGGCACCACGTTTCCCACGGAAGGCAGCGGCGGCGGCATCACCCATGCCACCTTCACCATTCGGCGCAGCGGGAGCCTGATCGGGGCGGTGAGCGTCGACTGGTCGCTGCTTGGGGTGCACGGCATCATCGGGACCGCGGCGGACGAGGCGGATTTCGCCGTGCGGGCGGGAACCCTCACCTTCGCCCATGGCGAGGCGAGCCGGGTGCTTTCGGTGCCGCTGCGCGCCGATGGGGAGGTGGAGGACACCGAAGGCTATGCCATCCTCCTGTCCAACCCGACCGGCGGGGCCATTGTCGAGACGCCGATCGGCGTGGCCGCGATCGTGGACGACGACACCCAGTTCTCGATCGGCGCCGACTCCACGCCGCCGGAGGGCACCGGCGGGGTCACGCCCTACGTCTTCACCGTCGAGCGCACGGGCCTTGCGACCCTGGGCCAGAGCGTCGCCTGGCGGGCCCTGGGCGCGGATTTCGGATGGCCGCCAGGGGCGACGGCGGAGGATTTCGCCGGGGGCGCCTTTCCCGGCGGCGTGCTCAGCTTCGCCCCGGGCGAAACCAGCAAGACGCTGACGGTCGATATTGCCGCCGACGCGTTCCGCGAGGAGGGCGAGAGCTTTGTGGTGGTGCTGTCGGCGCCCACCGGCGGGGCTACGCTGGGGACCTCCGTCGCCTTCGCGAGTATCCAGGACGACGATCCGCAGGGCCCGCCGGGTGGCGGCACGCCGGGGCAGGCCACGCTGGCGTTTGCGCCGGGGGCGCCCTGGGGCGTGGAGGGCACCGGCACCGCCGCCACGCCCATCGACGTCACGGTCCTGCGTCGCGGCAACAGCGCGGGGGCGGTCGCGGTCGACTGGGCGGTGATGGGCGCCAGTGGCATCGGCTGGCCTGCCGTGAGCGATGCGGATTTTCTGGTGCGGTCCGGTCGCCTGACCTTCGCGCCCGGGGAGACCAGCCGGGTGCTGTCGTTGCAGGTGCGCGCCGATGCGGTCGGCGAGTTCACGGAGGAGTTTGCGGTCGTCCTGTCCAACCCGAGCGCGGGGGCCGGCATCGAGACGCCGGCGACCTGGGGCCGGATCCAGGACGACGACACCAGCTTCATGATCCGGCAGCGCCCGGCCGAGCCGGCGGATGTCGTGGGCGGGATCGCGACCCACAGGTTCACGATCCATCGCGCCCCATTCTTCACCGGCGGCACCCAACAGACGCAGAGCGTGAGCTGGAGCGTCGCCAGCGCGCTCGGCGAAGAGTTGCCGCCGGCGCGGGCGGAGGATTTCGCAGGCGGCGCCTTCCCCTCCGGGACCGTCACCTTCGCGCCGGGCGAGACCCAGAAGACGGTGACCTTCGACGTACTGGGGGGCACCTCGGCGCGGCTGGGGGGCGGCTACATCGTTGCCCTGTCGGCGCCGACGGGCGGGGCTTCGCTGGGTCAGGACCCGTTCCTGGGCGGTCCGGCCGCGCTTGGGATCATCTTCGGCGGCGGATACGGGGCGCGGTTCGCCGTCGCCGCGACCGATCGCCGGCTTGCCGAAGGCCATGACGGGGTGACGCAGTACCGGTTCTCGGTGACGCGCGGCAGCAGTACGGGGCCCTACCGCTTCGGGAACTGGCCGGCCCATGTCCACAGCGTGGGCTGGGCGGTTGTGGGCCATGGCGGCCGCCCGGCCGATGCCGGCGACTTCGAGGGCGGCGTGCTGCCGTCGGGGCGCATCACCTTCGCGCCCGGGGAATTCACGCGCATCATCACCGTGCCCGTGATGGGCGACCGGCTGCCGGAGCTGGATGAGGCGTTCGGCATCGTGCTCTCCGACCCCTCCCAGGGGGCGGAACTCGGCACGGCGCTTGCCACCGCGACGATCGCCAACGACGACGACGCCGGCACCACGGGCGTGCTGTCGATCGCGGCGATGTGCGCGGCCCGCGCCGAGGGCCAGGGCGGGGCCACGGGCTTCAGCTTCCTGGTCACGCGCGGCGGCAATGTTCTCGGCAGTGCCTCGGCGACGTGGAGCGTGGCCGCCGGCTCCGTGCCCGGGACGATGCCCGCCGGCGCGGCCGATTTCGCCGGGGGCGTGCTGCCGCAGGGCACGGTGAGCTTCGCGCCCGGCGAGACGCGCCGGGAGATCTCGATCACCGTGGCCGGCGACCTCGCCCGCGAGTTCAACGAGAGCTTCAACGTGGTGCTGTCCGGCGTGCCAGCCGGGGTTTCGCTGGGCGTTGCCAGCGCGCGCGGCATCATCCTCGACGACGACGCGCCGGGCAGCGGCACGCTGTCGATCGCGCCGCTGGCCGCCAGCCGGCCCGAGGGGGATGGGGGCGCGACGCCGTTCCGCTTCCTGGTCTCGCGCGACGGGGATGCCTCGGGCTGGGCGGCGGCGGACTGGGCGGTGATCCCGCCGGACTACCACCTGTCGGCGGAGGATTTCGTCGGCGGGATCTATCCCAGCGGGCGTGTGATCCTGGCCCCGGGGGAGCGGAGCCGGGTGGTGACCGTGAACGTCGCGGGCGATGCCGAGGTGGAGCTGGACGGGTGGTTCTCCGTGGCGCTCTCCGCGCCGCAGGCCGGGGTGGCGCTGGCCGGCGGGGCGGCGACCGGCGTGGTGCGCAACGATGATCTCCCCGCCACCGGAACGCTTGGCATCGCGCGCGTGAACGCCGCACGCGGGGAGGGCCAGGGCGGGGTGACGGCGTTCACCTTCGTGGTCACCCGCACCGGCGACATCTCCGGCATCGCGAGCGCGGGCTGGTCGGTGGCCGGCGGCGGCGTGGGCGGCACGGTGGCGATCAACGGCGCGGACGTGGAGGGCGGGGTGCTGCCGTCCGGAAGCGTCTCCTTCGCGCCGGGGGAGACCGCGCGGCTGGTCACGATCCCGATCCTGGGCGACGGCGCGATGGAGCTGAACGAGAGCTTCACCGTCAGCCTCAGCGCCGTTCCGCCCGGGGTTGAGGTGGCGGCGGCCAGCGCCACCGGGGTGGTGTGGAACGACGACACGCCGGGCAGCGGCACGCTCTCGATCGCGCCGGCCGGCGCCTTCAAGGCCGAAGGCGCGCCGCAAGGCAGCACCGTGTTCGGCTTCGTGGTGACGCGCACGGGCGACCTCTCGCGCATGGCGGCGGCGGATTGGCGCGTGGAGGGCGGCACGGCGGGCGGCACGGTGGCGGCCAACGGTGCCGATTTCGCGGGCGGCCAGCTGCCGGGGGGCCGCGTGGTCTTCGCCGCCGGGCAGGCCAGCCAGGCCGTCACCGTGCATGTTTCGGCCGACATGGCGGCCGAGCTGAACGAAAGCTTCGCCGTGGTGCTCGCCAACCCGCAGGCCGGCGTGGGGCTCGGCACGGCGTCGGCCACCGGGGTGATCCTGAACGACGACATCGCCAGCACGGCCGCGGACCAGGCGCTGTCGGGCACGCAGGCCGCCGATGTGTTCCTGCTGGGCGGCGGGCGCGACACGGTGCTGGGCGGGGCGGGGGTGGATCTGTTCCTGCTGCAGCCGGCGGCCCTCGGCGTGGCGGCGGCGGCGGCCACGGAGTTCCTCGACTTCGATCCGCTGGCCGGCGAGCGGCTGAACCTGACCGGGATCGACGCGGTGGCCGCCACGCCCGGCGACGACGTGTTCGCCTTCATCGGCACGGAAGCGTTCAACGGCACGCCGGGGCAGCTGCGCTGGGAGGAGCAGGGCGCGTTCCGGCTGATCCAGGGCAACGTGAACGCCGACACCACCGCCGACCTCACCCTGCTGGTGCGGGCGGCCGGGCCGGTGGAGGCCGGCTGGTTCGTGCTGTAGGGCGGGGCGGGCCCCTGCCCTACCGTGTCCCGCGCACCAGCTGCCCCGGCAGCTTGCCGGTGGCCTGGCCCTCGCGCTGCACCATCTGGCCGCTGACGATGGTGGCCTCGTAGCCCTCGGTGGTCTGCACCAGGCGCCGGCCGCCGGCCGGCAGGTCGTAGCGGACCTCGGGGGCGTGGGCCTGGAGGCGGGCGTGGTCGATGACGTTGAGGTCGGCCTTCCTGCCGACCTTGAGCGTGCCGCGGTCGGAGAGGCCGAGGGCGGCGGCGTTGTCGGCGCTGAGGCGCTTGATGACCCATTCGATCGGCAGGCGCTCGCCGCGGGTGCGGTCGCGGGTCCAGTGGGTGATCATGGTGGTCGGCGCCGAGGCGTCGCAGATGATCGAGACATGCGCGCCGCCGTCGCCCAGGCCCATGATGGTGTGGCGGTCGGTCATCATGGTCTTCACCGCCTCCAGGTCGCCGGCGGCGTAGTTGATGATCGGGCGGTAGAGGATGTTGCGCCCGCCGCGCTGCATCAGCAGGTCGTAGGCGACCTCGTCGGGGCTGCGGCCCTGGCGGGCGGCCTGGGCGGCGATGCTGGATTCCGGGGCGGGCTCGTAGTCCGGCCGGTCGCCGAGCGGGAAGATCTTCTCCCAGGTGTTGACGCGGTGCTTCACCGTGGGGTCGGCGGGCTGCTCGGCCACGATGCGGGCGCGGAAGGCGGGGTCGTGCAGGTGCGGCAGCTTCTCGGCGAAGGGCAGGTGCGCGATCGCCTGCCAGGAGGGCCGGCCGACGAAGGGGTTCTGGCTGATCTCGAAGCCCAGCATCACGCCGACCGGGCGGGCCATCACCTGGCCGACGATGCTGGCGCCGGCGGCGTTGGATGCGTGGATGTGGCCGAGGATGGTCTTCCAGGCATCCGGCCGCTGCTCGCGCTGGAGCAGCGAGATGGTCATGCGCCTTCCGGAGGAGAGTGCGAGGCGCCGCAGCATGGCGAATTCCTGGTCCAGGTCCTCGAAATCGGAGATCACCTGCATCCAGCCGCCGCCGAGCGCATTGGCGATGGTGGCGAGTTCCGATTCCTCGGCCTTCAGCGTGGGGATGTGGCGGCCATCGAGCGTCTTGTGCGCCAGGGTGCGGGAGGTGGAGAAGCCGATGGCGCCGGCGCGGATGCCCTCGGCGGCGAGGCGGGCCATCTCCTGGCGGTCGGCCTCGGTGGCCGGCTCGCGGTTGGCGCCGCGCTCGCCCATCACGTGCACGCGCAGCGCCGCGTGCGGCACCTGGGCGCACACGTCGAGGTCGTAGGGGCGGCTGGCCAGGGTGTCGAGGAATTCGGGGAAGCTCTGCCAGGTCCAGGGCAGGCCTTCGGTGAGCACCACTTCGGGGATGTCCTCCACGCCCTCCATCAGCTCCACCAGCATCTTGCGGCGCTCCGGCAGGCAGGGGGCGAAGCCGACGCCGCAATTGCCGATCAGCACGGTGGTGACGCCGTTCCAGCTGCTGGGCGTGACCTGGCTGCTCCAGGTGACCTGGGCGTCGTAATGCGTGTGCAGGTCGATGAAGCCGGGGGTGACGAGGCGGCCCTTGGCGTCGATTTCTTCCGTGCCGCGGCCGGTGATGCGGCCGATCTCGGTGATCTTCCTGGCGGTGATGGCGATGTCGCCCTCGTAGGGCGCGGTGCCGGTGCCGTCGACGATGGTGCCGCCGCGGATGATGAGATCGGCCATGGTTGTTGCCCTCCCGTGTTTGGGGGCTAGCATAGGGCAGGAATTGCGGAGCGCGCCAATGATCCCGGAGCCGAGAGAGACAGGGTTCGTGCCGTTCCGCGGCCACCAGACCTGGTTCCGCGTCACCGGCGGCGAGCGCCCTGCCCTGCCGCCGCTGGTGGTGCTGCATGGCGGGCCCGGCGCCCTGCACGACTACACGCTGCGCTTCGCGGGCCTCGCCTCGCCGGAGCGGGCGGTGATCCACTACGACCAGCTCGGCTGCGGGAAATCGACGCATCTGCGCGACGCGCCGGCGGAGTTCTGGTCCGTGCAGCTGTTCCTCGATGAGCTGGACGCGGTGCTGGCGCATCTGGGCATCGCCGGCGGCTACCACCTGCTCGGCCAGTCCTGGGGCGGGATGCTGGGGGCGGAGCATGCCATCCGCCGGCCGGCGGGGCTGCGCGGGCTGGTGATCGCCAACTCGCCGCCCTCGATGGAGCTGTGGGTGCGCGAGGCCAACCGGCTGCGGAGCAAGCTGCCGGAGGACGTGCAGGCGGCGCTGCTGAAGCACGAGGCGGCGGGCACCACCAGCGACCCCGAATACGAGGCGGCGACGCAGGCCTTCTATGCCCGCCATGTCTGCCGCGTGCAGCCGGTGCCGCCGGAGGTCGCCGCCAGCTTCGCCGGGATCGCCGCGGACCCAACCGTGTACCACACGATGAACGGCCCCTCGGAGTTCCACTGCATCGGCAGCCTGAAGACCTGGAACATCATCGACCAGCTGAAGCACATCCGCGCCGATACGCTGCTGATCAGCGGCCGGCACGACGAGGCCACGCCCACCGTGGTGCGGCCCTTCGCCGAGCGCATCCCGCGCAACCGCTGGGTGATCTTCGAGAACAGCAGCCACATGCCGCACGTTGAGGAGACGGCGGCGTGCCTGGCCACCATCCGCACCTTCCTGGAGAGCCACGATGCCTGAGAAGCCCATCACCTATCGCGCCGGCCCGCGCCTTGCCGGCAAGGTCGCCATCGTCACCGGCGGCGGCAAGGGCATCGGCAGCGCCACCGCCCAGGTGCTGGCCGCCGAGGGCGCGCACGTGGTCGTCGCCACCCGCACCGAAGGGCCGGGCCAGGAGACGGTGGATGCCATCCGCGCCGCCGGTAACAAGGCGGAGCTGCTGGTGATCGACATGGCGGACAAGGATGCCGTGTTCGCCATGGTGGACAGCGTGGCGGCGACGCATGGGCGGCTCGACATCGTGGTGCACAACGCCGCGGTGATGGGGCGCCACCCCGTGACGGAGCGCGACGACACGCTGCTGGACGCGATGCTGGCGGTGAACGTGAAGGGCTGCTTCTGGCTCTCGGCCGCCGCCACGCCGCACATGCAGAAGCAGGGCGGCGGGCGGCTGCTGATCACCTCCTCCGTCACCGGCCCGCGGGTGACCATGCCGGGCTCCGGCGCCTATTCCGCCAGCAAGGGCGCGGTGAACGGCTTCATCAAGGCCGCGGCGCTGGAGCTGGCGGAGTTCGGCATCACGGTGAACGGGGTGGAGCCGGGCTACATCGACACGCCCGGCCTCACGCGCATGAAGACGCGCTACGGCGCGGACCGGATCGGGCACTTCATCCCCTATGGCAGGCTGGGCGACCCGGAGGACGTGGCGCACGCCTTCGCGTACCTCGCCAGCGACGAGGCGAAGTTCGTCACCGGGCAGACCATCATCGTGGATGGCGGGGCGATGCTGGCGGAAAGCCCGGTCTGGAAGGAATAGGCAGGCTCAACCGCCGCGCGGGTTGGCGGCCCGCGCGGCCGGCCGGCGCAGCGCCGCCAGCCCGGCCAGCACCAGCCAGGTGACGAGGCCGGAGGCGGCGAAGAGCACCACGGCGGCCACCGGCATCGAGACCCATTCGGCCGATTCGGCGAGCGCCCAGGGCTGCGGCCAGCCGGCGAGCGAAATCAGCAGCGGATGGACCACGAAGATGCCCAGGGTGAGCCGGGCGAGGCCGTGCAGCCGCTCCAGCGTCGCCTCCCGCCAGTCCTGGGCGGAGACGCGCAGCAGCAGCAGGAACTGGCCCATCGCGGCCACGGCGACGAAGCCGGAGCAGCGGTGGAAATAGCTCGATACCGGCTCGCCGGCGGCCTCCGTGGCCACCGCGGTCATGATCGCGGCGGCGGAGACGCCGGCCAGGACCATCCACCAGCCGAAGGCCGCGCCGCGCGGGAAGGTGGCGGCCAGCGCGTAGCCGGCCCAGGCATAGCCGGCATAGGCGAGCAGGTTCACCAGCCGCAGATCGCCCCAGAAGCCGCCGCGCAGCAGCGTGGCCCAGCCCAGCACGCCCATCAGCAGCGCCACCGGCGCCCAGATCGCGGCCAGGCGCGGCGCCGGCGGCAGGGTGGCGGCCCAGCCGGCGTACCAGCGCATCGGCACCACGGCGAGGTAGACGAAGCCGAGCGCGTAGAAGAACCAGATGTGGTACCAGGCCGGCTCCACCGCATCGAACATGGTGAGGCTTGCCAGCGTGGCGCCGCCGGACCAGAGGTCGAGCGCGATGTACACCACCTGCGCCACGGCCAAGGCGGGCAGCCAGCGGCGCAGCCGGTGGGCCAGGTAGTCGCCGAGCCCGCCGGCATCGCGCCCCACCAGGATGGCGCCGGCCAGCATCATGAAGCCGATCGTGCCGGTGCGCGCGGCCGACATGAACACCGTCTCGGCCATCCAGCCTTCCTGGGGCTTGTACCAGGAGATGCTGCACAGGTGGATCAGGCAGATCTCGAACGCGAACACGCAGCGCATGAGCGACCATGCGGGGTTGAGGGCGGGCGCGGCGGCAGGTGGCATCATGGTTCAGGCGAACAGATTCTCTGTGGGAACGGATATTAACCTTCCGTTCAATTCCCAACCAGTTTCAATGTGTGATCGGGTGTGCGCGCGCCACGGGTCTTGGTGGGCGCGGGGCGGGCGGGGTATGAGAGCGAAGTCTGACCCGGAGCGCCCATGAGCATGGTACCGAACGCCGCAGCCGGCGTGGCCCCGCCCGCTTCGGCGGGCGCGGCGCGCATCGCCGTGATCATCCCCTGCTACAACGAGGAGGTGGCCATCCCGAAGGTGGTGGCCGATTTCCGCGCCGCCCTGCCGGAGGCGGTGATCTACGTCTACGACAACAACTCCCAGGATCGCACCGCGGAAGTGGCGCGCGAGGCCGGCGCGGTGGTGCGGCGCGAGACGCTGCAGGGCAAGGGCAACGTGATCCGCCGCTCCTTCGCCGATGTGGACGCCGACATCTACGTGCTGGTGGACGGCGACGACACCTACGACGCCGCAGCGGCGCCCGAACTGGTGGCGCTGCTGCGCCGCGAGGGGCTGGACATGGTGAACGGCGCCCGCGTGACGCAGATCGAGGCCGCCTACCGCCCCGGCCACCGGCTGGGCAACCGGGTGCTCACCGGCATGGTGCGCACCGTGTTCGGCGACCGGATCTCCGACATGCTCTCCGGCTACCGCGTGTTCAGCCGGCGCTTCGTGAAGTCCTTCCCCGCCCTGGCCGGCGGGTTCGAGACCGAGACGGAGTTCACCGTCCACGCGCTGGACCTGCGCATGCCGGTGGGCGAGGTGAAGACCGCCTACAAGGACCGCCCGCCCGGCTCCACGTCCAAGCTGCGCACCTACAGCGACGGGGTGCGGATCCTGCGCACCATCGTGGTGCTGGTGAAGGAGGAGCGGCCGCTGCAGTTCTTCTCGATCTGCGGGCTGTTCCTGGCCGCCGCCGCGATCCTGCTGGGCGTGCCGGTGGTGACCGATTTCGTGCGCACCGGGCTGGTGCCGCGCCTGCCCACGGCGGTGCTGGCCACCGGGCTGATGCTGGTGGCCGCGCTGTCCTTCGCCTGCGGGCTGGTGCTCGATTCCGTGGCGCGCGGGCGCAAGGAGATCAAGCGCCTGGCCTACCTGTCGATCCCGCCGGCGCCGCCCCTGCCGTGATCCGGGTGCTGGCCGCGCTGCTGGCCCTGCTGCTGGCCGCCCCCGCGCTGGCGCAGACGGTGCCGGTCGGGCTTGCGATGGTCCCGGTG
>CANHCJ010000101.1 GCA_947458025.1 Rhodospirillales bacterium | reverse complement strand
GGGCGGCCTCGTCGGCAGGATCGGCCGCGCGCAGGATATGGGCGGCGTGCCACACCGGCGGGGTGCGGAAACGCGCCTGGTTGGCCACGAACCAGCGGCGGCAGGTTGCCTCGTCCGCCTCCGGGATGCGCAGCGCGCGATCCAGCAGGCGGCGCACCTGCGCTTCCTCGGCGGTCTCCCCGCCCTCGGGCGTGGCCTCGATCCCCTGGCGCCCGGCCTCGGCCAGCAGCAGGCGGCGCAGCACCAGCGCCTCGGCGGCGGCGTGCCAGGCGGCCTCGGCGCTGTCGGCCGGATGATGCTGCATCTCGGCGGCGATCTCGGCGGGCGGAATCTCCACCCCGTCCAGCAGCACGCGGGGCGGGGTGGGCAGGCTGTGGGTATGCGCGTGCATGGCTCAGGCCACCCGCGCATTGCGCCCGCGCCGGCGCACCAGCTGGTACGGCCGCACCGCGTAGCCGATCGGCGCCGACCAGATGTGCACCAGCCGCGAGAACGGGAAGGCAACGAACAGCGTCAGGCCCAGGAAGATGTGCGCCTTGAAGATGAAGCCCACGCCTTCCAGGTGGCTCGCCGCATCCGCGCGGAAGGTCACGATGCCCTGCGCCCAGTGGCTCAGCCGCACCATCACGCTGCCGTCGAGATGCCCCAGCGAGAACGGGATGGTCGCCAGCCCCAGCACCAGTTGCACCCACAGCAGCGCCAGGATGCCGATATCGGCCGCCGAGGAGGTGGCGCGGATGCGCTCGTCGAACAGCCGGCGGTGCAGCAGCATCGACAAGCCGACGAAGCACAGCAGCCCGAAGGCCCCGCCCGAGACAATGGCCAGCAGCTGCTTCTGCGGCGCGGTGATCACCAGGCCATAGAGCGCCGCCGGCGTCAGCAGCCCCACGGCGTGGCCGACCATCAGGAACAGGATGCCCACGTGGAAGCATACGCTGCCGACCATCAGCTGGCGCCGCCGCAGCAGCTGGGAGGAACCGCTGCGCCAGGAATACTGCTCGCGCTCGAAACGGATCAGGCTGCCGAGCAGGAACACGGCCACGGCCATGTAGGGATACAGGCCGAAGGCGAGGTGATCGAAAAAGCCGTTCATGGCATCAGGCTCCTGCTTCCGTGTAGCGAACGACCGGGCGGCGCGGGGTGGGATTGGGGGCACGGCGGGCGGCGCGCAGCCTGGCGGCCATCACCTCCGGCCCGCATTCGGCGGCGGGGTCGGCGCCGGGCCCGAAGATGACCGCGATTTCCTCCCACTCCTTGTCCAACGCTTCCGGCGTGGCGTCCGGTTCCGGCTGCGCAATGGTGGTGGGCGCCCGGCCGGCGGCCAGCAGCGTGGCATGCAGCACCGCCGCCCAGGGGCTCTGCCGCTGCGCCAGCCTGCCGTGCAGCAGGTCGATCACCGGGCCCGCATTGGCCAGCAGCGCAAGCCCGGCCTCCGGCGCCACCGCGGCATGTTCCAGCAGCAGCGGCAGGTGGTCCGGCAACTCGCCGGTGCTGGGCTCCAGCCCCGCCGCGGCATAGATGCCCAGCAGCTCCACCATCGCCGGCCCGCGCTCGCGGCTGTCGCCATGCACGTGCTCGAACAGGTTCAGGCACAGCGAGCGGGTGCGGTCGAACAGGCCGACATACGCCTCCTGCGTGTCGAGCAGGTCGGCCTGCTCGATATGGTCGGCCAGCGCCAGCAGGCCAGGCAGCGCCGGGGCCAGGGCCGCATCCGCGGCCAGGGCATCGACGATCTCCGGCAGGGCAGCGTGCAGCTCCGCCGTGGGATAGGCCAGCAGGGCGGCCAGCGCACGAAGGGCGATGCGCATGGTCATGCCTCCTCCCTGGTGCGCGCGGGCGCATGTTCGGCCACGCGCCGCACCAGGGTCTTCGGCGCCTGGTGGCCGGCGGAGGTGCGGCTGGTGGAGAACAGGTTGGCGCCGGCATCCCCGCCCGTGGAGCAGCCATTGCCGAAGCTGAACCCGCAGGAGGACTTCAGGTCGAAGGTGTTCTCGGCATATTCGCGATGCGTGGACGGGATCACGAAGCGGTCCTCGTAATCCGCCAGCGCCATCACCTTGTACATCTCCTCCACCTGCGCCACGGAAAGTCCGACGCCGCGGAGAATTTCGGCATCGATCCGGTTCTCCACCGTGCGCGCCCGCATGTGCATGCGCATCGCCATCATCCGCTGCAGCGCCAGCAGCACCGGCGCCTCGGCACCTGCGGTCAGCAGGTTGGCGAGGTACTTCACCGGAATGCGCAGCTTGCCGATGTCCGGCAGGCCGTTCGCGTCCCAGCCGACATGCCCGGCCTCGTGGGCGGACTGCACCGGCGACAGCGGCGGCACGTACCACACCATCGGCAGGGTGCGGTACTCCGGGTGCAGCGGGAATGCCACGCCCCACTCGATCGCCATCTTGTACACCGGCGAATGCCGCGCCGCCTCCAGCCACAGCTCCGGCACACCATCCGCGCGCGCCTGGGCGATCACCGCGGGGTCGGAGGGATCGAGGAAGATGTCCAGCTGCGCGCGATACAGGTGCTCATCGTGCTCCACGCTGGCGGCCTGCTCGATGCGGTCGGCATCGTACAGCATCACGCCGAGGTAGCGGATGCGCCCCACGCAGGTCTCGGAGCACACGGTCGGCTCGCCCGCCTCGATGCGCGGGAAGCAGAAGGTGCACTTCTCGGCCTTACCCGATTGCCAGTTGTAGTAGATCTTCTTGTACGGGCAGGCGGAAACGCACATGCGCCAGCCGCGGCACTTGTCCTGGTCCACCAGCACGATGCCGTCCTCCTCGCGCTTGTAGATGGAGCCGGACGGGCAGGCCGCGACGCAGGCCGGGTTGAGGCAGTGCTCGCACAGCCGCGGCAGGTACATCATGAAGGTGTTCTCGAACTCGCCGTACACCTTCTTCTGGATGCCCTCGAAATTGGCATCCTTCGAACGCTTCTCGAACTCCCCGCCCAGGATCTCCTCCCAGTTCGGGCCCCACTCGATCTTCTCCATGATCTTGCCGGTGATCAGCGAAACCGGCCGCGCCGTGGGCATCGCCTTGCTCTCGGGCGCGTTCTGCAGATGCGCGAAATCGAAGGTGAAGGGCTCGTAGTAGTCGTCGATCTCCGGCATGTCGGGGTTGGCGAAGATCTTCGCCAGCACGCGCAGGCGCGATCCGATGCGCGGCTCCAGCCTGCCGTTCCGCTTGCGCTTCCAACCGCCCTTCCAGCGCTCCTGGTTCTCCCACTCCTTCGGGTAGCCGATGCCCGGCTTGGTCTCCACGTTGTTGAACCAGGCGTATTCCACGCCCTCGCGCGTGGTCCACACCTGCTTGCAGGTCACGGAGCAGGTGTGGCAGCCGATGCACTTGTCGAGGTTCAGCACCATCGCGATCTGGGCACGGACCTTCATCACACGCTCTCCCCGGCGGGCGCCGCCGGCCCGTCCATCCAGTCAACGGTCTTCATCTTGCGAACCACCACGAACTCGTCGCGGTTGGTGCCGATCGTGCCGTGGTAGTTGAAGCCCCAGCTCAGCTGCGCGTAGCCGCCGATCATGTGCGTGGGCTTCGGCGTCGTTCTGGTCACGGAATTGTGGATGCCGCCGCGCGTCTTCATCACCTCGGAGCCCGGCGTGTTCACGATCTTCTCCTGGGCGTGGTACATCATCACCATCCCCTCCGGCACGCGCTGGCTCACCACCGCGCGGGCGGTCAGCGCCCCGTTCACGTTGAACGCCTCGATCCAGTCGTTGTCGACGATCCCGGCCTTGGCCGCATCGATCTCCGAAAGCCACACCACCGGCCCGCCGCGGTTCAGCGTCAGCATGATCAGGTTGTCGCTGTAGGTGCTGTGGATGCCCCATTTCTGGTGCGGGGTGATGAAGTTGAGCGCGATCTCGCGCTCGCCGTTCGGCTTGGCCCCCACCATCGCCAGGTGCGCCTTCAGGTCCACCGGCGGCTTGTACACGCACAGCGCCTCGCCGAAGGCCAGCATCCAGGGATGGTCCTGGTACAGCTGCTGCCGGCCGCTCAGCGTGCGCCACGGGATCAGCTCGTGCACGTTGGTGTAGCCGGCGCTGTAGCAGACCTCCTCGCTCTCGATCCCCGACCATGTCGGCGACGAGATGATTTTCCGGGGTTGCGCCTGCACGTCGCGAAAGCGGATGGCAGTGTGCTCCTGGCCACGCGCCAGATGCGTGTGGTCACGCCCCGTGTTCTTCCCCAGGGCTTCCCATGCCTTCACCGCGACATGCCCGTTGGTCTCGGGCGCGAGGGAGAGAATGACCTCGGCGGCGTCGATGTCGGTTTCGATGCGCGGCCGCAACCCTGCATCCGGCACCTCGCGCGTGCCGTTCAGCTGGCCGAGGAACGCCACCTCCTGCGCGGTCTTCCAGCCGATGCCCTTGCCGCCGTTGCCCAGCGTCTCCAGCAGCGGCCCCAGCGCGGTGAAGCGGGCATAGGTGCGCGGATAGTCCCGCTCCACCACCGCCACCGCCGGCATGGTCCTGCCCGGGATCGGGTCGCACTCGCCGCGCTTCCAGTCCGCCACGTTGTTCTGCGCCAGTTCCTGCGGCGTGTCGTGCATCAGCGGCGTCAGCACCACGTCCTTCTCCACGCCCAGGTGCCCCACGCAAAGCTCGCTGAAGCGCCGGGCGATGCCCTTGAAGATCGCCCAGTCCGTGCGGCTCTCCCACGCCGGGTCCACCGCCGCCGAAAGCGGGTGGATGAACGGGTGCATGTCCGAGGTGTTGAGGTCGTGCTTCTCGTACCAGGTGGCCGTCGGCAGCACGATGTCGGAATGCACGCAGGTGGTGCTCATGCGGAAATCCAGCGTCACCAGCAGGTCGAGCTTGCCTTCCGGCGCCTCCTTCCACGGAATCTCCGTGGGCTTCACCGCACCCTCCTGGCCAAGATCCTTGCCCTGCACGCCGTTGGTCGTGCCCAGCAGGTATTTCAGGAAATACTCGTGCCCCTTGCCGGAGGAGCCGAGCAGGTTGGAACGCCAGATGAACATGTTGCGCGGCCAGTTCGCCGGGTTCTCCGGGTCCTCGCACGACATGGCCAGCGCGCCCGATTTCAATCCGGCCGCAACATGCTCCGCCGCGCCCTGCCCCGCCGCCGCCGCATCGGCCGCGATCGAAAGCGGGTTGCGCTCCAGCTGCGGCGCGGAGGGCAGCCACCCCATGCGTTCCGCCCGCACATTGAAGTCGATCAGCGAACCGCTGAGCGAAGCCGGCGCGGTCGGCGAGAGCAGCTCCTCGATTCCCAGCTTTTCGTAACGATACTGGCCGGTATGGGCGTAGAAGAAGCTGGTGGAATTCATCTGCCGCGGCGGGCGGCTCCAGTCGGTGGCAAACGCCAGCGGCACCCAGCCGGTCTGCGGCCGCAGCTTCTCCTGCCCCACATAGTGGCTCCACCCGCCGCCGGACTGTCCGATGCAGCCGCACATCACCAGCAGGTTGATGATGCCGCGGTAGATCATGTCGCCATGGTACCAGTGGTTGATGGCGGCGCCGAGGATCACCATCGACTTGCCGTTGGTCTTCGCCGCGTTGTCGGCGAACTCGCGCGCCGTGGCGATGATCTGCCCGCGCGGCACGCCGCACACCCGCTCCGCCCAGCAGGGCGTGTACGGCGCATCGTCGTCATGGCTCGCCGCCCCATCGCCGAAGCCGCGCTCCACGCCGTAATTCGCCAGGAACAGGTCGTGCACCGTCGCCACCAGGCGCTCGCTGCCATCGGCCAGCGTGATGCGCCGCGCCGGCACGCGCCGGGTGATCACCTCGTCATGCGCGGTCGGGTTGAAGAACTCCGGCGCCCGCCCGCCGAAATACGGGAAGCCCACATCGGCCACGTCCTCGCCCAGCAGCGTCAGCCGCGGCGTCGCCACTTCCAGCGAGCGGGCATCGCGGCCCTCCAGGTTCCACTTGCCCTGCTCGCCCCAGCGAAAGCCGATGGAGCCGGTGGGGGCATAGAGCGCGCCGGTGGCATCGTCGATCGCCACCGTCTTCCACGCTGCGTTGTTCGCCTCGCCCATCCCGCCCGGCAGGTCGGCGCTGCGCAGCTGGCGCCCGGCCACCAGGCGGCCATCCTTCGCCTCCAGCAGCACCAGCATCGGCATGTCGGTGTAGCGGCGGCAGTAGTCCTGGAAATACTCGCCCTTCGCCTGCGCGTGCCACTCGCTCAGGATCACGTGGCCCATCGCCATCGCCAGCGCGGCATCCGTGCCCTGCTTCGGGTGCAGCCACAGATCGGCGAACTTGCTCGCCTCCGAATAATCCGGCGTCACCACCACCGTCTTGGCACCGCGGTAGCGCGCCTCGGTCATGAAATGGGCATCCGGCGTGCGCGTCTGCGGCACGTTGCTGCCCCACATCATCAGGAAGCCGGCATTGTACCAATCCGCACTTTCCGGCACGTCGGTCTGCTCGCCCCAGGTCTGCGGGCTGGAGGGAGGCAGGTCGCAGTACCAGTCGTAGAAGCTCATGCACACGCCACCGATCAGCGAGAGATACCGGCTGCCGGCGGCATAGCTCACCATGCTCATCGCCGGGATCGGCGAGAAGCCGATGATCCGGTCCGGCCCGTGCTGCTTCGCCGTATGGATGTTGGCGGCGGCGATCATCTCCTCCGCCTCCTCCCACCCCACCCGCACGAAGCCACCGAGCCCGCGAACCTTCTGGTATGACCTGCGCTTTTCCGGATCAGCCTGGATGCTCGCCCACGCCGCCACCGGGTCGGCATGCACCATGCGCGCGCTGCGCCACAGCTTCAGCAGCCGCTTGCGCATCATCGGGTATTTCACCCGGTTGGCGCTGTAGAGGTACCAGGAATAGCTCGCCCCGCGCGCGCAGCCGCGCGGCTCATGGTTCGGCAGGCCCGGCCGCGTGCGCGGATAATCGGTCTGCTGCGTCTCCCAGGTCACCACCCCGCCCTTCACATGGATCTTCCACGAGCAGGATCCGGTGCAGTTCACGCCATGGGTGGAACGCACCACCTTGTCGGTCGCCCAGCGCTGGCGGTAGGCATCCTCCCAGCCGCGCGGCTCGTCCACCACCTGGCCATGCCCGCTGGAGAACGCCTCCGGTGCGCGCCTGAAGAAACCAAGCCGATCGAGGAAATGGGACATCGTATGCGCTCCGCTCAGCAGGGATTGGCGGCGCCGCGGCGGGCATAGAGCCACCAGTTCAGCGCGACGTTGAAGGCAAAGAAGCCGGCCAGGCCGTAGAAGATCGGGGTGGCCGACCCGAAGGCGCCGAACGACCAGGCGAACAGCATCCCGAAGATGAAGGGCCCGTAGGCCGCGATCGCCGCGGTGAACCCGATCACCCCGCCGGCCTGGCGTGGCGCGAACAGCATCGGCATCTGCTTGAAGGTGGAGGCGTTGCCGACGCCGGCGAAGAAGAACAGCGCCAGCATCGCGGCCACGAACATAGGGAAGCTGTCCAGCGAACTCGGCTGGGTGTTCAGCGTCACCAGCACGGCGCACACCAGCATCCCAAGCCCGGCCCAGTGCGTCACCCGCGCACCGCCGAGGCGGTCCGAAAGCGGGCCGGCCAGCACCCGGCTCGCCGAGCCCACCAGCGGGCCATAGAACGCCCAGGCCAGCGGGTCCGGCGCGCCGGGAAAGCCGCCATAGATCTGGCGGATCAGCAGCGGAAAGGTCGCGGCCAGGCCCGAGAAGGCGCCGAAGGTCATGATGTAGAGCGAGGTCTGCGCCCAGGTGTGGCGCGAGCGGAAGATGTCGAACTGCGCGGCGAAGTTCGCCTTCACCGGGATCGAGCGCATCACGAACCAGGCCGCGACGCCGAACAGCAGCGTGAACGGGATCATCACCAGCGGCGCGTTCTGCAGCCAGATCTGGCTCTGCGTGCCGGCGCGGGTCATCGTCTGGCTGTCGCCCACGAAGGCCATGCCGCCGAACAGCGCGAACCCGATCACCCAGGGGGTGACGAACTGCACCACCGAGACACCGAAATTGCCCACCCCGGCCTGGATCGCCAGCGCCGTGCCCTGCAGCCGCTTGGGAAAGAACATCGAGGTGGACGGCATGAAGGAGCTGAAATTGCCGCCGCCCAGCCCGGCCAGGAACGCCAGCAGCATCAGCACCCAAAAGGGGGTGGCGGGGTCCTGCACCGCGTAGAACCAGCCCACCAGCGGCAGCAGCAGCGACAGCGTGGAGAGGCTGACAACCACGCGGGAGCCGTAGATCGGCACCAGGAACATGTGCACCAGCCGCAGCGTCCCGCCGGCAAGGCCGGGCATCGCCGCCAGCCAGAACAGCTGGCCCGGCGTGAAGCGGAAGCCGATCTGCGGCAGCCGCACCACCAGGGCAGAGACCAGGAACCAGGCGATGAAGGCCATCGTCAGGCTGGCGGTAGTCACCGCCAGGGTCTTCCAGGCGCGCGCCCTGCCTCCGGCGATCCAGAATTCCGTGTTCTCCGGCTCCCAGCGCGCCAGCCAGGAGGGGCCACCGCGCACGGTGGCGGCGGGAAGGGTCGTGGACATTGCTCTGCCTCTTTCCTGGAAGGTCTATTCGCCGGCCACGGCACGGCCGCCCGCCGGCACCGGCCGCGCGGGCCGGGCAGAGGCGGCGATGGCGGCGGATTCCGGCAGGTCCTGCGGCGCCGCCAGGGCGGGGTGCGCGGCCTTCTCCATCCGGCGGATGGCAATGTGCATCCACGCCAGGGACACGGCGACCACGGCGAACAGCAGCATGAAGCAGCTGGTCCAAACGCCCACCAGGTCGTTCATCGCGCCGAAGGCGATCGGCAGCACGAACCCGCCCAGCCCGCCGATCAGCCCCACCACCCCGCCCACGCTGCCCACGCGGCCGGGGTAGTACACCGGGATGTGCTTGTACACCGCGGCCTTGCCCAGGCTCATGAAGAAGCCCAGCACCATGGTCAGCACCATGAACGGCACGAAGCCCAGCACGAGGTCGAAGGCGATCGGCCCGCGGATGCCCGCCACCACATAGTGCGTGGCCGGGTAGCTCAGCAGGAAGGTGCACACCACGGAGCCGATGAAGGTCCAGTACATCACCGCCCGGGCGCCGTACCGGTCCGAAAGCGTGCCGCCCAGCACCCGGAACAGGCTGCCCGGGATCGAATAGGCCGCGCCCAGCATGCCGGCCGTCACGATGTCCAGCCCGTACACGCCCACGTAGTAGCGCGGCAGCCACAGGGCCAGCGCCACGAACCCGCCGAACACGAAGAAGTAGTAGAGGCTGAAGCGCCACACCTGGATGTTGGCCAGTGGCGCCATCATCGCCGCGAAGCTCTCCGCCTCCACCCCGCGCGCCCGCCGCGCCGCCAGGTCCGGGTCGTCCTTCGTCACCACCCAGAACAGCACCGCCGTCACCGCCAGCGCCGCAGCCCAGAGATAGGCCACCGCCTGCCAGCCCAGCGCCACCATCACCGCCGGCGCCAGGAACTTCGTCACCGCGGAACCCACGTTGCCCGCGCCGAAGATCCCCAGTGCCGTGCCCTGCCGCTCCTTCGGATACCACTTCGAAACGTAGGCCACGCCCACGGAGAACGACCCGCCCGCGATGCCCACGCCCAGCGCCGCCAGCAGGAAGGTCGTGTAGTCATAGGCGAAGCTCAGCAGGAAGGTCGCCACCGCCGCCGCCAGCATCACCAGCGTGTAAACGATGCGCCCGCCGTACTGGTCGGCCCAGATGCCCAGCGCCAGCCGGATCAGGCTGCCGGTCAGGATCGGCGTGCCCACCAGCAGGCCGAACTGGAAGTCATTGAGGTTCAGGTCGCGCTTCACCTGCACGCCCAGGATCGAGAAGATCGTCCAGGCCGCGAAGCACACGGTGAACGCCCCGGTGCTCGACCACAACGCCAGGCGCCGGTCCCGCTCCCGGATCGCCCCGCCGCCCCCCATCGCCGCTTCCATCGTCCGCTCCCTGCCCGTCACACCCCGGACGGTGGCGAAGCGGCGGGCGCGAACGCTTGATCCAAATCAACCCCGCGCAGCGGCAGCCGGCTTTCTTTCGAAAATCTCCAATTAAATCATCAGTAGACCTGACCGGCCACAATTCGTATCTTGATCTCCATCAAGTTCCGTAGCCCCCTGTGCCCACTCGTCCGCCGGCCGTCACACCCACGCACCCCGGAGACGCCGCATGCCCGACCGCCCGCAAACCATCGAGCTGGTCCGCCGCACCCCCTTCTTCGCCGCCGCCGGAGAGGCCGCCATGGCCCGCCTGCTGCGCCCCTCCTTCACCCAGCTCCTGCCCCGCGGCGCGGTGATGTTCGAGCAGCACCAGCAAGCCGATTTCCTGCACATGCTGCTGGAAGGCTCCGTCGGCCTCGTCGCCCAGGACGAAACCGGCGCCGGGACGGTGGTGGAGATCTTCGGCCCCGGCGAGCTGTTCCTCGCCCCCGCCGCCATCCTCCAGCTGCCCTACCTCGCCTCCGCCACCGCCCTCACCGAGGTGCGCGTGCTGATGCTCCCGGCCGAGGTCTTCCGCGACGGCATCGCCCAAGACCCCGCCCTGGCCCGCGCCGCGGTCGAACTCCTCGCCCGCCACTGGCGCCTCATGGTCGACCAGGTCGTGGACCTCAAGCTGCGCCCGGCCGAACGCAGGGTCGCCCGCTTCCTCGCCCGCCGCGTGCCCGAAGACCACGGCACCGGCGAAGTCCCCCTGCCGGAACCGCGCGCCACCATCGCCGCCCGCCTGGGCATGACCCCGGAAACCCTCTCGCGCACCCTGGCCGCGCTGGAAGCCGCCGGGCTGATCCGCGTCTCCCCCCGCCGCATCCATGTGCCGGACCGGGAAAAGCTGCTGCGGGCCACACCAAGAAAGTAAGAACGTTCTTTTTTGAAAAAAAGAACCAAAAAACTTTCATCCGTTTGATGCGGAAAGACCCGGTCTCTCCGCCTCAAACGGGCAAAGTCTTTTTTGCTTCTTTTTTCTTCAAAAAAATGAAGACTCTTCCTACCTCCGCGCCGGCGCCGGCGGCGGCTGTGCATCGTCGGTGGCCCGCCGCGGCGAGCCGTCGAGGTTGAAGCGCTCCACCGTCAGCCCCACCCGCGCCTCGGCCAGCACCTTCTGCACGCCTTCCTGGATGGTCTTGTTGCGCAGGCTGTCAAACGCCTCCTCGAAGGCCGGCGGCGGGGCGCTGCGCCGCGCCTCCACCCGGATCACGTGCCAGCCGAACTGCGTCCGCACCGGGTTCTCGGTCACCTGCCCCGCCCGCAGCGTGAACGCCGCCTCGGCGAATTCCGGCACCATGTCGCCCTTCTTGAAGAAGCCCAGGTCCCCGTCGCCGGAGGCCTTGTCGCTGCTGCGCGCCTTGGCCAGCGCCGCGAAATCCCCGCCGCGCTTCAGCTCCGCGATCACCGCCCGCGCATCCGCCTCGCTGCCCAGCAGGATGTGGCGCGCGTGCACCTCCTCCTCCCCCGGCTTGCCGGCGATCTCGCGGTCATAGCGCGCGCGCAGCTCCGTCTCGTTCACCAGCGGCCCCACGTCGCGCCCGATCAGCGCCTGCTGCAGGGCCGCGTCCTGCGCGCGCACCATCTGCCGCGCCACCGCCGGCTCCTTGTCCATGCCCCGCTTGCGCGCCAGCTCCACGATCGCCGCCCGGTCGATCAGCTGGTCCAGCAGCAGCGGATACAGCATCCCCGGCGGCATGGCGCGCATCTCCCCCGGCAGCTGCTGCGCCGCCTCGGCCAGGTCGGACAGCCGGATCTCCCGCCCGTTC
>CANHCJ010000100.1 GCA_947458025.1 Rhodospirillales bacterium | reverse complement strand
GTTCGAGGAAGGCGCGCTGGTGCCGGTGGAGGGGGTGGAGCACCGCATCCGCCACATGCCGCCGGGCGGCCGGCGCGGCACCGCCTGGCTGGAGGATGGGGAGCTGCGCGTGGCCGGCGACCCGGCCTTCCTGGAGCGGCGGGTGGCGGATTTCCTGCGTGCCGAGGCGCGGCGCCGGCTGGCGGTGCTGGTGGCGGAGAAGGTGGCGCTGTCGGGCCTGCGGCCGAGCCGGGTGACGGTGAAGGACACGCGCACGCGCTGGGGCAGTTGCGCCACCAGCCGGGCACTGGCCTTCTCCTGGCGGCTGGTGATGGCGCCGCGCTTCGTGCAGGACTACGTGGTGGCGCACGAGATCGCGCATCTGCGGCACATGAACCACGGCCCGCGCTTCTGGGCGCTGGTGGACACGCTGACGCCGCATACCGGCGCGGCGGTGCCCTGGCTGCGCGACGAGGGGCCGCGGCTGATGCGGGTGGGGCCGTAGGGCTATCCGGGGTACAGGGCGATGTCCATCAGGTCGGGCGGGCCGAACCAGCCGGATTCGTAGGGCCCGATGGCGCCGTTGCGCACCCCCTCCTCCAGGTGGTCGAGGAAATCGGGCACGCGGCGGCACAGCTCCGCCGGGATCTGGAACAGGCAGTAGCGCCACCAGGCGAGCGCGCGCAGCCGGGCGATGGTGGCCTCGTCGAACCGCATGCGCACGATGCGGGCGGGCGCGCCCTCCACCACGGCATAGGGCGGCACGTCGCGCGATACCACCGCGCGCGGGGCAATGAGGGCGCCGTCGCCCACGGTGATGCCGGGGCGCAGGAAGGCGCCCTGCCCGATCCAGACATCGTGGCCGATCGTGGTGGCCAGGCGGCCGGTGGGAAAATCGCCGGGCACCAGGCGGCCGCGATGGCCGGTGAGGGTGGCCCAGCCATGGGGGTCGGCCTCGCGGGCGAGCGGGGAGGTGGTGGCCCAGTCGAGCGGCGCGTCGTCCCACCCGGTCTCGACGCCGCCGGCGATGGTGCAGTAGCGGCCGATGGCGACATGGCGCAGCCGGCCGCCGGCGATGGTGGTGAAGGCGCCGATGCGGCAGGGCATGGACGTGTCGATCGTGGCCTGGACCTCGATCGGCGATTCCACGGCGAACTCGCCGACGAAATCGGCCGGGCGGTCGAAGGCCAGGCCCAGGCCGAACCGGCGCAGGCGCCCGGGCGACGCTGGATCGAAGGGGATGCGCATGCCATTCTCCGCGCCGCAGGACAGGGGGCGCGCGCAGCTTAGGCGCGGCGGGGCCGGCTGGAAATCGGTGCCATTCGGCAACCGGTGCAACCCCCGGAGGAGATCGCGATGGACAGGGTTCGGGCGGCGCTGGAGGCGATCGGCCAGCTGCCGGACGGGGAGATCGCCATCGCCGAGGCGGCGCTGCAGCTGGCGCGCGTGGATGCGCCGGAGGCGGATGCCGAGGCGGCGCGGGCGCACCTTTCGGCGCTGGCGCGCGAGGCGGTGGCGCTGGCCGGCACGATCGGGCCGGAGGATGTGCTGGGCCAGGCGATCGGGCTGTCGCGCCTGCTGGGCGAGACGCATGGCTATGCCGGCGACACGCAGCACTACGACGACCTGGCCAATGCCAACCTGATCCGCGTGATCGAGCGGCGGCGCGGGCTGCCGGTGGTGCTGGGCATCCTGTGGCTGCACTGCCTGCGCGCGGCGGGCTGGGAGGGGCACGGGGTGGATTTCCCCGGGCATTTCCTGCTGGCGGTGACGCATGACGGGGCGCAGCTGGTGGTGGACGTGTTCAACGGCGGCGCCCCGGTGGATGCCCGCGCGCTGCGGCGGCTGATCAAGGGCGTGGAGGGGCCGGAGGCGGAGCTGCGCCCCGGCGTGCTGCGGCCGATGAGCCAGCGCGCGGTGCTGCTGCGGCTGCAGAACAACATCAAGCTGCGCCGGCTGCAGGCGGGCGACCTTGAAGGGGCGGTTGCCTGCACCGAGGACATGCTGCGCATCGCGCCCGACGAGGCGAGCCAGTGGCGCGACGCCGCGCTGATGCACCAGCGCCTGGGCCGGCTGGGCGACGCGCTGCGCTGCGGCGAGGCCTTCCTGCGCCTGGTGCCCGCAGGCGAGGCGGCGGACGGCATGCGCACCGCGATGGCCGCGCTGCGCGCCCGGCTGAACTGAGCGCGCCGGAGCGTCGCGACGCATGCTGCCCTACATCTTCCGCGGCGCCGACTTCCCGGGCTTCCTGATCGAGGGCTGGTCGCGCGGCGGCGCGCTGGACATGCTGCGCGCCGCGCCCGGCAACCTGCCGCCCGCCGAGCCCTATCTCTGTATCGTGCCGCTGCTCGACGCCTGGCGCGTGGATGGCGGCATGACCGCGCAGGCCGGGGCGCCGCATTTCTCCGCCGCGCTGGAGCCCGCCGTGCTGGACGACCTGCGCGCCGGGCGGGCGCTGCTGGTGCTGGACATGAGCAACGAAGGCACCGCCTGGCACGGCAACCTCTTCGATGCGCTGCACGGCTTCGCGGCCGAGACCGGCATCGCGCTCTCGCGCCTGGTGTGGCTGGACCAGAACCGCACCCTGCCCGGCCACTACCGCGCCTACAGCCGCGGCGACCGCGCGGAGGGCATCGGGTTCGAGCACTACGACTTCTTCGTGAAGCACGCGCTGTGGATGTTCTCCCCGCGCAACCCCACCCCCGTGCTGGGCACCGACCCCGAGACGCACATCGCAAGCATGTTCGATCCCGCCGGCAAGGACCGGCTGCTGCTGTGCCTCAACGCCACGCCGCGGCTGCACCGGGTGCTGGCGCTCGCCGGGCTGATGCATCACGGGCTGTTCGAGGACTCGCTGGTGTCGTTCCCCGGGATCGACCACGGCAAGGACCATGACGTGGCCAGCGCGGCGCGGATCGAGGCGTACCTCGCCGAACACCCCGACTTCGCCCATCTCGGCGAAAGCTGCCGGCGCGTGCTGGGGCTGCGCGGCCTGCGGGTGGACGCCTTCCCGCAGACCGGCAACGCCCTGTTCGACCGCATCGACCCGGCCCCCTACCGCCGCACCTACTTCTCGCTGGTCACGGAAACCGAGGCCACCAGCGACCAGGTGGAACGGGTGACGGAGAAGATCGTGAAGCCGCTGTGCCTGGGCCACCCCACGCTGGTGCTGGGCAACCCGAGAAGCCTGGGCTTCATGGCCGATCTCGGCTTCCACGACGCCGGCCACGCGATCGACCGCGGCTACGACCGGGACTGGAACCAGACCCGCCGGATGAACCGCGTGCTGGGCGTGGCGGCGGGGCTGGCGATGGCGATCCGCATGAACCCGGCCGGCTGGCTGGCAGGGCTGCGCGAGGCCGGCGCGGCCAATGTTCGCCATGCCGCCAGCGGCCGGGCGCTCGATGCCTACGTGGCAAGGCACGAGCGCCCGATGCTGGAACGGCTGCACCGCCGCCTGCACGGCTGCCCGGACGCGCCGGGCGCATGAGGCCCGTGTTGCACCGCGGCCGGATATGCAGCATGTCCAGATCAGCCACATCGGGAGGCCCGCCATGACTCACCCCCTCAAGGTCGCCGTCCAGATGGACCCGATCGAGACCATCAACATCGACGGCGATTCCTCCTTCCAGCTGATGCTCGCCGCCCAGGCGCGCGGGCATCGCCTGTGGCACTACGAGGTGCGCCACATGTCCTTGCGCGAAGGCGTGCTGAAGCCCGGCATGCGCGAGGACCGGCTGTTCGCCCGGGCGCGCCCCGTGACGGTGCAGCGCGTGCGCAACAACCACTACACGTTCGGGCCGGAGGAGATCCTCGACCTCGGCACGATGGACGTGATCCTGATGCGCCAGGACCCGCCCTTCGACATGGCCTACATCACCGCCACCCACATGCTGGAACACGTCCACAAGTCGGATGGCACCGGCACGCTGGTGGTGAACCACCCGGTCTCCGTGCGCAACGCGCCCGAAAAACTGCTGGTGACGCACTTCCCGCACCTGATGCCGCCCACGCTCGTGACCTGGGACGTGGACGCGATCCGCGGCTTCCGCGCCACGCACAAGGACATCATCGTCAAGCCGCTGTTCGGCAACGGCGGCGCCGGCGTGTTCCGCATCAAGCACGACGACGAAAACCTCAACTCGCTGCTGGAAATGCACTTCGCCCGCTCGCGCGAACCGCTGATGATCCAGCGCTACGAACCCGCGGTGCGCCAAGGCGACAAACGCATCATCCTGGTGGACGGCGAACCGATGGGCGCCATCAACCGCGTGCCCGCCGCCGGCGAAGCGCGCAGCAACATGCACGTGGGCGGGCGGCCGGAAAAAATCGGGCTCTCGCAGCGCGACAAGGAAATCTGCGACGCCATCGGGCCGCTGCTCAAGGAACAAGGCCTGATCTTCGTGGGCATCGACGTGATCGGCGAATACCTCACCGAAATCAACGTCACCTCGCCGACCGGCCTGCAGGAAATCGCCCGCTTCGACGGAACCGACCTCGCCAGCGCCATCTGGGACCGCATCGAAGCCAAGCTCGTGCGCGGCTGACACGGTGCCGGGGGGAGAAGGTAGCAAGGCCAGGGGCTTTGCCCCTGGACTCCACCAGGGACCCAGCGGTCCCTGGACCCTGCATCTGTTGTTCCGCCTTCGGCGGGGAGGGGCCGCCCGGGTCTCTCCACCGCCTCGACGGCCCCTCCCCGCCGAAGGCGGAAAAGGTCCGGGGTCTGGGGCCGTCGGCCCCAGCGGGTCCAGGGCAGAGCCCTGGCCTTCCTTCCTCCCCCCCCGCACCGCATCGGCCCGCGCATGACCTGGGCGGCGATTTTGCGGCATCTGGTGTTTGCCGCCGGGTTGGCGTGTGTGGCGGCCGTTGTGGTTCGGGCGATGGTTTCGGCAGGGGTGATGGATCGTCCGGCGGCGAGGAAGGCGCACACGGTTCCCACGCCGAAGGGGGGTGGGGTTGGGATTGTGGTGGCGTTCCTGTTGGGCATTTCGGTGCTGTATGGGTTCGCCGATTTCGCCCGGCTGGCGGATGCGTATTTCCGTGGCGTGGTGTTGGCTGCGGTGGCGATTGCGGTGGTGGCGTATTGGGACGACCTGCGCGACTTCCCGTTCGTGGTGAAGCTGGGCGCGCAGGTGGGTGCGGCGCTGCTGGCGGTGGGCACAGGGCTGTATGTGGAGGTGTTCAACCTGCCGCTGCTGGGGCCTGTGGACCTGGGCGTGTGGGGCGCGGTGGTGACGGTGGGGTGGATTCTGTTCGCCACCAACGCGATGAACTTCATCGACGGGCTGAACGGGCTGGTCGGCGGCACGGTGCTGGTGGCGTGCGGGTTCCTCGCGGTGATCGCGGCGGGGCAGGAGGGGTGGTTCGTGTATTTCGCCGCCCTGTTGCTGGCGGCTTCGGTGGCGGGGTTCCTGCCGTTCAACTTCCCCAGTGCGCGGATTTTCATGGGGGATGTGGGCAGCCAGTTCTGCGGTTTCGTGCTGGCGATGCTGGGGGTGGCGGCGGCGCGGTTCCAGGCGGTGGAGATGAGTTTCCTGCTGGTGCCGATGCTGCTGGCCGGCGTGCTGTTCGACGTGGCGTTCACGCTGGTGCGGCGGGGGTTGGCCGGGGAGAACCTGGCGCAGGCGCATCGCGGGCATCTGTATCAGGTGGCGCATCGCTCGGGCGTGGATGCGCGGGCGATCGCGGCGGTGCATTGGGGGTTTGCGGCGGTGGGCGGCGTGGTGGCGCTGGCCTTCACCCATGCCGGGCCGGGGGCGAAGCTGCCGCTGCTGCTGCTGGTGCTGGTGCCGCAGCTGGCCTGGCTGTGGTTCGTGGCGGGGCGGGCGCGGGCGGCGGGGCTGGCGCGCTGGTAGCTATCGCCGAGGGATGCGCAGGCCGATCAGCGCGATCGCGCCGGCGGCGAGAAACACCAGGATCGTGGCCATGCCGGCCCGCTGGCTCTGGAACAGGCTGGTGGCCAGCGCCAGGAACAGCGGGCCGACGAAGGCGGTGACGCGGCCTGAGAGCGCGAACAGCCCGAACCAGGCGGCGCGGGCATCGGGCGGGGCCATGTGCGCCATCATACTGCGGCTGGCCGATTGCGCGGGGCCGACGAACAGGCCGAGCGCCAGGCCGAACACCCAGAACCAGAACGGGTCGGTGACGATCAGGGCCGGCGTGCCGAGGACCACCAGGGCCCAGAGGCTGATCATGATCGCCGCCTTGGGGCCGATCCGGTCCTCGATGAAGGCGAAGGCGAGCACGCCCAGCCCGGCGGTGATGTTGAGGCCGATGCCGAACAGCAGCACGTCGCGGGCGGAGAAGCCGAAGGTGCCGGCGGCAAAGATGCCGCCGAAGGCGAACAGCGTCACCAGCCCGTCCATGAACAGCATGCGCGCGATCAGGAAGCGGCGCAGCACCGGGTCGCGCACCGCCGCGCGCAGGGTGGTGCCGAGCTCGGCCCAGGCCGCGCGCACCGCCTGGCCCCAGGGGCGGGTGGTGGCGGGCTTGGGGATATACACCAGCGCCGGCCAGCCGAAGGCCAGCGCCCAGATGGCGGCCAGGATGGCGCAGGCGCGGATCGGCTCGGCGGCGGCCTGGTCGAGGCCGAACAGCGGCGGGTCCGGCTGCACCAGCAGCACCAGGGCCACCACCAGGGCGGCCAGCCCGCCGCCATAGCCCGCGCCCCAGGCGAAGCTGGAGAGCCTGCCGTAGCGCTCGCGCGGGGCGATATCCGGCAGCATGGCGTTGTAGAAGATGGTGGCGACCTCGTAGGCCACGGTGCCGATGCCGGCCAGCACCAGGGCCAGCAGCACGTAGGACGGGTCCGGCTTCACGAACCACAGCCCTGCCGTGGCGGCCACCAGCACCGCCAGGCACGCCCCCAGCAGCAGGTTGCGCCGCCCGCCGGTGTCGGCGATGGCGCCCAGCGGCACGGCCAGCAGCGCCACGGCGAAGCCGGCCACGGTCTGCATCAGCACCCATTGCGACGTGCCCGTGACGGGGTCTTCGGCCACCGCCTGGGTGAAATAGGTGGCGAACACGAAGGTTGCCACGATGGTGGCGAAGGCGTGGTCCGCCCACACGTACAGCACCCACGCCATTGCCGCCCGTCGCTGTGCCATACGTCCACCTTCACCCGCGGCCCGCCAGCAGAGTAGGGTGCGGCCCCGCCGGAGGCCACCCATGCGACATGCCATCGCCCTGCTTGCCCTGCTCGCCGCCACCGCCGCCCCGCCCGCCTGGGCGCAGGAGCGCCAGACCAGCAGCGGCAGCGGCTTCGTTGTCGCCTCCGGGCGGGCGCTGACCAACCACCACGTGATCGACGGCTGCCAGCGGGTGAGCTTCCGCACCCCGCAGGGCCGCACCGTGCCGGCGCGCGTGCTGGCCGCCGATCCGCGCCGCGACCTGGCCCTGCTGGGCTATGAGGGCGACGCCGGCCCGGCGCTGCGCTTCCGCGAGGGGCCGGCGGTGGCGCGCGGCGAAACGGTGGTGACCTACGGCTTCCCGCTGTCGGGCGTGCTCTCCTCCGGCCCCACGCTCACCACCGGGGATGTGAGCGCGATGGCCGGGCTGCGCGACAACCCGCTGCATTTCCAGATCAGCGCGCCGGTGCAGCCGGGCAATTCCGGCGGGCCGCTGCTGGATGCCCATGGCAACGTGATCGGCGTGGTGGTGAGCAAGCTGAACGCCATGCGCATCGCGCAGATGACCGGGGGCGACATTCCGCAGAACGTGAACTTCGCCATCAAGGGGGTGGAGGCGCTGCGCTTCCTGCGCGATGCCGGCACCATGCCGACTATGGCGCAGAGCACGGGGCCGGAGATGCGGGCCGCGGCGGTGGGGGAGGTGGCGCATGCCTCCACCCTGTTCATCCAGTGCTTCGGCACCGGGGCGCGCACGCCGGCCGCCACCGCCGCCGCCCCGCCGCCTGCGGGTGGCAAGCCGGCCGACGACCCCAGCTTCCGCCTGGTCAACCGCGGCCAGCAGCCGATCGCCGAGTTCTTCGCCACCCCGGCCGGCACCGGCAGCTGGGGCAGCAACCGGCTGGACCAGGGCCGGCTCGCCCCGCAGGAGGCGCGGCTGTTCCGCCTGCCGCGCGGCGGGGAATGCACCTACGACCTGCGCGTGGTGTTCGAGGGCGGCCGGGCGCTGGAGCGCAAGGGCGCCAATCTGTGCCGCATCACCGACCTGCCGGTGCCCTGAGCATGGCTTGGGCGGGTGATTCACGTCTCCGGCGAATCCGCCTCCGACGATCACGCGCCTGCGGGAAAAGTTGCATGCGCATGGCGCGGGGGTTAATCCGGCCGGCACAGCACGGGGGGACGAACCGGTGAGCCGAGACGCCACGACGATTCGCAGGTGCGGGCAATGAGCACCGGCGTGCAGGCCGGCGCGCGCCGCGCCCCATCCACCGGGCTGCGCGGGCGCAACTATGCGCGGAAATACTGGCCCTTCGTGGTGCCGGCCGGGCTGGTGGTGTTCGCGGTGATCGTGTTCCCGTGGCTCTTCACCCTGTTCATGTCGGTGCATGAATGGGATGTGCGCGGCAGCTTCACCTATGTGGGCTTCGCCAACTACATGCGCCTGCCGGAGGACGAACGCTTCCTGTGGTCGGTGGTGCGAACGCTCTACTTCACCTTCCTCTCGGTGTTCTTCCCCGTCGTGCTCGGCGTGGCCGCCGCCGTGTGCTTCCACCGCAACTTCCCGCTGCGCGGCCTCGCCCGCACCATCTTCATCCTGCCGATGATGGCCACCCCGGTGGCGATCGCGCTGGTCTGGACGATGATGTTCCACCCCCAGGCCGGCGTGCTGAACTACCTGCTCACCTCCATCGGCCTGCCGCCGAGCCAGTGGAGCTACTCCGCCGACACCGTCATCCCCACGCTGGTGCTGGTGGAAACCTGGCAATGGACGCCGCTGGTGATGCTGATCGTGCTGGGCGGGCTGGCCAGCCTTCCCACCGACCCGTTCGAGGCCGCGCGCATCGACGGCGCCTCGGCGTGGGACACGTTCCGCCACCTCACCGTGCCGCTGGTGTGGCCGCACATCATCGTGGCCACCGTGATCCGCACGATCGACGCGCTGAAGGCCTTCGACCTGATCTTCGTGATCTCGGGCGGCGGGCCGGGCACCTCCTCCGAGACGATCAACCTCTACCTGTACCAGACCGCCTTCGCCTTCTATAACCTCGGCTACGCCGCGGCGATGACGGTGGTGTTCTTCGTGATCATCCTGCTGATCAGCCTGGTCTTGTTCACCGTACGCCAGCGGGAGCAGTGGCAATGAAGGGCTACCAGATCCGCCGCCTCGTCGGCCGTGTCTTCTTCGGGCTCAGCGTCTTCGCCCTGGTCTCCCCGGCGATCCTCGTGTTCCTGTGGATGCTGTCGCTGTCGCTCAAGAACGAAGTGGACAACATGTCCTTCGTTCCCGTGTTCATCCCCAACCCGCCGACGCTGAACAACTTCATCGAGGTGTTCGAGCGCAACGACTTCCTGACCTACACGATCAACTCCGTGATCGTGAGCTTCGGCGCCACGGGCCTGGCCTTGCTGCTCGGCGTGCCCGCGGGCTTCGGCGTGGCCAAGGCCAAGGCGCACCGGGTGGCGGCGCTGATCATGATCGCGCGCGTCACGCCGGGCCTGTCCTACCTCATCCCGCTGTTCCTGCTGTTCCAGTGGCTCGGCCTCACCGGCACGCTCACGCCGCTGATCATCACCCATCTCGTCATCACCGTGCCGATCGTGGTCTGGGTGATGATCGGCTTCTTCGAGGGCCTGCCGCCGGACCTGGAGGAGGCGGCGCTGGTCGATGGCGCCACGATCTGGCAGGCCTTCCGCCACATCGCCCTGCCGCTGGCCCGGCCCGGCATCGTGGTGGCGATGATCCTGGCCTTCATCTTCAGCTGGAACAACTTCATCTTCGGCGTGGTGCTGGCCGGCCGCGCCACCCGCACCCTGCCGGTGGCGGTGTACAACGTGATCAGCTTCGAGCAGGTCAGCTGGGGCCCGCTGGCCGCCGCCGCCCTGCTGGTGACGCTGCCGGTGCTGCTGCTGACGTTGATCATGCAGAAGGAGATCGTGGCCGGGCTGACCGCGGGCGGGGTGAAGGGCGGCTAGAAATTCTCCGTTGCACTCCGTAACCGCGTTGAAGTGCTTATGCCGCATCCTCACGTACGGTTTGGTTGCGGGGCGCTTGACGGCCCGGTAACCCCGGCCTGCCAGTATCGTCGCAGCCCATCCCGGCCGCGGCCGCGGCAGACGCGCAACGGAGGCAGGACTTGGCCCTTTACCTGGTCACAGGCGGCGCAGGCTTCATCGGCTCGCATCTGGCGGATGCGCTGCTGGCCGAGGGCCACCGCGTGCGCGTGCTGGACGACCTCTCCACCGGCCGGGCCGGCAACCTCGATGCGCGCTGCGAGCTGGTGCGCGGCTGCGTCACCAGCCCGGAGGCGGTGGGCGCCGCGATGCAGGGCGCGGCCGGCTGCTTCCACCTCGCCGCCATCGCCTCCGTGGCGCGCGGCAACGAGGATTGGCGCGGCACCCATCTGGTGAACCAGACCGGCACGGTCACGGTGCTGGATGCGGCGCGCGCCGCCGGGCGCATCCCGGTGGTCTATGCCTCCTCCGCCGCGATCTACGGCTATCTCGGCGACGCGGTGGCGCGCGAGGACCTCCCCCCTGCCCCGCTCACCGCCTATGGCGCGGACAAGCTGGGCTCGGAGCTGCATGCCGCCGTGGGCTGGCACGTGCACCGCGTGCCGGCGCTGGGGCTGCGCTTCTTCAACGTGTTCGGCCCGCGCCAGGACCCGCATTCGCCCTATTCCGGCGTGATCTCCATCTTCGCCGCACTGGCCGCCGCCGACCGCATGATCACCGTGCACGGCGATGGCCAGCAGGTGCGCGACTTCGTCTATGTCGGCGACGTGGTGGCGCATCTGCGGGCGGCCATGCGCCATCTGGGCGAGCAGCCGGGCCAGCTGGTGCTGAACGTGTGCACCGGGCGCGCCACCTCGGTGCTGGATCTCGCCCAGGCGCTCGGCCGGCTGCATGGCCGCCCGCCGCGCATCGCCCACGGCCCGGCCCGCGCCGGCGACATCCGCCGCTCGCTCGGCGACCCCGCCCGCGCCATCGCCACGCTCGGCCTGCGCGCCACCACCGCGCTGGAGGACGGGCTGGCCCGCACCCTGGCGAGCCTGGAAGTCGCCGCGGCCTAACCCCGCCCCAGCGCCTGCCGCAGAAGATGCGCAACCCCCGCCAGGGAGGCGCGCGGCAGCAGCTCGAACCAGTGCAGCTTCTCCTCCCCGGTGGCCAGGCTGGTCTTGTAGCGGTCGTCGCCGGCCAGCAGGTCGTAGATGCCCTGCCCCTCGGCGGCATACATCTCGACCGCCAGGTGGTGGCAGGTGAGGCCGGGCTTGTGCTGCGCGGAGGCGGCGGCGGGGTAGTCGAACCCGCTCTGGTAGTTCGCCACCCGGCCGCGCCAGACGAAATTGTAGAGATGGCCGATCGCCTGCCCGCCCGCCTCGATGCGCAGCAGGTCGATCTCCCCGCGCGGCCAGGCGGTCGCCAGCAGCTCGGCGTGGAAGGCGACGAAAGCCGGGTTGGCGAAGGCGCCCGGCAGGCCGCGCCGGGTCCAGGTCTCCTGGTGCAGCCGGGAGAGCGCGTCCAGCTCCGCCCGCGCCTGCTCCAGCGTGGCCGCCCGCACCACGCGCAGCGCCCCCGCCTCGCCGTAGCGCCGCAGCGAGCGCCGGATCTGCTGGCGCGCATTGGCGCTGAGCAGG
>CANHCJ010000099.1 GCA_947458025.1 Rhodospirillales bacterium | reverse complement strand
GGGCCGCCTGGCCACTCGGCGTCGTCCGGCGTGTTGAGGGGGGAGGCGGGGTAGCTGGCGGGGCGGGAGAGGCGGCCGGAATTGACCAGGGGGCGGGCGAAGGGGTGGTGCGCGGCCAGGGCGAGGACGGCGTCGCGGTAGGCGTGGGCGGCCTCGTTCTTCGGGGTGATGAAGTCGGTGCTGCGGGTGGAGTTGAGGATGTTCTCGTCGGCGGCGGGAATGCGCTCGGCGTCGTAGCTGTCGAGCAGGGAGTCGCGGGCGATGCCGTGCAGGACGGCGGCGAGTTTCCAGGCGAGGTTGTCGGCGTCCTGGATGCCGCCATTGCCGCCGCGGGCGCCGAAGGGGCTGACCTGGTGGGCGGCGTCGCCGAGGAAGAGGATGCGGCCGTGGCGGAATTTCTCCAGGCGGCGGCAGCGGAAGGTGTAGACGCTGACCCATTCCAGCGCGAACTCGGTGTCGGGGCCGAGCATGGCCTGGACGCGGGGGCGGACCTTTTCCGGGCGCTTTTCCTCCTCCGGGTCGGCGTTCCAGCCGAGCTGGAAGTCGATGCGCCAGACGTCGTCGGCCTGGCGGTGCAGCAGGACGGAGCCGCCGGGGTGGAAGGGGGGGTCGAACCAGAACCAGCGCTCGGCCGGGAAGGGGGCCTTCATGATGACGTCGGCGATGAGGAAGCGGTCCTGGAAGACCTTGCCGACGAAGGGGAGATCGAGGCGGCGGCGGATTTCAGAGCGGGCGCCGTCGGCGGCGAGGAGGTATTCGGCTTCGAGGGTGTAGTCGCCGGCCGGGGTTTCGATGGCGAGGGTGGCGTGGGTTTCGTGCTGGGTGACGTTGGCGACGCGGTGCTTCCAGCGCAGGTCGACGCCGGCGGCTTCGCAGGCCTGCACGAGCATTTCCTCCAGGTGGTACTGCTGGAGGTTGATGAAGGCGGGGAACTGGTGGCCGGCTTCCTGCTGGAGGTCGAAGGCGAAGACCTGGCTCTCGCCGGCGAAGACGCGGCCGGTGTTCCAGGTGACGCCGCGGGCCAGGAGGGCGTCGCCGAGGCCGAGGCGGGCGAGGATCTCGAGGCTGCGCTTGGCGTGGCAGATGGCGCGCGAGCCGATGGAGACGGTGTCGTCGTCGTCCAGCAGGGTTGTCTTGATGCCGCGCTGGGCGAGGTCGAGCGCGGTGGTGAGGCCGACCATGCCGCCGCCGACGACGACCACGGTGTGGCGGGCGCCTTGGTCGGTGGGGGGGCGGAAGGGGTAGCGGGGTAGGGTGTAGGGCATTGCGGCCAGGTGCCCGGGGGGTTGAGGGTTGGGCAGGAAGCAAGTTCAGATTCAACACAGAGACACGGAGACACGGAGAAGGAAGGCAAGGGAGAAGGAAGGCTCGCTCTTCGACAGCGACGTGGCACTTCTCCCTTCTTGCTGCTCCGTGCCTCTGTGTCTCTGTGTTGAATCTGAACTTGCTTACTTCATTGTCGATCGTCAGCGTCGGATTTCGCCGTCCTGGGATTTGCCCTCGAGGGCCTTCCACATGTCGATGTCGCGTTCGGCGGTCCAGATGCGGGGGGTGTCGATGCCCTGGGCTTCGTCGAAGGCGCGGCTGACGTTGAAGGGCATGCAGTGGTCGAAGATGACCCAGTGGCCGAAATCCGGGCGCATCTTGTCCATCGCCTCGGCGTAGATGGTGCGCAGGTCGGCGCCCTTGGCGGCGGCGGCCTTGACGATGGCGAAGAGCTTGCTGGTGAAGGCCTCGGTGCCGTCGAGCGCTTCCTTCACCTCGGCGGCGTTCATGAGGGCGCGGCCGCGGCCGGGGACCATCTTCTCGGCGCCGAGCTCGCGCAGCTTGCGGATGGTGCCGGGCCAGTCGGTGAAGTGGGCGTCGCCGCAATAGGGGGTGGCGCCGAATTCCACCGTGTCGCCGGCGAAGAGCACCTTCTCCTTCGGCAGCCAGACGATGGTGTCGCCGGCGGTGTGGGCGCGGCCGATATGGATGACCTGGGCCTCGCGGTCGCCGAGCCAGAGGGTCATCTTGCCGTGGAAGGTCTGGGTGGGCCAGGTGAGGCCGGGGATGCTCTCCTTGCCGCGGAAGAGGCGGGGGAAGCGGCCGATCTCGCTGTCCATGTCCTGCTGGCCGCGCTCGACGATCATGGCGCGGCAGGCGTCCGACGCGATGATGCTGTGGGCGGGGTAGCCGGTGGCGCCGAGGACGCGCACGGCGTGGTAGTGGGAGAGGACGATCTGGTTGACCCGCTTGTCGGTGACCGTGGCGATCCTGGCCTGGACGTCCTGGGCCATCAGCGGGGTGGCCTGGGCGTCGACGACGACCACGCCATCGGGGCCGACGATGATGCCGGAG
Organism: Rhodospirillales bacterium; assembly: GCA_947458025.1. Classification (GTDB taxonomy): domain Bacteria; phylum Pseudomonadota; class Alphaproteobacteria; order Acetobacterales; family Acetobacteraceae; genus CAMDGX01. The sequence goes on along the minus strand of CANHCJ010000099.1, from coordinate 9,456 downwards.
TTGGGGTCGCCCTCGGCGGTGTAGGCGTAGAGGCCGGGGCCGAGCTCGTCGAACGAGACCTGCTTTTCGGCCATGTCGTTGGTGGAGGCGAAGCCGGACATGTGTTCCCTCTCCCTGGGCACTGGTTCGCAGGATGCACGAACCGGCGTAGGCTGTCGCGGGCGATAGTTTCCATTGCAACGGATGGCAAGGGTGGACGTGGTGGAGGAGCCGTTCCTGCTGGAGGCGTTCCTGCCGTACCAGCTGAGCGTGGCGGCGAACCGGATCTCGCGGCTGTTCGCGCGGCGGTATTCGCGCGAGTTCGGGCTTTCGATCGCGGAATGGCGGGTGATGGCGGTGGTGGGGCGGTTCGGGGCGATCACGGCGAGCGTGGTGTGCGAGCGGACCGAGATGGACAAGGTGAAGGTGAGCCGGGCGGCTTCGGGGCTGCTGGCGGCGGGGCTGCTGGCGCAGGCGCCGGACCCGGCGGATGGGCGGGCCAGGCTGCTGCGGCTTTCGCCGCGCGGGCAGGAGGTGCACCGGGCGATCGTGGCGCGGGCGCGGCTGCTGGCGGGCGAGCTGGCGGCGGGGATGGATGCGGTGGAGCTGGCGGCGCTGCAGGGCGCGTTGGCGCGACTGGCGGCGCATGCGGGGGTGCTGGAGGCGGCGGACGGCGAGGGGGAGGCCCCGGCGCCGCCGGAGCCGTGAGGGTTCGGGGTGGCGTGGCGGGCTGAAGCCCGCCCTACGGAAAGGGGAGGACGACATGGATCGACTGATGCCGGTGGCCGAACGGGTGGGCGCGTTGCTGAAGCAGCGCGGCGACAAGGTGGCGGTGGCGGAGAGTTCCGCGGGGGGGCTGATCTCGGCGGCGCTGCTGGCGGTGCCGGGGGCCTCGGCCTACTACCTCGGCGGGGCGGTGGTGTACACGCGGCTGTCGCGGAACTTGCTGCTGGACCTGTCCGACCGGGAGCTGGCCAGCGTGCCGCCGAATTCGGTGCAGATGGCGGCCCTGATGGCCGGTGCGATGCGGGAGAAGTTCGGCGCCACCTGGGCCCTGGCGGAGACCGGGGCGGCGGGGCCGGGCGGGAACCGGTATGGGCATCCTTCGGGGCGGGCGTGCTTCGCGGTGGCGGGCGCGATGCCGCTGTCGCTGCAGATCGACACGGGGCTGGATGACCGGGCGGAGAACATGTGGGTGTTCGCCGAGCGGGCGCTGCTGATGTTCGAAGAGGCGCTGAAGGGCTGAGCATGGACGAGCTGGCGGTTCTGCGGGCGCTGCACCGGCCCGGGACGATCGTGGACGTGGGCGCGCATGACGGCGCGCTCACGGTGCCGCTGGCGGGGCTGCCGGGAGCGCGGGTGGTGGCGTTCGAGCCGTTGCCGCCGGCCTTTGCGCGGCTGCGTGCCGCGGTGGCGGGGCTGCCGGTGGAGCTGCACCCGCAGGCGCTGGGGGTGGGGCCCGGACGGCTGATGCTGGAGGCGCCGGTGGTCGGGGGCATCCTGTGCGAGCAATGGGCCTCGGTGGCCAAGGACTATGCCGCGATCGCGGCGGCGGACCCGAGGGTGGAGGGGATCGAGCGCTGGGAGGTGGAGGTGGTCGCGCTGGACTCGCTGGGCCTCACCGATGTGACGGCGATGAAGCTGGATGCGGAGGGGGCGGAGGAGGAGGTGCTGCGCGGGGCGGAGGCGACGCTGCGGCGCTGCCGGCCGGTGCTGACGGCGGAGATCGAGGAGCGGCACCGGGCGGGCAGCACGCGGGCGGTGCCGGCGCTGCTGGAAAGCCTGGGGTATCGCGGCTTCTTCCAGCTGGATGGGGCGTGGCGGGGGATCGAGGCGTTCGATCAGGCGACGATGCAGGTGGCCTCGGTGTCGCCGGCGAGCTTCGAGGCGTCGGACCCCTATGTGTTCGTGTTCCTGTTCCTGCCGGAGGAGCAGCTCAGGGAAGGCGGGTTGCGCCTTCCCTGAGGGGGGGCCGGATCAGGTGGCGGGGTGGTCCACGTGCTTGGTCTTCCACAGCGAGTAGAAGATGCCGCCGGCGATCATGGCCAGGGTGACGCCGAGCGAGATGGCCGGGTCGACCTTGCCGAAGATCTGGTTCCAGAAGATCTTGCCGCCGATGAAGACCAGCACCAGGGCGAGGGCATACTTCAGGTAGTGGAAGCGGTGCACCATGGCGGCGAGCGCGAAGTAGAGGGCGCGCAGGCCGAGGATGGCCATGATGTTGGCGGTGTAGACGATGAAGGTATCGGTGGTGATGGCGAAGATCGCCGGCACGCTGTCCACCGCGAAGACCAGGTCGGCCAGGTTGATGACGACCAGGGCCAGGAAGAGCGGGGTGGCCCAGATGACCACCTTGCCGGTGGCGGGATCGGGCTGGCGGACGAAGAAGTGCTGGTCGTGCAGCTGGTCGGTGACGCGCATGCGGGCGCGCATGAACTTCACCACCGGGTTCTTCGACACGTCGGGGTCGCTTTCCGGGACCACCAGCATCTTGATGCCGGTGGCGATCAGGAAGGCGCCGAAGATGTAGAGCACCCAGGCGTACTGCTGCACCAGGGCGGCGCCGACGCCGATCATGATGCCGCGCAGGACGATGACGGCGATGATGCCCCAGACCAGGGCGCGGTACTGGTATTTCCGCGGGATGGCGAAGAAGGTGAAGATCAGGCTGATGACGAAGACGTTGTCGATCGACAGCGCCTTCTCGATGAAGAAGCCGGTGAAGTAGGTGAGGCCGGCGTGGGTGCCATCGGACGTGGTGATGTGGCCGCCCTCGTAGGCCCACCAGATGGCGCCGCCGTAGAGCATGGCGATGCAGATGTAGAACGCCGAGAGGCGCAGGCTTTCGGCGATGCCGAGTTCCTTGTCCGTCTTGTTCAGCACGCCGAGGTCGAAGGCCAGGAGGGCTATGACGATGGTCAGGAAGGCCGTCCACATCCAGATCGGCTTGCCGATCCACTCCAGGGCCAGCCATTCCATGCGCGAGTTCTCCAGAGACAAGGCGTTGCATCAAGTCGGACCGCGGCCAGATGGCCCTTTCGGCGGCCGGTATCAAGCCGCGGGCGGCACGATAGGGGGCGGAATTACCAATGTTTCAGGCGCGGTGTTGCCATGCATGACCGAATGATAACTTAAGGAAAGCCGAAACGATGGTAACCCGGGAGCTGCATCGGCGCGGGCCCGTGGGCCGGCGCGCGGTGTGCGTGCCCACTGAGCAGGAGCCCTTGCATGACGATCACCACCATCGCAACGCATGTCCGTCCCGGGATGGCGGCGGAGGTTGAGCGGCGGCTGGGGCCGGCGCTGACGGTGGCCGAGGCGTTCGGCGCGTGGATGGCGACGCTGGTGTTCGCGATCGGGGATGACGCGGCGGGCGAGGCCGAGGCGGCGGCGCAGGCCGAGGCGCTGGTGGCGCGGCGCGGGGTGCGCGGCGAGGTGCGGGCGCGCAGCTCCTTCGCGTATGGGGCGGGCGAGGTGTTTGCCGACCAGGCGCGGGTGAGCGACCTGGCGGTGGTTTCGGTGGACCTGGCGCAGGGCGTGGCGGGGCGGCTGCTGCTGTCCGCCGCGGTGTTCGGCAGCGGGCGGCCGGTGCTGGTGGTGCCGGAGACGGCGGGGCTGGCGCGGCACCCGAAGAAGGTGCTGGTGGGGTGGGATGCCTCGCCGGCGGCGGTGCGGGCGGTGGCGGGCGCCCTGCCCTTCCTGCAGCGGGCCGAGGAGACGGTGGTGGCGACCGTGAGCGAGGACAAGGCGCTGCGGCCCGGGCAGTCTGGCGTGGAGCTGACGCATCTGCTGGCGCGGCACCAGGTGCGGGCGAGCTTCGCCGCGGTGCCGGCGGGCGGCGGGGCGCTGGCGGCGCTGGTGGGGGCGGCGCGGGCGCAGGGGGCGGAGATGCTGGTGCTGGGCGCGGTGCGGCATTCGCCGCTGCACGACCTGGTGTTCGGCAGCGTGACGGATGCGCTGTTCCAGGGGGCGGGCGGGCTGCCCTGCCTGGTGGCGGCGTAGGGCTTCTACGGCGAGACACACCCCGTCGGCTTCACCTTGCGGGTGGTGCTGGCGGGGAATTTCGCCAGCTTCTCCGCCGGGCGGGTGGGGCGGCGCAGGAGTTCGCCGCCGCAATTGGGGCAGTGGCCCTTGAGCGTGCCCTCTGTGCAGGTGGCGCAGAAGGTGCACTCGAAGGAGCAGCGCGCCTCCCGGCTTTCGGGCGGGAGGTCGGTGCCGCAGCATTCGCAGCACGGGCGGAGTTCGAGCATCTGGTGCCTCAGGGCAGGAGGGTGCGGGCTTCGTCCCACCAGGCGCGGATGAGGTCTCCGGCCGGGGCGGGGCGGGCGAGGGCGGCGGATTGGCCGGCCCAGAGCTGCATGGCCTGGGCGTTGCCGGCCTTCCCCGCGGCGTCGCGCATCGGCGTGGTGAGGCCGCGCTGCACCGGGTAAGGCGCGGCCTGGTGGCCGACGGTTTCGCGGACATAGGTGGTGGCGACCGCGCGGCCGAGGCGGCCGGAGAACCAGCGGGTGGGCATGGTGGCCTCCGGCTCCAGGTTCGCGAGTGCTTCGGTCCAGGCCGGGTGGGTGGCGGCTTCCGGGGTGCGCAGCAGGGCGGTGCCGAGCTGGACGGCGCTGGCGCCCAGGGTGAGGGCGGCGGCGATGCCACGGGCGTCTGCGATGCCGCCGGTGGCGATGATGGGGATGGAGAGGTGGTCCGCCAGGCGCGGGATCAGGGACATGAGGCCGACGAGCTGGGCCTCGGCGGCTTCGGGGGTGAAGCTGCCGCGATGGCCGCCGGCCTCGAAGCCCTGGGCGACGATGGCGTCCGCCCCCGCGGCCTCGGCGGCGCGGGCTTCGGCCAGGGTGGTGGCGCAGGCGAGCCAGGCGATGCCGAGGCGCTTCATCTCGGCCACCGCCTCCGGCGGGTAGAGGCCCATGATGGAGGAGACGGCCTGCGGGCGGGCGGCGAGGATGGCGGCGAGCTGGGCCTGGAAATCCAGCAGCGGCGTGTCGCCGGCTTCGGGCGGGGGCTCCGGGCCGAAGCGGGACAGCAGGGCGCGGACACGGGCCTCGGCGGCGGGGTCGCGGGCGGGCGGGGGGTCGGGGATCCAGAGGTTGAGCTGGAAGGCGCCGTTGGATTGGGCGCGGAAGTCGGCTGCCCAGGCGGCGATGGCCTCCGGGCTGGAGGTCAGCGCGCCCATGGCGCCCATGCCGCCGGCATTGGCGACCGCGGCGGCGAGGGCGGGGGGGCAGGCGCCGGCCATGGGGGCCATGAGGATGGGGGCGGCCAGGCCGAAGCGGGCGCAGAAGGCTTCTGCGCGGTGGCGGGCGGTCATAAGGAAGAATCTTCTTTTTCTGAAGAAAAAGAAGCAAAAAGACTTTCCGACCTGGCGCCCGCCTCTCCCGACTGGCACGCGTGCAAGGTCGAAAAAGTTTTTTGGTTCTTTTTTTCAAAAAAGAACATGCTTGCTTCCTAGGTGAGGTAGCGCGCTGTCAGGTGTGCCTGGAAATCCGCCGGGTCGAGCGGCTTGCCGGTCGCCTCGCGCAGCAGGTCGTTGAAGCCGAGCAGGCTGCCCTTGCCGTGGACGTGCTCGCGCAGCCAGAGCACCACGGGCTGGAGGTCGCCGGCGGCCAGCGCGGCATCGGTGCCGGGGATGGCGCGGCGGATGGCCTGCATGAGCTGGGCGGCGGCCATGGCGCCCAGGGTGTAGCTGGGGAAGTAGCCGACGGCGCCGTCATACCAGTGGATGTCCTGCAGGCAGCCGCGGGCGTCATCCGGGGGGGGGATGCCGAGGAGCTTGTGCAGGCCCTCGTTCCAGGCGCCGGGGAGGTCGGCCACGGCGAGGTCGCCGCTGACCAGGGCCTGTTCCAGGCGGAAGCGCAGGATGACGTGGGCGGGGTAGGTCATTTCGTCGGCATCGACGCGGATGAAGCCGCGGGCGATGCGGCGCCAGAGGCGGGCGAGGTTGCCGGGCTGGTAGGGGGCGGGGTCGCCGCCGAAAGTGGCCAGGAGCTCGGGGCCGAGCCAGGAGAGGTAGGCATCCGACCGGCAGGCCTGCATCTCGATGATGAGGGACTGGGATTCGTGGGCGGCCATGCCGGCGTTCTCGCCGACGGGCTGGCGGGCGAAGGCGGCGGGGAGGCCGCGTTCGTAGAGGGCATGGCCGGTTTCGTGCATCACGCCGAGGAGGGACTGGGCGAAATCGGCCTCGTCGTAGCGGGTGGTGATGCGCACGTCGGTGGGGGTGCCGCCGCAGAAGGGGTGGGTGGAGCGGTCGAGGCGGGAGTATTCGGGTTCCAGCCCGGCGCGGGCGGAGAGGCGGCGGCAGAGGGCTTCCTGGGCGGCTTCGGGGAAGGGGCCGATGGGGCGCAGCGGGGTGCCGCGGGCGGCCTGGAGCGCCTCCGCACGGGGGAGGGCGTCGGCCAGGAAGGTTTCGTAGGCGGCGAAGACGGGGGCGACGTCCTCGGCGGTGATGCCGCGCTGGTAGCCGTCCATGAGGGCGTTGTAGGGGGAGAGGCCGAGCTTGGGGGCCAGGGCGGCGGCCTGTTCGCGGACGAGGCGGATGACCTCGGCGAGGTGGGGCTGCACCAGGGCGAAGTTGCTGGTGCGGCGGGCTTCGCGCCAGGTTTTCTCGCAGGCGGAGTTGGCGCGGGCCTGGGCCTCCACGAGGTCTTGCGGGAGGGCGGTGGCGCGGGTGTGGGCGTGGCGCATGAGGCGCAGGTTGGCGGCGTGCCAAGGGTCGGCGGGCGGGGTGGTCTCGGCCTCGGCGAGGTCGTGTTCCACCTGGGGCTCGGTGGCGAGCTGATGGGCGAGGCCGGCGAGGACGGCCATCTGGTCGCCGCGGGCGGGGCCACCGCCGGGGGGCATCATGGCCGCGGCGTCCCACCCCAGCATGGCGCCGGCTTCGCCCAGGGTGGCGATGCGGGTGACGCGGGCGACGAGGCGGGCGTAGGCGGCCCCAGGGGTCGCGTTTTGGGCGGTGTTCATGGGGCTTGGCTCTCGGGGGTGCGCATCTTGCGGGCGTAGAGGGCGAAGACGACGAGCAGGGCGATGGCCAGGCCGTACCAGGTGATGGCGTAGGTGAGGTGGTTGTTCGGCGGGCGCGGCAGGGTGCGGGCGGGGTCCGGCGTGGCGGGCGGGGCGCCCGGGGCGGACATGGCGACCAGGGTGTAGGGGGCGAGGTTGGGCACGCCGAGGGCGCGGCCGATCGCCTCGGGGTTCAGGGTGTAGAACCGGCGTCCGGCGAGGTCGTCGGCGGGGGCGAAGGGGCCGGGGGTTTCGGCCGGGCGGATGTAGCCCTCCACGGCGGTGGGGGCCGGGGGCAGCGGCGGCAGGGGAACGGGGACCCAGCCGCGGTCCACCAGCACGGGCGGGGCGCCCTCGCGCTGCAGGATGCCGAGCAGGCGGGCGCCGCCGTTGTTGCCGCGGACCTCGGCGCCGTAGAGGGCGGTGACCGGGGCGAACCGGCCTTCGGCGCGGACGCGGGTGAAGGCGGGGGGGGATTCGCCGAGCGGGACCGGGGGGCGCTGTTCGCCGGCGGCGATGGCGGCCAGCAGGCCCTGCTTCCAGAGCAGGCGGCTGACCTGCCAGGTGCCGAGCGTGAGCAGGGTGGCGAGCATGACCAGGGTCATGAGCCCGGGGATCAGCAGGCGGCGGGTGGTGGTGGCGGTCACAGCCCCATCTCGCTGGCGCGGTGGCGGAACTGGAGGGCGACGAGGGCGGCCTTGAACACGCGGATCATCGGCAGGGCGAGGGCCAGGGTGACGACGGGCCAGATGAGGGCGTGCAGCCAGAGCGGGGGTTCGAAGCGGAATTCCACCCAGAAGGCGAGGCCGACGACGATGAAGCCGAGGAGCAGGATGACGAGGGCGGCCGCGCCGTCTCCGGTGTCGTGGCCGCGCAGGTCGAGGCCGCACTGGGCGCAGGCGGGGCGGATGGTGAGCACGCCCTCATACAGCGGCGCCTTCCCGCAGCGGGGGCAGCGGCACAGCAGCGCCGACTGCCACCACGGCGGGGGCGTTGTCATCCCCTTGGGGGCATCAGTGGTGGGCGATCTCGCCGGCGCCCCACCAGTAGACGCAGATGAAGAGGAACAGCCAGACCACGTCGACGAAGTGCCAGTACCAGGCCGCGGCCTCGAAGCCGAAATGGCGTTCGGCGGTGAAGTGGCCCTTCTTGGCGCGCCAGAGGCAGACGGCGAGGAAGACGGTGCCGACGAAGACGTGGAAGCCGTGGAAGCCGGTGGCGAGGAAGAACACGGCCGGGTAGACGCCGCCGCCGTAGAACTTGAACGGGGCGAGCGTGTATTCCCAGATCTGCAGGGCGGTGAAGAGCACGCCCAGCGCCACGGTGAGGGAGAGGCCCTGGATCACCGCCTTGCGGTCGTTGTGCAGGATGCCGTGGTGGGCCCAGGTGACCGTGGTGCCCGAGAGCAGCAGGATCAGGGTGTTGAGGAAGGGCAGGCCCCAGGGGTCGAAGGTGAGCACGCCCGGCGGCGGCCAGGTGGGGTTGGCCACGCCCAGCACGTGTTCCGGGAACAGGGCGTAGTGGAAGAAGGCCCAGAAGAAGCCGACGAAGAACATCACCTCCGAGGCGATGAACATGATGACGCCGTAGCGCAGGCCGAGGCGCACGACGGTGCTGTGCATGCCCGGCGTGCTGCTTTCCTTCAGCACGTCGCGCCACCAGCCGAACATGACGATGAGCGTGCCGATCAGGCCGAGGACGAGCATCCACCAGCTTTTGTAGTGCGCGACGAGCACGATGCCGGTGAGGGTGGCGCCGCCGGCCAGTGCGCCGAGGATCGGCCAGGGCGAGGGGTCGACCAGGTGGTACGGCTGCTTCAGGCCGGAGCTGGTGATGGAAGTGGCGCCGTGCTGGTCGCTGCTCATGCCATGCGTATCCCGTGTAGTGGCCGCATCATCACCGAATCGCATCCCGCGGCAAGCGGGAAAGCGGCGAGGGTGCCGGTTCCGGAGGCGGAGGGGGAAGCCGCTTCGCCGTTCGTCATGGCGTGGCCCGCTTCGGTCCCACATGGGGGCCCACGCCGGCCAGCGTGGCGTCGTCGAGGCTGCGGAAGAAGGTGTAGTTGATCGTGATGGTGCGCAGGTTGCGCGCGTCGGGGTCGTTGAGGATGGCGGGGTCGACCCAGAAGCTGAGCGGGAAGGACATCTCCTGCCCGGGCGTGAGGGTCTGCTCGTCGAAGCAGAAGCAGGCGGTCTTGTGGAAGAAGCGGCCGGCCTTGTCGGGGGTGACGTTGTAGGTTGAGACGCCGGTGACGGGGCGGTCGGTGGGGTTGCGGGCGACGTAGAAGGCCACCGCCTCCTCGCCCAGGCGCAGCGTGACCTCGCGCTGCACGGGGGCGAACTTCCAGGGCATGCCGCGGTTCACGTCGGCGTTGAAGCGGACGGTGATGGTGCGCTCCACCATGCCCGGGCTGGCGCCGGCATCGATGCGCGGCGTGCCGCCGTAGCCGGTGATCTGGCAGAAGATGCG
>CANHCJ010000098.1 GCA_947458025.1 Rhodospirillales bacterium | reverse complement strand
CGCAGCTCCAGCGGCGAAGGCGGGGCGGGCGGCTCCCGGCGCGCCTCTCCGCCGGGGCCCGGCGGCGGCACCGCGGCCAGCGAAGCACTGGGGCGGGACGCCTCGGAACCGGACGCGCCTGCGGACTGATCGGGAACGCTCAAGTCAACCTACCTTCGTCTGCGTGGGCGAAGACCTGTTGCCGCACCGGGGGGCCGGGCGGCGACGCATCGAATGTGCCAATGATTCGATAGCGGTTGGTATACCAAGCCACAGGCCGCTGCCGGCCGCTTTGATCTATAGCATAGTCACTTCCAGTTGATGACCAAAAACACCCTCCCGCAGGGCCGCGCAACCCCCGGAACCCGCCAAAAAACCATGCAATCACCGTGAAGTGTACGGGTGTCTGCGGTCGGCCCGGCACTAGCCCTCCACCCGGAAGCGCACTGCTGCCACCCGGTCGGCGCGCAGCGCCTCGGCCACCGCCGCGGGGTCGCGCACCACCGCCAGCACCCGCGTGAACCACGGCACCCGCCCCCGCGCCCGATCCTGGAACAGCCCCGCCAGCGCCGCCGCCGCCGCCCCCGGGCCGGTGCAGCACACGCAGCCGAACCGGTGCACCGGCCCCTCCGCGAAGCGCGCCACCGCCGCGCCCGCCACCGGCGCCAGGCCCGGCCGCTCCTCCAGCAGCAGCGCATCCTCCGGCCCCGCCGTATCAAGCGGGCCGAAGCGCAGGGGAATCCGGTCGTCGGAGGAAGGTCTCATCGCCGTATAGCCATAAGGATATCTTTATGTCATAGCAAGCCCATGGAGACCCTGCTCACCGCCCTGCGCGCCTGCGCCGAGCCTACCCGGCTTCGCCTTCTCGCGCTCGCCGCCCGCGGCGCCTTCTGCGTGGTCGAGTTCACCGAGATCCTCGCCCAGTCCCAGCCCCGCCTCTCCCGCCACCTCCGCCTGCTCGGCGAGGCCGGCCTGCTGGAGCGCGAGCGCGAGGGCGCCAATGTCTGGTTCACCCTCCCCGCCGCGGATACCGAGGCCGGCGCCCTGGCCCGCGCCATCCTCGCCCGCCTGCCGGAGGACGACCCCGTCCTGGTCTCCGACCGCCGCCACGCCGCCCGCGTCCTGGCCGAGCGCGCCCGCGCCGCCTCCGACAGCTTCCGCCGCAAGGGCGCGGACTGGGACGAGATGCGCGCGCTGGATCTCCCCGCCGGCGCCGTGGAGCAGGCCCTGCTCGCCCTGCTGCCGGAGGCCGGCATCGGCCGCATGCTCGATATCGGCTCCGGCACCGGCCGCATGCTGGAACTGCTCGCCCCGCGCGTGACCACCGCGCTGGGCGTGGATGCCAGCCGCGCCATGCTCGCCCTGGCCCGCACCCGCCTGGCCAAGCCCGGCCTGTCCCACTGCGCCGTGCGCCTGGCCGACATGTACCGCCTGCCGCTGGCCGATGCCGGCTACGACTTCGTGCTGCTGAACATGGTCCTGCACCACGCCGAAGACCCCCCCGGCGCCCTGGCCGAGGCCGCCCGCGTGCTCAAGCCCGGCGGCCGCATCATCGTGGTGGACCTCGCCGCGCACGAGCCCGCCGCCACGCTCCACCTCGCCCTGCGCTGGCCCGGCTTCGCCGATGCCCGCATGGCGGCCCTGATGCGCGAGGCCGGGCTGGAGCCCGCTGCCCCGGTTATCGTGCCAGGCCCGCTCGAAACCCGCCTCTGGCCGGCGATCCGGCACGAAGCCGCCGCGCCCTCCCTGCAAGCCGCCCCTGTGGATACCCAAGCATGAGCCGACCGCACCTCCTCGACGCCCTGCGCGACCGTGTCCTCCTCGTCGATGGCGGGCTGGGCAGCTTCATCCAGGCCAGCGACCTGACGGTGGAGCGCGACTTCATGGGGCAGGAGAACTGCTCGGAGATTCTGACCTTGTCGCGCCCGGATTTCGTGCGCGACTTCCACACCCGCTTCTTCGCCGCGGGGGCCGACATGGTGGAGACCAACACCTTCGGCGGCTCGCCCATCACGCTCGACGAGTTCGGCATCGGCGACCGCGCCCACGAGATCAACAAGGTCTCCGCCGAACTGGCGCGCGAGGCCGCCGAGAGCTTTGCCGATGGCCGGCCGCGCTGGGTGCTGGGCTCGATCGGCCCGGGCACCAAGCTGCCCTCGCTCGGCCATGTCACCTACGATGCGGTGGAGGCCGCGCTGCTGGTGCAGTGCCGCGGCCTCGTGGCCGGCGGGGTGGATGCGCTGCTGACCGAGACCAACCAGGACACGCTCTACATCAAGGCCGCGGTGAACGCCGCCAAGATGGCCGTGGCCGAAGCCGGCCGCGACATCCCGATCTTCGTGCAGGTGACGGTGGAGACCACCGGCACGCTGCTGGTGGGGCCCGATATCGCCGCCGCCGCCACCGTGATCCAGTCGCTGGACGTGCCGCTGATCGGCCTCAACTGCGCCACCGGCCCGCAGGAGATGGCCGAGCACGTGCGCTGGCTCGCGCAGAACTGGCCCGGCCTGATCTCCGTGCTGCCCAATGCCGGCCTGCCGGAGCTGGTGGACGGCAAGACCCGCTACCCGCTTTCGCCCGACGAGATGACCAGCTGGGTGGAGCGCTTCGTGCGCGAGGACGGCATCAACCTGATCGGCGGCTGCTGCGGCACCAAGTTCCAGCACATCGCCTCGCTCGATGCGATGCTGAAGCGGCTGGGCGAGCACCGCCCGGCCCCGGTGCAGCGCAAGTCCGTCTGGATGCCGTCGGTCGCCTCCCTGTATCAGCAGGTGCCGCTGTTCCAGGAGAACAGCTACTTCTCGATCGGCGAGCGCTGCAACGCCAACGGATCGAAGGCGTGGCGCCAGCTGCAGGAAAAGGGCGACTGGGACGGCTGCGTGGCCATGGGCCGCGAGCAGATCGCCGAGGGCTCCAACAGCCTTGATGTCTGCACCGCCTTCGTCGGCCGCGACGAGATGTTCGAGATGAGCGAGGTGATCCGCCGCTTCACCAGCAGCGTGAACTCGCCGCTGGTGATCGACAGCACCGAGACCCCGGTGATCGAGGCGGCGCTGAAGCTGCATGGCGGCAAGCCGATCATCAACTCGATCAACTTCGAGGAAGGCGAGGGTGCGGCGCATGACCGCATGAAGCTGGCCAAGAAGTTCGGCGCCGCGGTGATCGCGCTGACCATCGACGAGGTCGGCATGGCCAAGTCCGCCGAGGACAAGCTGCGCATCGCCTCCCGCCTGGTGGAGTTCGCCTGCACCCAGTACGGCCTGGCGCAGTCCGACCTGATGATCGACCCGCTGACCTTCACCATCGCCACCGGCAACGAGGACGACCGCAAGCTCGGCCAGTGGACGCTGGAAGGGATCAGGATGATCCGGGACAGGTTCCCGGACATCCAGATCATCCTCGGCCTGTCCAACATCAGCTTCGGCCTCAACCCCGCCGCGCGCGCGGTGCTGAACTCGGTGTTCCTCGACCATGCCGTGAAGGCCGGCATGACCGGTGCCATCGTGCACGTGTCCAAGATCCGCCCGCTGCACCTGATCGCCGCCGACGAGGTGAAGATCTGCGAGGACCTGATCTTCGACCGCCGCGCCGAGGGCTACGACCCGCTGCAGGCCCTGCTGGCCAAGTTCGCCGACCGCAAGGCCGCCGACGCGGTGAAGAAGACCCGCGCGGAGACCGTGGAAGGCCGCCTCAAGGACCGGATCGTGGATGGCGACCGCAAGGGCCTGGATGCCGAGCTGGACGAGGCGCTGAAGACCCACAAGCCGCTCGACATCATCAACAACATCCTGCTCGACGGCATGAAGACCGTGGGCGAGCTGTTCGGCGCCGGCAAGATGCAGCTGCCCTTCGTGCTGCAGTCGGCCGAGACCATGAAGGCGGCCGTGGCGCATCTGGAGCCGCACATGGAGCGCATCGAGGGCCAGGAGAAGGGCACCATCGTGCTCGCCACCGTGAAGGGCGACGTGCACGACATCGGCAAGAACCTGGTGGACATCATCCTGACCAACAACGGCTACCGGGTGGTCAACCTCGGCATCAAGGTGCCGCTGGCCGACATGCTCGTGGCCGCGAAGGAGAACAACGCCCACGCCATCGGCATGTCCGGGCTGCTGGTGAAGTCCACCGTGGTGATGCGCGAGAACCTGGAGGAGATGTCGCGCCAGAACCTCGACATCCCGGTGATGCTCGGCGGCGCGGCGCTGACCCGCAACTACGTGGAGGACGATTGCGTGCGCGCCTATGCCTCCGGCCGGGTGGCCTATGCGCGCGATGCCTTCGACGGGCTGCACCTGATGGACCGCATCACCGGCAACGGGTTCGACGACTACCTGGCCGCGGTGCAATCCAAGCGCAGCGGCAAGGCGCGGAACACCAGCCGCACGCTGGGCCAGGCCGATGAGCGGGCCTTCCGGCCGGTGGACGTGGCGGTGGTGCAGCAGCGCCGCCGGCGGCTGACACAGGACCAGCCGGTGATCGAGCCGCCCTTCTGGGGGCCGCGCATGGTGGAGGCGGCGCCCAAGGCGATCGTGCCGTTCATCAACGAGCGCAGCCTGTACCAGTTCCAGTGGGGCTTCCGGAAGCAGGGCCGGTCGCTGGATGACTTCCTCGGCTGGGCCAAGCAGGAGCTGCGGCCCGTGATGCGCCGCATGCTGGGGATCTGCGAGGAGCAGGACATCCTGAAGCCGCAGGCGATCTACGGCTACTGGAAGGCCGCGGGGCAGGGCAACGACCTGATCATCTTCGAGCAGGACGGGACCACCGAACTCTGCCGCTTCACCCTGCCGCGCCAGCCCAAGGAGGATGGCGAGTGCATCGCCGATTTCTTCCGCGACGTGGACGACGCCCAGCGCGACGTGATCGGCCTGCAGGTGGTGACCGTGGGGCAGAAGGCCAGCGACACCGCGCGGGTGTGGTTCGAGGACAACCGCTACCAGGACTACCTGTATCTGCACGGCCTCTCCGTGGAGATGGCGGAAGCCATGGCCGAATACACCCACAAGCGCATCCGCGCCGAACTCGGCTTCGCCGGGGAGGATGACCGCGACATGGAGAAGATGCTCGGCCAGGGCTATCGCGGCAGCCGCTACTCCTTCGGCTACCCGGCCTGCCCGCGGCTGGAAGACCAGGCGCCGATCCTGCGGCTGCTGCAGGCCGAACGCGTGGGCGTGTCGCTGTCCGACGAGTGGCAGCTCCATCCGGAGCAGTCCACCAGCGCCATTGTGGTACTGAACAGCAAGGCGAAATACTTCTCGGTGTGATGAGAGGGGGGCGCCCGGTCGCGGGCGCCCCTACCCATCCGCGCGGGGGACCCAGGGGATGCGGGCGATGTCGATGCCCTCTTCGGCCAGGGCCTCGGCCTCCTCGGCCGTGGTCTCGCCGTAGATGCCGCGCGGGTCGGTCTCGCCCTTGGCGATGCGCCTGGCCTCCTCGGCGAACTCCGGGCCGACATAGTCGCAGTTCTTCTCCACCTCCGCGCGCAGCTTCTGCAGCATGGAGCGGACCTGGTCCGGCAGGTGCTCGGCCATCTTCTCCACCGCCTGGGCGGACGGGACCGGCGGGGTGGCCGGGGCGGGCGGCGGCTTGTCGGCGGTGATGCGGCCCTTGCGCGGGACATTCGGGGTCATCAGCGCACGATCCACCTTGGCGCTGCCGCAATGAGGACATTCCAGCAGGCCGCGCTTGGCCTGCTTCTCGAAGCCGGCCGAGCTGTTGAACCAGCTGTCGAACTCGTGTCCCTCGTCGCAACGCAGGTTGTAGTGAATCATCTCCGGGTCCAGAGCAGGGAAACCTATGGGGGAAGATGGAACCTGTTGGCACTCTGGGCAAGAGGCTGCCAAACGGCGCGGGGGGTTCCGGGGGAGGAAGGAAGGGTCTTCTTTTTTCTGAAGAAAAAAGAAACAAAAAAGACTTTCCGACCTTGCGCCCTGGGCTGCGGGCGTGAGTCATCGCCGCGCGGGGCGGGGGCCGAAGACGGATTCAGGATGAAGTGGGGCGTGCGGCCGGCTTTGGCGGCGCGCGGGCCGTACGAGCGGGGCAGGGTTCGGGCGCGCGGTGGCCGGAACGGCGCATGCCGCGGCCGGGGCGGCCACGCATGATCCAGCCGATCCGGGCGCGCTGACGGCGCAGACGGCGCAGGGCGCGCGGATGGAGTACGGGCGCGAGGTCGTCGATGGTTTCGCCGGTGGGGGAGAACTGCCAATCGCGCAGCGGGGTGCGCCAGGTGCGGCCCGTGGCGTGGGAGAGCCCGGGCGTGGCGATCCGGGCCAGGAAGGACCTGTTCCCGGTGAGGAACGCCAACAGGAGGAGCAGCAGGTGCAGGAGGGTCGCCGGAATATGGACGCGATTCGCCGCCCCCGCCATGCGGCGGAGGGCGTCGGCTTCGCTCGGAGCGGCGACGGTGTTTGGCATCACCGCTAACATTGACACATGTCACGCCGGTGGAAAAGGCTTTTAATCCCGTACGTAGAAATTTATTCTAACAAAAGGGGTCTGGGGCCTAAGGCCCCAGCGGGTCCAGGGCGGAGCCCTGGCCTTCCTTCACTCCCCGTCCCCCAACCGCGCCTCAGTGATGAGGTCGATCTCCCCGCGCAGGCTGTCCCAGCGGGTTTCGTCCACGCCGGGGAGCATGTGGGCGACTTCGGCGAAGGGGGTTTGGGCGAGGGTTCGGCGGTTTTCGGCCAGCAGGTCGGCGATGTCGGCGCGGGGTTTTTTGGCGCGGGCCAGGGTTTCGAACCAGGTGCGCAGGGCGGCGGGGGCGATGCCGTCCTGGCGCAGGGCGTGGAGGGACTGGCCCATGAGGCGGCGTTTGGCGTCTTCCTGGGGGGCGTGGAGGTGGGTGAGGGTTCGGCGGGCGGCGCCGAGGGCGTCCAGCAGGTCGAGGTGGATGGCGGTGGGGACGAGGAGTTCCTCGCCGGAGACGATATGGGTGGCGGCCAGGGCGCGGTCGTCGGCGGCCAGGGCCAGGGCGGGGTCGATGCGGCCGTCTTCGTCGCGCAGGATCGGGTCGGAGAGGGTGGGCAGGGCGATGTCGCAGCGGCCGAGGCGGGTATCGGGCCAGGAGAGCACGTCGTCGGTGAGGCGGAAGCGCCAGTGCGGGCGTTTGCCGCCGGCTTCGGCGGCTTCGCGCTGGGCGGGGGTGAGGCGGAGCATGGCGCGGTCGTAGAGCACGGGGCGGCCGTTGCGGCGTTGGCGTTCGGCCTTGGCGCGCAGTTCGTCCGGGTGTTCGAAGCAGGGGTAGAGGCGGCCGAGTTTTTCCAGTTCGGCGGCGGCGGCTTCGTAGCGTTCGGCGTGGGCGGAGCGGAGGAAGGTTTCGTCCCAGGCGAGGCCGAGCCAGGCGAGGTCGTCGGGCGGGGTGCCTTGGCGGGGGGGTGCGGTGTCGTCGATGGCCAGGACGAGGCGGGCGCCGAGGCGGCGGGCTTCGGCGTGGGCGGCGTGCAGCAGGCGGGCGCGGCCCAGGGGGAGGGCGCCGGTGGCGGGGACGCTGGCGAGGATGAGGCTCACGCGGGGGGCCTATTCATCGTCGTCGTCTTCGGCGTCGTCGTCGCGGCGGGGGTCGAGGGCGCGCCAGTCGCGGTCTTCGTCGCCGGCGGGGCGGTCGGCGAAGTCGGCGAGTTCGGCGTTGCTGCTCCAGGCGGCTTCGCCGGCGTCGACCACCTCGGCGTTCTCGCCGAAGGCGAACCAGGCCTGCATGACTTCGCCGGGGGTGAGGCCGGGGGCGCGGCAGAGCTCGACGGAATCGCGCACGTAGCGGCGGGCGAAGGCGTTGGCGTGCATGATGGTGGGGAAGCCGCGGATTTCCTCCACCACGTTGTCGGAGGTGTCCGCCGACATGTCGATGATGCGCACGCGCCAGCCGCCTGGGGGGGCGAAGAGGTCGGCGGCTTCGATTTCGCTGGGCATGGGCGGGGGCCTGGATTGGGGGCTTGGGCCGGCTGGCGGGGCGGTGGCGACGTGGTCAAGCGAAGGGGTCACAGAGGACACAGAGGGCCACAGAGAGCACGGAGAAGGGTGGTGGGGCCTTGGTTCTCGCAGGCGACCGCGCGGCGGTTGCCTCTGTGGTCTCTGTGGCCCTCCGTGTCCTCTGTGACCGCTTCGCTTCCTTTGGGTGCCGCGCGCCGGATGGACCGAAATCCGGTTACGCGATGAGGTTGGTGAAGCCGTTGGTGATGGGGTAGCGGCGGTCGCGGCCGAAGGCGCGGGGGGTGATCTTGACGCCCGGGGGGGCCTGGCGGCGCTTGTATTCGGCGCGGTCGAGCAGCTTCCAGACGCGCAGCACGGTGACGCGGTCGTGGCCGGCGGCGACCAGGGCATCGACGCTCTGCTCGCCTTCGACGAGGCCTTCCAGGATGGAATCCAGGATGTCGTAGGGCGGCAGGCTGTCCTGGTCGGTCTGGTTGGGGCGCAACTCGGCGCTGGGGGGCTTGGTGATGATGCGCTCCGGGATCACCATGCCGGCGGGGCCGAGGGCGCCCTGGGGCAGGTTGGCGTTGCGCCAGTGGCAGAGCTCGAAGACCGTCGTCTTGTAGACGTCCTTCAGCACCGAGTAGCCGCCGCACATGTCGCCGTAGAGCGTGGCGTAGCCGACCGACATCTCCGACTTGTTGCCGGTGGTGAGGACCATGTGGCCGAGCTTGTTGGAGATGGCCATCAGGATCAGGCCGCGGGAGCGGGACTGGATGTTCTCTTCCGTGATGTCGGCCTGGCGCCCGGCGAAGACGGGGGCGAGCGCGGTGCCGAAGGCCGCCATGGCCGGCTCGATCGAGATGCTGTCGCAGGGGATGCCGAGCAGGCGGGCGCAGTGGGCGGCGTCGTCCAGGCTGTCCTGGCTGGTGTAGGGGCTGGGCAGCATGAAGGTGCGGACCATCGCCGCGCCCAGGGCATCGACGGCGACGGCGGCGGAGATGGCGCTGTCGATGCCGCCCGAGAGGCCGAGGATGACGCCGGGGAAGCCGTTCTTGCGCACATAGTCGCGCAGGCCCAGGACCATGGCGCGGTAGATGGAATCCAGCCGGCCGGGTTCCGGGGCGAGGGGCTGGGGGGTGCAGACCAGGGTTTCGCCGTTCCGCGTCCATTCGGTGAGGGTGATCGCCTCCTCGAAATGCGGCAGCTGGACGGCGAGCGAGCGGTCGGGGTTCAGGACGAAGCTGGCACCTTCGAAGACCAGCTCGTCCTGGCCGCAGACCTGGGCGCAGAAGACGAAGGGCAGGCCGGTTTCCACCACGCGGTTGACGGCGAGCGCGATGCGCTTCTCGTGCTTGTCCACCTCGTAGGGGGAGCCGTTGACGGAGAGGAGGATCTCGGCGCCGCTTTCGGCCAGGGTTTCCGCGACCGCGGGGAACCACCAGTCCTCGCAGATCAGCAGGCCGATGCGGAAGCCGCGGAACGGGACGGGGCCGGGGGCGGGGCCCTGGTCGAAAACGCGCTTGTCGTCGAACACGCCGTAGTTGGGCAGCTCGTGCTTGGCGCGGCGGGCCACCACGCGGCCGCCATCGAGCAGGAAGGCGCCGTTGTAGAGCTTGTCGCCATCGGCCCAGGGGCCGCCGACGATGAGGCCGGGGCCGCCATCGGCGGTGTCGGCGGCGAGCTCGGCCAGCACCGCCTCGCAGGCGGCGACGAAGGCGGGCTTGCGCACGAGATCCTCGGCCGGGTAGCCGGCGATGGAGAACTCGGGCGTGACGACGAGGTCGGCGCCCAGCCTGGCCGCCTCCGCGCGGGCGCGGCGGATATTGGCCAGGTTGTGGCGCACCTGGCCCTCGTGCGGGTTCAGCTGGGCGAGCGCGATGCGGAGAGTGTCAGACATGCGGGCAGGCTAGTGGCGGCGGGCCCATGCAGCAACACGGGGGGCTTCAACTCGGCCCGCCGCCCTGCGCTCAGGCGGTCGCCGGGGCCTGGCCCTGCTGGCGGCGGCTCTGCCACAGCGCCAGGAAGTCGATCGGCTGCACCAGCACCGGCGGGAAGCCGCCGTCGCGGGTGATGTCGGCCAGGATGTTGCGGGCGAAGGGGAACAGGATGCGCGGGCATTCCACCAGCAGCACCGGCTCCACCGTCTCGGCCGGCAGGCCGTTCAGGGTGAAGACGCCGGCATAGGCCAGCTCGGCCAGGAACACTCGGCTCTCGCCGGCCTGGGCGTTGGGGTCATGCGCCTCGGCGCGGATCTGCAGCACCACCTCGAACACCTCCTGCCCCTCGGTCACCCGGCGGGCCTGGACGTCGAGGTTGATGTCCACGCGCGGGGCGGCGCGCAGGGTGGTGAAGATCGCCGGCGCGCCGGGGACCTCGAAGGACAGGTCCTTGATGTACTGGATGTTCACCACCAGCGGCGGAACCTGCTGGGCGCCGTTGGCGGCCTTGGTGTCCGACATGATCTTCTCCATGAACGAGCAATGGTCGCGGCGGTAGCACAGCGGGGCGCCCGGCGAAAGCCACGCGGCCGCTCAATGCGTCCAGCTCACCCCTTCGGGGGCGGGGCGCGTGGGATCGCAGCGTCGCTGTTCCACATTTGTGATCTTTTCGCCGGTCATCGCCAAAATGAAGCCCCAGTGGCTGATCACCAGCGTGTCCGCCCAGTCGGGCAGGGCGGCCATCTCGGCGCGGAACAGGGCGGCGCGGGCGGCGATGCCCTCGGCGGGCTCCTCGGCGGCCGGCCACCAGACCTCGTCGATATGGGAGAAGTCGATCTCCGGCCAGGCGCGGGCCAGCTCGGTGCGCGGGCTGCCGACGTCGCAGACGAAGCCGTAGCGCTCGCGCACGATGGGGTTCACGATCACCGGCACATCCAGCGCGCGGGCGATGGGGGCTGCGGTTTGCAGGGCGCGGGTGTAGGGCGAGACGATGATGCGCCGCACCGGCTCCCCCTGGGCGGCCAGCCGTGCCGCGGCCTCGCGCGCCTGGCGGTGGCCGAGGGGCGTGAGCTTGGGGTCGACGATGCCGGGGTCGCGCCGGTTCGCCGTCATGTGCAGGTTGAACTCGCTCTGGGCGTGCCGAAGCAGGATCATTCGTGCCGGATACAGGCCGGATGGACGGCTTGCAATGCCTTCGGGGCATCTTGCGCGCGTGGCTTCGGTTGTGAACCGACCCGGGTTTGCCTATGTCTGTGCCGTCACCCGCCGCGGCGGGCAGGGAGAAGTGGCACATGATGGGCGCGAGCGGTGGCTTCCCGATCGACCTGATCCTGTTCGGCATGATCGCGGCCTTCCTGGTCCTGCGGCTGCGCAGCATCCTGGGCAAGCGCACCGGGTTCGAGCGCCCGCCCGAGGCCATGCCGCGGCCCGACCTGCGCGTGGTGGAGGACGGCATGCCGCCCGTGCCGCAGGCCGCCGCCACGGCCGCTCCCGCCCGCACCGTGCCGGACCCGGCCAGCCCGGTCGGCCGCACCCTGGCGGCCATGCGCGCCGTGGACACCAATTTCGCGGCGGACGGCTTCCTGCACGGCGCCGAGGCCGCCTTCCGCATGATCGTCGCCGCGTTTGCCGCCGGCGACCGCGCCACGCTGCGCCCGCTGCTGTCCGACGAGACCTATGCCGCCTTCGAGGGCGCCATCGCCGCCCGCGAGCAGGCCGGGGAGACCCAGCGCACCGAGATCCGCGACATCCCCGAGGCCCATATCGAGGATGCCACCCTGCGCGGCGGGCTGGCCGGCATCACGGTGGCCTTCACCAGCGACCAGGTGAACCTCACGCTCGACAGCGCCGGCAAGGAAGTGGCCGGGACCGACGCCGTGACCGAGATCCGCGACATCTGGACCTTCGAGCGCGACCTCGGCTCGCCCGACCCCACCTGGCGGCTGGTGGCCGCCCGCAGCGCCTGATGGGCCCATCGACGGGGCGGCTGGCCAGGCTCGCCCTTCTCGCCGCCCCCCTCCTTG
>CANHCJ010000097.1 GCA_947458025.1 Rhodospirillales bacterium | reverse complement strand
GCCGGCATCGCCGAACACCTCCGGCAGGCCGCCGCGCGGGGCGCAGAGCAGGGCGCCGCCGGCGGCCATGGCTTCCAGCGCGGTGAGGCCGAAGGGCTCCGGCCAGCGGCTGGGCACCACGATGATGGCGGCGCGCGCCATGGCGGCCATCACCTCGGCATGCGGGCGGTAGCCCCACATTTCCACGTTCGCGGCGGCGGCGCGGGGGCGCAGGGCGGCGATCCAGGGGGTTTCCGGGCTGTCGGGGCCGAAGCGGTCGGCGCCGATCATCACCGCGCGCCAGCCGGGCAGGTGCGGCAGGGCGGCGGCGCAGGCCTCCACGAAGGTGTCCGCCCCCTTGTCCCGTACCACGCGGCCGGCGAACAGGATGGTCTGCTCGCGCGCCGGGGGCGAGGGCGGGACCTCGTTGAGGTCGAGCCAGTTGTGCAGCACCACCGGGTCGCGCTCCGGCGTGGGCACGCCTTCCAGCAGGCGGCCGCGCAGCCAGGCGGAGGAGTTGGCCACCGCGGCGAGGGTGTGCAGCAGCCGCGTGCGCTCGGCTGGGGTCTTGGCGTCGCGCATGCCCTGGGGGTCGTTGTTGAGGAACAGCGAGACCGGGATCGCGGGGAAGCGGCGGGCGAGGAACAGGGCGAGTTCCGGGCGGTTGTGGACCTCGATCAGCGCCGGGGGCTGTTCGGCGATCAGGCGGGCGACGGCGTGGCCGTAGCGGCGGGCTGCGTTGGCCGGCGGCCACCAGGTGGCGCGGGCGGGGCGGAAGGGCACTTCCGTGAAGGGCGGCGTGGGCGGCGGCGGGCCGATCACGGTGGGGGCGAAGCTCTCCCGCCAGGTGCCCAGGCGGCGCACCAGCAGGGCCAGCGCGCCGGCGGCGCCCGGGGAGAAATACTCGCGGTACGGCAGGACGATCGCGACCGACGGGTGGCTCATGCGTCCGGTCTATCAACCCGGCGCGTTCTGCGGCAATGCTGGTGCATGCGATTCGGGCGGCTGCTGTTCTTCGCGATCCTTCTGGGCGGCAGCGCCGTGCTGTCCTGGCTGATGGCGTGCGTGCTGGCGCCGGGGGGGTGGCGGGCGGCGGAGGTGGCGCTGATGGCCTGCTTCCTGAGCCTGGTGCCATGGCTCGGCGTCTGCCTGGGCAATGCGCTGCCGGGCTTCGCGGTGCTGGTGGGCGCGCGCAACCCGGCCCGCGCGGTGCTGCCGGTGGAGGGGGACATCGAGGCGGGGGAGATCGTGCTCACCACCGCGATTGCCATCACCGTGCGCAACGAGGACATGGCCCAGGTGCTGCCGCCGCAGCGCGCGCTGCTGGAGGCGCTGGATGGGGCCGGCGCCGGGGACCGCTTCGTGCTCTGGGTCCTGTCGGACACGCAGGACCCGGTGGCGGCGGCCGAGGAGGAAGCCGCCGTGGCGGCGTTCCGCGCGGCAGACCGCGACCCCGGGCGCATCCGCTACCGGCGCCGGGCGGCGAACACCGGGTTCAAGGCCGGCAACGTGATGGAGTTCCTGGACCATCACGCCGAGGGCATCGACCTGGTGCTGATGATGGACGCGGATTCGGCGATGACGGCGGACTCCGCCCTGCGGCTGGTGCGGATCATGCAGGCCGAGCCGCGCATGGGGATCGTGCAGCACCTGACGGTGGGCAAGCCGGCGGCGGCGGCCTTCCCACGCCTGTGCCAGTTCGGCATGCGCGCCGGCATGCGCGCCTGGGCCACCGGGCAGGCGGTGTGGCAGGGCGACGACGGGCCGTACTGGGGCCACAACGCCATCCTGCGCGCCGCCGCCTTCCGCGACCATTGCAAGCTGGAGGCGCTGCCGGATGGCAGCATGATCCTGTCCCACGACCAGGTGGAGGCGGCGCGGATGCGGGCGGCGGGCTGGCGCGTGTGCGTGTGGGCCGGGGAGGATGGCTCGCTGGAGGCCAACCCGCCGGCGCTGCCGGAGTTCCTGCATCGCGATGCCCGCTGGCTGGCCGGCAACCTGCAGTACTGGCACCTGCTGCGCCTGCCGGGCTTCCGCTGGATGGGGCGGTGGCAGCTGGTGCAGGCGATCATGATGTTCCTGGGCGCGCCGCTGTATGTGGCGGTGCTGGTGCTGGCGACGCTGCTGGCGGCCACCGGCGGGGCGGCGGAGGTGCCGCGCGGCGCGCTGGCGGCGATGGCGGCTTCCTGGGTGTTCGCGCTGTATTCGCCGAAGCTGCTCGGCTACCTGGAGGTGCTGCTGCATCCCGCCCGGCGCGCGCGCTATGGCGGGGGCTGGCGGTTCGCGGCCGGGGCGGGGCTGGAATTCGCCTTCATGCTGCTGATGGACCCGGTGGCGCAGCTGCACAGGACGATGGCGATGCTGCGCCTGGCGCTGGGCCGCCGCGCGGGCTGGCTGCCGCAGAACCGCAGCGACCGCGGCGTGGGCTGGGGCGAGGCGGCGCGCATGTTCTGGCCGCACACGCTGGCGGGCGTGGCGGTGTTCGCCGGCTTCGCGCTGGGCGGCCCGGCCGCGGTGCTGTGGGCGCTGCCGTTCGCCGGCGGGCTGCTGGTGGCGATTCCGTTCTGCGTCATCACGTCCGATCCCGGCTTCTCCGCCTGGCTGCGCCGGCACCGGATCGCGGCAACCCCGGAGGAGGTGACCGCGGGCACCGGCCTGCGATAGCCTGCCGCCAGCCGAGGAGCGACCGCATGCCCGACCTAGACTGGAACAAGTCCACCTGGGACGGGGCGTATGACTGGAGCGGGCGCGGCCACGAATGGTCCGGCCCCTGGGGCAATTCGGCCGGCATGTTCTTCACCACCATCATGCCGCGCATCGCCGCCGCCCTGCCGGCGGACTCGCTGCTGGAGCTGGCGCCGGGCCATGGCCGCTGCACCGCCTTCCTGCTGCGCTTCTGCCGGCGCTACCACGGCGTGGACCTCTCGCAGCAATGCGTCGACTACTGCCGCTTGCGCTTCGCCTCCCGGCCGGACGCGGCCTTCCACGCCAATGACGGGCTTTCGCTCGCCGCCGTGGCGGAGGAGCGGTTCGACCTGGTGTTCTCCTTCGACTCCCTGGTGCATGCCGACCTGCCGGTGTTCGAGGCCTACATCCCGCAGGTGCTGGCGCTGCTGAAGCCGGGCGGGGTGGCCTTCCTGCACCATTCCAACCTGGCGGATTTCCCGGCGGTGACGGAGTTCCAGCACCGCTCCACCAACGTCTCGGCCCGGCTGGTGGCGAAGCTGGTGGCGCGGCATGGCGGGCGCGTGCTGGTGCAGGAGGTGTTCAACGGCGGGCCCGCCGCGGCCTATGACGGGTTCACCCTGTTCGGCCGCGGCGAAGACCACCCGGACGTGGCGCCGCAGGTGATCTTCAATCCCGGGCTGATGGGGCAGGAGGGCGAGCTCTCCCGCCGGGCGTTCGGCCCCTATCTGGGCCGGCTGCCGCCCGAGCTCACAGCATAGCCAGCCGCGTCGCGCGCTTCGGCGGGGGGTAGGCGGCGTCGATCTCGGCCAGGTCCTGCGGCGTGAGGGCGATCTGCGCCGCCGCGGCGTTCTGGCGCACATGGGCGGGGTCGGCGGCCTTGGGGATGCTGATGACGTGCGGGTGGCGCAGGCCCCAGGCCAGGGCGATTTGCGCCGGGGTGGCGCCGTGGCGCTGCGCCACCGCGGCCAGCGCGGGGTGCTTCAGCAGCCTGCCGCCCTGGCCCACGGGGGAATAGGCCATCAGCGGGATGCCGCGCTCCGCCTGCCAGGGCAGCAGGTCGAACTCGATGCCGCGGTGCTCCGGGTTGTAGAGCACCTGGTTCACGGCGCAGGCGGCGCCATCCTTCACGCCGAGCAGCTCGCGCATGTCGGCGGGATCGAGGTTGGAGACGCCCCAGTGGCGGATCTTGCCCTCCGCGCGCAGTTTCTCGAACGCCGCCACCGTCTCGGCCAGCGGCACGCCGCCGCGCCAGTGCAGCAGATAAAGGTCGATCACCTCGGTGCCGAGGCGCTTCAGGCTGCGCGCGCAGGCCGCCGGCACGCCGCTGCGCGAGGCGTTGTGCGGATAGACCTTGCTGACCAGGAACACCTGCTCCCGCCGCCCGGCGATGGCCTGGCCCACCACCTCCTCCGCGCCGCCATCGGCGTACATCTCGGCGGTGTCGATCAGCGTCAGGCCGAGGTCGATGCCCAGGCGCAGCGCATCGGCCTCCGCCCGGGCGCTGCGCCCGCCCTCGCCCATGTACCAGGTGCCCTGGCCGATGGCCGGAACCGTGGTGCCGTCGGGCAGGGCGATGCTGCGCATGATCCGGCCTGCGCCGGCTCAGTGCCCGCGCAGGATCTGGCTGAGGAACAGCTTCAGCCGGTCGGTCTGCGGGCTTTCGAACATCTCGTGCGGGGTGCCGCTTTCCACCACCTCGCCCTGGTCCATGAACACCACGCGGTCGGCCACCTGGCGGGCGAAGCCCATCTCGTGGGTCACGCACACCATGGTCATGCCGCTTTCGGCCAGCTCGATCATGGTGTCGAGCACTTCCTTGATCATCTCCGGGTCGAGCGCGCTGGTCGGCTCGTCGAACAGCATGATCTTGGGGCGCATGCAAAGCGCGCGCGCGATCGCCACGCGCTGCTGCTGGCCGCCGGAGAGCTGGCCGGGAAACTTCTTCGCCTGCTCCGGGATCTTCACGCGGGTGAGGAACTCCATCGCCAGCGCCTCGGCCTCCACCTTGGGCATCTTGCGCACCCAGATCGGCGCCAGCGTGCAGTTCTCGAGGATGGTGAGGTGCGGGAACAGGTTGAAGCTCTGGAACACCATGCCGACCTCGCTGCGGATCGTGTCCAGCGCGCGGGTGTCGTCGGTCAGTTCCGTGCCGTCCACCACGATCCGCCCCTCCTGGTGCGTCTCGAGCCGGTTGATGCAGCGGATCAGGGTGGACTTGCCGGAGCCGGAGGGGCCGCAGACCACCACCTTCTCGCCGGTGGCCACTTCCAGGCTCACGTCGCGCAGGACGTGGAGCTGGCCGAACCACTTGTTCACCTTGTCCAGCAGGATGGCGGGCGGGGTGCCGTTGCTCATGTCGTGGTTTCCTTCAGCGCGATCGCGGGAGACATGGATCGCGCGCCCTTACAATGTTCTATCGCCGCACGGACTTGGAGAACTCGCGCTCCAGCCCCCGGCTGTACCGTGCCATCGAGAAGCAGAAGCAGAAGTAGATGAGGCCCAGCATGATGTAGACCTCGGTGCTGAAGGCCTGCCAGATCGGCTCCGTCACCGCGATCTTGCCGGAAGTCAGCAGGTCGAAGATGCCGATGATCAGCACCAGCGAGGTGTCCTTGAAGAAGCCGATGAAGGTGTTCACCAGCGGCGGGATCACCAGCCGCAGCGCCTGCGGCAGGATCACCAGCCCCATCTTGCGCCAGTAGGAAAGCCCCAGCGCGTCGGCCGCCTCGTACTGGCCCTTGGGCAGCGCCTGCAGCCCGCCGCGGATCACCTCGGCGAGGTAGACGGCGGCGAACAGGATGATCGCCACCTGCGCGCGCAGCAGCTTGTCCGGGTTCAGCCCCTCCGGCATGAACAGCGGGAACATTACGCTGGCCATGAACAGCAGCGAGATCAGCGGCACGCCGCGGATCACCTCGATGTACACCACGCACAGCAGCTTCACCGCCGGCAGGTCGGTGGAGCGGCGGCCGAGCGCCACCAGCACCGCGATCGGGAAGGCGCAGGCCAGGCCGAAGGTGGAGAGGATGAGCGTGATCGGCAGCCCGCCCCACTCGTCCTGCGCCACGTAGCGCATGCCGAACACCCCGCCCCACATCAGCACGAAGATGGCGGTGAGCGTGGCCACCCAGATCAGCGCCAGCTCCTTGCGCCAGAAGCGGCGCATGGCCGAGACCACGAACAGGCCCAGGAACAGCACGATCACGATCGCCGGGCGCCACTGCTCGTCGAACGGATAGCGGCCGAACAGGATGAAGCGGTAGCGGTCCCAGATCACCGCCCAGCACGCCCCGCCATCGGCCTTGGCCTGGCGGCATGCCGTCGGGTCCAGCCGCCCGGTCGCCGGATCGGTCGGCACCGTCCAGACGCTTTTGATGAACGCCCAGTCCACCAGGCTCACCGCGTACTTGATCAGGAAGTAGGCCAGCGCCAGCGTGACCAGGCTCGACCAGACGGAGTTGAACAGGTTGGCGCGCGCCCAGGCGATCGGCCCGGCCACCAGCAACGCCGGCTGGGCGCGCGCGGGGGTGGAGGCGTGGGTGGTGGTGGTGGTGCCCATCGTCTCAGCGCTCCACCAGCGCGATGCGCGCGTTGTACCAGTTCATGAACAGCGAGATCGACAGGCTGATGGTGAGGTACACCGCCATGATCACCGCGATGCCCTCGATCGCCTGGCCGGTCTGGTTCAGCATGGTGTTCACGATCGAGACAAGGTCGGGGTAGCCGATCGCCACCGCCAGGGAGGAGTTCTTGGCGATGCCGAGGTAGGTGCTGGTCATCGGCGGGATGATCACGCGCAGCGCCTGCGGCAGCACGATCTGGCGCAGCAGCGTGCCGCGCTTCAGGCCGAGCGCCCCGCCCGCTTCCCACTGCCCGCTCGGCACCGAGAGGATGCCGCTGCGCACGATCTCGGCGGCGAAGGCGGCGTGGTACAGCACCAGCCCGATCATCAGCGCCATGAATTCAGGAGAGATGGAGCCGCCGCCGGTGAACCGGAATCGCCCCTTGGTCGGCATCTCCAGCGTGAACGGCGCGCCCATCAGCGCCCACACCGCCACCGGCAGCACCAGCAGCGCCAGCAACGCCACCGGCCAGGTGGCTGGCCGCACGCCGGTGGCATGCTGCACCCTGGTTGCGCGCCGCCCGGCCAGCCAGGTGGCGATGGCGCCGGCGGCCAGCGCCAGCATGAAGCCGCTATGCGCCGGCTCCCACACCAGCAACGGCACCTTCAGCCCGGAATTGGACAGGAACACCCCGGGCGCCAGCATCATCGCCTCGCGCACCGTCGGCAGCGTCAGCAGGATGGCGTACCAGAACAGCAGGTGCAGCAGCAGCGGGATGTCCCGCATGACCTCCACATAGACCATGCACAGCCGCGACAGCAGCCAATTGCCCGAAAGCGACGCAATCCCGATCGCCGTGCCGAGCACCGTGATCAGCACCACGCCAACCACCGTCACCAGCAGCGTGTTCAGGATGCCCACCAGCACGGCGCGGCCATAGGTGTTCACCGCCGGGTCGTACGGCACCAGGTGCTCGCCGATCGGAATGCCCGCCACGGTGCCCAGGAAGTCGAAGCCGGTGGCGATGCGCCGCTGCTCCAGGTTGGCGGCGGTGTTGGAGATCAGGTACCACAGCCCCGCCGCCAGCAGCCCGACGATCAGCACCTGCCAGACGATGGCGCGGAAGCGCGGGTCGGACCAGCTGAGCGAGATGCCCTTCGACGGCGCCTTGCGCGATCCGGCCATCCGGGGATCGGTGGAGGTGGAGGACATGGTCCGCGTTCACCTTGAATGGGCCGACAAGCGCGGCGGAACGCGCCGGGGGCGCACGTAACGAGGAATAAAGCAATTTCCGGGCCAGGAGAGATGCGCCCTGCGCACCGGAGACCCCAAGGCTTTACGGCAAGCCCGGCCGGCGATCAATCCCGCCGGTCATCGGATCGGTTCGCCCCCGCGCGCGATGGCGCCGGGCGATCGCCACGAAAAAGCCGCCCCGGCGAACCGGGGCGGCCTGTCGTTCAGCCAGCAAGGATCAACGCAGCGGCGGGGCGTAGTGCAGGCCGCCCGCGTTCCACAGGGCATTGATGCCGCGCGGCACGCCATACGGGGTCACGTTGCGCTCCCACAGCTCGGCGAAGTTGCCCACCGCCTTGATGGCGTTGTGCGCCCACTTGTTGTCCACGCCCAGCGCCTTGCCCATGTCGCCTTCCAGGCCGAGCATGCGGCGAACCTCGGGCAGGGTGGCGGTGCGGGCCACTTCGTCCACGTTCGCCTGGGTGATGCCATGCTCCTCGGCGATCAGGTGCGCGAAGTAGGTCCAGCGCACGATGTCGAAGAACTTGCCGTCGCCCTTGCGCACCATGGCGCCCAGCGGCTCCTTGGAGATGATGTCCGGCAGCAGGATGTGGTCTTCCCTCTTGTCGCCCTGCTGGAAGCGGAAGCCCGCCAGGCTGGAGGCGTCGGTCGAGTAGGCATCGCAACGGCCAGCCAGGTAGGCGTTCTGGATCTCGTTCTGGTCCGCGATGATGATCGGGGTGAACTTCATCTTGTTGGTGCGGAAGAAGTCCGCCACGGCCAGCTCGGTGGAGGTGCCCGGGGCCACGCACACGCTGGCGCCGTCCATCTCCTTGGCGCTCTTCACGCCGAGCGACTTCTTCACCAGGAAGCCGGTGCCGTCATAGAAGTTCACGCTGGCGAACTGCCCGCCGAGGTTGCCCTCGCGGCCAAGCGTCCAGGTGGTGGTGCGGTACAGCAGGTCCACCTCGCCGGACTGCAGCGCCGTGAAGCGGTTCTGCGCCGTGGTCGGGATGAACTTGACCTTGCGCGGATCGCCCAGGATCGCGGCGGCCAGGCTGCGGCAGAAATCGGCGTCCAGGCCGCGCATCACGCCCTGGGCATCCGGCAGCGAGAACATCGGCGCGTTGCCGCCAACGCCGCAGTTCACTTCGCCGCGGCGCTGGATCGCGTCGATTGTGGCCGAGCCGCTGCCTTGGGCATAGGCACCCGCAGTGGCAACGGTGAGGAAGGCGCCGGCAACCAGTGCGCCGACGGTCATACGCATCATTGTGAAGCTCCCTTGTCTTGGCGGTTACACCACCGTTATACCTCTAATGGCGACGGTCGCGACAAAGATCAATGCCTGCCCTGTCGCGAACGCATCGCTGGCGCCCTTCGCCGCCGGCCGGAACGACCACGCATGCAGGCGTGCGCGGGCTACTTCACCGCGCCCTGCGTCATCCCCTCGATGAACTGGCGCGACAGCACCACGTACACCGCGATGATCGGCAGCGCCGCCAGCGACAGCCCGGCGAACAGCACGCCCCAGTCGGTGTTGTACTCGCCCATGAACACCGTGAGCCCCTGCGGCAGCGTCTTCATCCGCTCGCTGGTGATGAACACCAGCGGGAAGAAGAAGTCGTTCCAGATCGGCACCGCGTTCTGGATCGCCGCGATCACCAGGGCCGGGCGCGCCAGCGGCAGCATGATCCGCAGCATGATGCGCAGTTCGCTCGCCCCTTCCATCCGCGCCGCCTCCTCCAGCTCGGTCGGCAGGGTGCGCAGGAAGCCCGTGAGGATGAAGATCGCGCTCGGCAGCCCCATCGCCACGTACACCAGCACCAGCCCGGCGCGGGTGTTGATCAGCCCCAGCGTATCCAGCTGGATGAACAGCGGGATCACCGCCAGCTTCAGCGGCACCATCAGCCCGGACAGGAAGAACAGGAACACCAGCCCCGACAGCCGGAACGGGTAGCGCGCCAGCGCATAGGCCGCCATCGTGCCCACCACCAGGATGGACAGCACCGCGCTGGTGGTCACGATCACCGAGTTCCACAGGTACAGCACGAAGTTGGTCTCGCCCCACACCCGCGCCGCGTTGGCCAGCGAGAAGCTTTCCGGCAGGGCGAAGGGCGAGGCGAACAGCTCGGCATTGGTCTTGAAGGCCGAGAGCAGCATCACGACCAGCGGGTACACCATCACCAGGCCGTTCAGCGCCAGCAGCACCTGGATGGCGCCGTTCTTGAACGTCTCTCCCCGGGGCGCCACGCCGTCGCGCCGGGCCATGGCTCAGCCGGGCCCGTACCAGGCCGGGCGGCGCTTGTCGCGGAACGCTGCCGTGCCCTCCCGCCCCTCCGGGGAGGAGCGCTGGGTCCAGCCCTCGTGCGACAGCAGCGCCACCTGGCGGTCATCCAGCTTCAGGCCGTTGGCGCCCAGGAAGCTGTCCTTGGTGGCCGCGATCGCGCCGGGGGCGCCCAGGAACACCGCGTCCAGCACCTCCTCCAGCCGCGCCTCCATCGCCTCGGCCGGCACCACCTCGTGCACCAGGCCGATGCGCGCGGCCTCCTCGGCGCCGAAGCGCTCGCCGGTGAGGGCATAGCGCCGCGTGTGGCGCAGGCCGATGGCGTTCACCATGTGCGTGCTGATCGGCGTCGGCGCCACGCCCACGCGGATCTCGGTGATGCCGAACAGCGCATCCGGCGCGGCCAGCGCCACGTCCACGCAGCACACGATGCCCACGCCGCCGCCGAAGCAGGCGCCCTTCACCATGGCGATGGTGGGGCGCGGGAACTCGTTCAGCTTGCGCATCGCCTCCACCGTGGCGTGGGAGGCGGCATAGGCCCGCTCCGGCGGATAGGCGGTGGCCTGGTTCAGCCAGTGCACGTCCGCCCCGGCCTGGAAATGCTTCCCCGCCCCGCGCAGCACCAGGGCGCGCAGCCCGGCATCGGCCGCCAGCCGGTCCAGCCCGCCGATCAGCGCGGCGAGCATCTCCTCGTCATAGGCATTGCCGCGCTCCGGCCGGTTCAGGGTGGCGGTGGCCACCCCGCGCGCGTCGATCTCCAGCAGGACGGACTGGGACATGGTCTCACCCCACCACGCTGGCAGGATCGGTGTTGGAGCCGCACACCAGCACGCCCAGCCGCGCGCCGGGCGGCGGGGCGAAGGCGCCCGAAAGCACGCCGGCCAGCGCGGTTGCCCCGCCGGGCTCGGCCACCAGGCGGAAGCGGTCCCACAGCAGGCGCTGGGCGGCGCGGATCGCCTCGTCCTCCACCAGCACGGCGCGGGTCACATGCGCCTGGGCGATCGGGAACATCAGCCCGCCCACCTGGCGCGCCCCGAGCGCATCGGCCGCCACGCCGCCCACCGGGGAGGACACCGGCGCGCCGGCCGCCAGCGCGTTGTGCAGCCCGGGGCAGCCGGTGGGCTCCACGCTCACCACCTGGGCGCAGTTCTCCGTCCAGGCCGCCATGCCGCCGATCAGCCCGCCGCCGCCGGTGGCCACCAGCAGGTGGGTGATGCCCGGCGCATCCTCCAGGAACTCCTTGGCCACCGTGCCCTGCCCGGCCAGCACGGCCTCGTGGTCGAAGGCATGCACCTCCATCGCCCCGGTCTCGGCCTGGCGCGCGCGGCTGGCCGCCAGCGCCTCCACATAGGTCTCGCCGCCGCGCACCAGCCGCGCGCCGAAGCTTTCGATGCGCGCGATCTTGGTGGGCGGCGTGTGCTGCGGCACGAAGATCTCCGCCACCAGCCCCAGCGCCCGCGCCGCATAGGCCACCGCCGCGCCGTGGTTGCCGCCCGAGGCCGCGATCACCCCGGAGGCCGGCAGCTCCCCGGCCTCGCGCGCGGTCAGGATCCGGTTGAACGCCCCGCGCGGCTTGAAGCTGCCGGCGTGCTGGAGCAGTTCGAGCTTCAGCACCATGTCCACGCCGAGGCCGAGTTCGGCGGCCGGCACCGCCAGCACCGGCGTGCGGCGCACGAAGGGGGCGATGCGCGCGGCGGCGGCGGCGATGGCGGCGCGGGAGATGGTCGGGGTCGTGTTCATGCCGGCAGGTCTCGCACGCAGGGGCGGAGCCATCAAGCACCGCCCCCCGCACACGTTCATTGCCCGCCCCCGGCCACACGGGCACAATGGCTGCGCAAGAGGCTTCCGTTGTGAGCGCATACGGGTCATGTTCCGCGCCCATGCAGATACACGCGAGTTGCGCCGCCCGCGACGGTGCCGGGGTGCTGCTGCTGGGCCCGCCAGGGTCCGGCAAGTCGGACCTGGTACTGCGCCTGCTCGACCGCGGGTTCACCCTCGTGGCCGATGACCGGGTGGAGATCGAGAACGGCCATGCCCGCGCGCCCGCCGCGCTGGCCGGGCTGCTGGAGGTGCGCGGCCTGGGCATCCTGCGCCTGCCCTACCTGGAGCGCGCCGCGCTCGCCCTGGCGGTGACGCTGGGCGGCCCCGTGCCG
>CANHCJ010000096.1 GCA_947458025.1 Rhodospirillales bacterium | reverse complement strand
GGACGGACGGGGGGCAGGCGGGCTGGGGGTGCGCGACGGGCGGGCGGGCGAGGCGGCCCTGCTGCCAGGCGAGGGCCATGGCCTCCAGCGTGAGGAGGATGCGGGCCAGGGTGATGAGGATGAGGGCCTTGGCGAGGGCGACGGGGTCGCGGGTGGCGGCCAGCTCGCGGGCGAGTGCGCGCACGTCTCCCGCCAGGACGGCGAAGTCCTGGTTGGGGGAGGGCTGGGCCTCCTGGGGGTGTGCGGACGGGTTCATGGCAGGTATTTTAACTAACATTATGATGGGAGGGAATGGGAAAAGATTACGTACGTACCTGGGGGCTCTGCGGAGGGGAGGAAGGAAGCCAGGTCAGATTCAACACAGAGACACAGAGGCACGGAGGAGCAAGGCAAGGGAGAAGGAAGGAAGGTGGCGGAACCGCTTCGCGTTCCGCCCTACGCGGGGCGGTGACGTGCGTAAGGGGAAAGTCTTTTTGGTTCTTTTTCTTCAGAAAAAGAACGTTCTTGCTTATTTTGTGTCTTCTTTTGTCCGCATGTGGCGGGCCAGGTTTTCGATCTGGGGCATGAGGACTTCGGTGAGGGGTGGGTCGTTGACGGTTTCGGACCAGGCCTGGCGGAAGCAGGCGAGCCAGGATTCGATTTCCGGGGTGGCGATGGGGGCGTGGAGGTGGCGGCGGCGGAGCATGGGGGGGCCGTAGCGGTCGGTGAACAGCGGCGGGCCGCCGAGCCAGCCGGAGAAGTACATGAACAGCTTCTCACGGCTGGGGCCGAGGTTGGGGCCGTGGATGGCGCGGGCGGCCTGGCCTTCGGGGGTGGTTTCCATGAGGTCGTAGAAGCGTTCCACCAGGCGGCGGATGGTGGGTTCGCCGCCGATGCGGGCGTAGGGGGTTTGGGGCGTTGTTTCGGACATGGGCGCAGCGTTCCATCTTGCGGGCGGGGCGACAAGGCGGGCGGGCCGGGCCATGATGCCGGGCAGACCGAAGCCAAGGGGAGGAAGGAATGTCCGAGCTCGTCACATCCGCGGATCGCGGGCATGTGCGCACGATCACGCTGAACCGGCCGGAGAAGAAGAACGCGCTGAGCCAGCAGCTCGCCTGGGGCGTGGTGGAGGCGATCGACGCGGCGGCCAAGGACGACAACGTGTGGGTGATCGCGCTGACCGGGGCGGGGGATACGTTCTGCGCCGGGCTCGATCTTTCCGGGAGCACGCCGTATTCGCCGCATTCGCCGCTGACGGCGCAGCTGGACGATGTGGGCTGGGTGGGGAACTTCCTGCTGGCGGCGCGGCAGCGCTGCGAGAAGCCGGTGGTGGCCGGGGTGAACGGGGCGGCGGTGGGCGCGGGGCTGGGGCTGGCGATGGCGGCGGATGCGCGCATCCTGGCGCGCGGGGCGCGGCTGATGGCCGGCTATACGCGCATCGGGGCCTCCCCCGACGCGGGGCTTTCGATCACGCTGCCGCAGGCGATGGGCTACGAGAAGGCGATGCGGTTCATGATGGAGAACCGGACGCTGCAGGGCGACGAGGCGGTGGCCTGGGGGATGGCCGGCGAGACGGTGGATGACGACAAGCTGGCGGCGCGGCTGGCGGAATACTGCGAGACGCTGTGCGCGTGGTCGCCGGTGACGCTTAGGCTGCTGAAGCGGGTGATGAATGCTTCGATGTACAGCGCCGACATGACGACGCAGCTGCGGTATGAGGTGGCGAATATCCATAAGGCGTTTGCGAGCGAGGATTCGAAGGAGGCTCGGAAGGCTTTCTTGGAGAAGCGGAAGCCGGAGTTCAAGGGAAGGTAAGGATTCTTCTTTTTGTGAACAAAAAGAAGCAAAAAAACTTTATCCGTTTGCGCCGTGTTTCCCGTGGGGAATGCGGGCAAACCGATAGAAGTTTTTTGGTTCTTTTTTTCAAAAAAGAACGTGCTTGCTTTTGGGGGTATGGGCGAAGTGAAGCGCTGGATTGCTTCACTTCGTTCGCAATGACGGGTGGGGTGGGATGGCGGGCTTAAGCCCGCCCTACGGTCGCCCTACGCGATGCGGGTGGGGTTGGTGACGGCGTAGCGCTTGAGGATTTGGGGGTCGGGGTCGAGGCCGAGGCCGGGGCCTTGGGGGACGGTGACGCGGCCGGATTGGGCTATGATGGCGTCGTGGTAGGGGCTGGCTTCGAGGGTCATGAACAGGCGTTCGAAGGGGGTGCCGGGGGCCAGGCGGGTGTGGAGGTGGAGCGAGGCGAGGAAGCCGGGGCCGAAATAGGCGCAGTGGGGGATGAGGCGGACGCCGCGCGCCTCGGCGAGGCCGGCGATGGCCATCATGGCGGTGATGCCGCCGATCTTGGCGACCGAGGGCTGCGCGACATCGAGCGCGTTGGCATCGAAGGCGGTGCGGAAATCCATGAGGTTCTGGGCGTTCTCGCCGGCGGCGATGGGGATGCCGGAGTCTCGGCGGACCCTTGCGAGGCCGGAAAAGTCTTCCGGCGGCCAGACGGGCTCTTCGAGCCAGGCGAGGTTCAGGGGGCGGAGCTTGCGGGCCATGGCCAGGGCTTCGTCGACCGTCCAGGGGCAGTTGGTGTCGAGCATGATCTCGGGCGCAGGGCCGGCGGCGGCGCGGGCGGCGGCGACGGGTTCGTAGGCGATCTCGTGCAGCTTGAGGTGGCGGTAGCCTTGGTCCACGGCACGCTCGATGGCGGCGGCGATGGTGCGGCCTTCGCTGTAGCGCAGGAGCGAGGCGTAGGCTTCGTGGGTGGCGATGGGGGCGCCGCCGAGGAGGCGCCAGAGGGGGAGGTTGGCCTGCTTGCCGGCGATGTCCCACAGGGCGACGTCCATCGCGGAGAGGGCGTAGGTGCCGGGGCCGTTGCGGCCGTAGACGTGCAGCGCCATGGCCATGCGGCGGTGGAGGCCGGCGATGTCGCGCGCGTCCTGGCCGATGAGCATGGGGCCGAGCTGGTTGTCGAGCACGGCGCGGGTGGCCTGGCAGGTGGCGTGGCCGAAGCCCTCGCCCCAGCCTTCGAGGCCCTGGTCGGTGACGATGCGCAGGAAGAGGGTGTTCATGCGCGACCAGCCGGTGCCGATGAAGCCGACATCGGGGGCGCCGATGGAGGCGGGGACGGCGATGTGGTGGGTTTCGACGGCGGTGATCTTCATTTGGGGGCCTCGGGTTGGGGCGAGGGAGGTCGGAAGGGAGGCAGGTCAGGGCAGGAAGCAAGAAGGGTTCAGTGGACCACGGAGGCACGGAGTTCACGGAGAAGGCACGGAGCCGAAACGTCATCTCCGTGCCTGCTCCGTGAACTCTGTGCCTCCGTGTTCCGCTGGGACTTGCTTTCCTGCTCGCTGTTCAGGCGAACAGCACCCCGGGATCGGGGGTGAAGCGGGCGAGTTTTTCGCGGGAGAGGCGGACGCCGAGGCCGGGGGATTCGGGGATGGGGAGGTAGCCTTCGCTGTCGAGGACGAAGGGGGTTTCCAGGATGCCATCCACGTAGGGCGAGCCGCCGATGTATTCGACGAGGTCGACATTGGGCAGGGCGGCGGCGAGCTGGAGGTCGGCGGCCAGGCCCAGGGCAGTGTTCCAGCCGTGGCCGACATACTTCACGCCGAAATCGTCGGCCATCCAGGCGATGCGGCGCTGTTCGCTGATGCCGCCGCATTTGGTGACGTCGGGCTGGATGATGTCGAAGGCGCCGCGCTGGAGCCAGGGGAGGAAGGCCTGGCGGCGGGTGAGGACCTCGCCGCCGGCGATGGGGACGGGGCTGTGGCGGCGGAGGTGGCAGAAATCGTCGATGGCGTCGGGGCGCAGCGCTTCCTCGAACCAGCCGATGTCGTAGGTGGCGAGCATGTCGGCGGTGCGCAGCGCCCATTTGAGGCCGTTGGGCCAGTTGGCGTCGGACGCGCCGGGGTCGACGAAGAGCTTGTTCTCGGGGCCGGCGGCGTCGCGGGCGGCGCGGATGATGGCTTCGTCGTTCGCGTAGGAGTCGCGGCGGCCGAAGGGGCCCCAGCCGATCTTGAAGGCGCGGAAGCCCTGGGCGCGGTATTGCGCGACGACCTCGCCCATGAGGGCGGGTTCCTCCATGAGGAGCGAGCAGTAGGGCAGGACGCGGGTGGCGTAGGTGCCGCCGAGGAGCCGGCCCACGGGCATTCCGGTGGCCTGGCCGAGGATGTCCCACAGCGCGATGTCGATGCCGCTGACGGTGTGGGTGAGGGTGCCGCCGCGGCCCATCCAGAAGGTGTTCTGGTGGAGTTTTTCGCTGACGCGTTCGGGTTCCAGCGCGTTTTCGCCGCGCCAGAGTGGTTCGAGGACCTGGACGCCGGCCTGGACCAGGCGGCCATCGGTGAAGACGCTGCCGTGGCCGACGAGGCCGGCATCGGTGTGGACGGCGATGAGGGCGTGGATGGAGTCCTCGGGCTTGATCTCGGCCGACCAGCCGCCCTTGGGGGATTCGCCGAAGAGGGGGGCGACTTCGATGCGGGTGATGCGGATGGGGGGGAGTGCGGCTTTCGTCATTTCGGTTCCTCCGGTTGAAGCGAGCCTAGACGGAGGGGCGGGGGTGGGGCCAGAGTTGGCGGGTTGAACCGGGGGGACGGGCGATGGCGCGGATCATGATCGTGGAGTGCATGCAGGAGATCTCGTCGTTCAATCCTGTGCCTTCGAATTATTCGTATTTCGGGGTGCAGCGCGGGGCGGAGATGCTGGCGCAGCGCGGGTTGAACACCGGCGTGGGCGGGGCGCTGGAGGTGTTCGAGGGCGCGGCGGGGGTGGAGGTGGTGCCGGTGTATTCGGCGCGCTCCGGGAGTGCGGGGCTGCTGAGTGCCGAAGGGTGGGCCAAGCTGTCGGGCGAGTTGCGGGCGGCGGTGGCGGCTTCGATGAAGGATATTGATGGGATCTACGTGTCCTTGCACGGGGCGATGGGGGCCGAGGGGGAGCTGGACCCGGAAGGGTGGGTGTTGCGCGAGGTGCGGGCGCTGGCGGGGCCGAAGGTGCCGATCGTGATGTCCTTGGACCTGCACGGCATTCTGACGGACCGGATGCTGCGGCAGGTGGATGGGCTGGCGATCTACCACACCTATCCGCATGTGGATTTCGCGGATACCGGGGCGCGGGCGGCGCGGCTGCTGCTGAAGCTGATGGCGGGCGGGGTGAAGCCGACCATTGCGCGGGTGACGATTCCGGCGCTGGTGCGCGGGGATGAGCTGATCACCAAGAGCGGGTGCTACGGCGACATGATCCGCGAGGCGCAGCGCATTGAGCGCGACGGGACGGCGCTGGCGGCCGGGGTGATGATCGGCAATCCGTTCACCGATGTGCCGGAGCTGTGCAGCCAGGCGATCGTGATGACCGACGGGAAGCCCGAGGTGGCGCAGGCCGAGGCGGTGCGGCTGGCGGAGATGTTCTGGCCGGAGCGGCACCGGATGCAGGGGAAGTTCATCACGCTGGAGCGGGCGATCCAGCAGGCGGCGACGATGAAGGGGCCGGTGCTGTTCACCGATGCGGCGGATGCGACCTCCTCCGGGGCTTCGGGGGATTCGAACCTGATCATCCAGGCGGTGCGGGAGATGGGGTATCGCGGGCGGGTGCTGGCGCAGATCGTGGACGAGCCGGCGGCGGCGGCGGCGCACAAGGCCGGCGTGGGGGCGGAGATCGAGGTGGCGCTGGGCGGGAGCCTGGACCCGAAGCGGTTCCCGCCGATGCGGGTGCGGGCGAAGGTGAAGCTGCTGTCGGACGGGGCGGCGAAGCTGGAGACGATGCGCGCGCCGCTGGATGCGGGGCCGACGGCGGTGCTGGTGTTCGACAATACCACCGTGGTGGTGATGAGCCGGACGGTGAGCCTGTTCGACCGGGCGATGTACTATGCCAACGGGCTCGATCCGCAGGATTTCGATGCGATCGTGGTGAAGTCTCCGCATACCGAGTTCCACATGTACGACCAGTGGGTGGAGAAGAACTTCAACATCGACATTCCGGGCGCGACCTCGGCGAACCTGCCGACGCTGGGGCATACGATCTGCGCGCGGCCGGTGTTTCCGCTGGACGAGGGCGTGACGTTCACGCCGGCGCCCGTGATCTATGCGCGGGGTTGAGGGGATGAGCGGGAAGATCGACGCGGGGACGCTGGCGGCGGCGGAGCTGCTGTTCGGGGTTCGGTATAGCGATGCCGAGCGGGCGCAGATGCTGGGGAATATCGACGCGCAGGTGGCGGCCGCGGTGCGGCGGCGGGCGGTGGCGCTGGAGAATGCGCTGCCGCCGGCGACGATCTTCGACCCGCGGCTGCCGGGGTTCGTGATGCCGGCGCAGGCGGGGATGGCGGTTCCGCTGGGCGGCGGGGCGCTGCCGGGGAGCGACGAGGATATCGCGTTCGCGCCGGTGTGGCGGCTGGCGGGGTGGATCCGCGACGGGGTGCTTTCCTCGGCGCGGCTGACGGAGATCTACCTGGCGCGGATCGCGCGGTTGAATCCGCTTCTGTTCTGCTTTGCCACGGTGACGGCGGAGCTGGCGCGGGCGCAGGCGGCGCGGGCGGATGCGCTGCTGGCGCGCGGGACCTGGCTCGGGCCGCTGCATGGCATTCCCTATGCGGTGAAGGACCTGGTGGACACGGCGTGGATCGTGACCGGGTGGGGGGCGGAGCCGTATCGCGGGCGGGTGCCGGCGGCGGATGGGGCGGTGGTGCGGCGGCTGGCCGAGGCCGGCGCGGTGCTGCTGGGCAAGGCGTCGCTGGGGGCGATGGCCTTTGGCGACATCTGGTACGGGGGGACGACGCGCAATCCGTGGAACACCGAGGAGGGGTCGCGCGGATCGAGTGCGGGATCGGCCAGTGCCGCCGGGGCGGGGTTGTGCGGGTTTGCGATCGGCAGCGAGACGCTGGGGTCGATCGTGATGCCGGCGGCGCGGTGCGGGGTGGCGGGGTTGCGGCCGAGCTTCGGGCGGGTTTCGCGGGAAGGGGCGATGGCGCTGTGCTGGTCGCTCGACAAGCTGGGGCCGTTGGCGCGTTCGGTGGATGACACCGCGCTGGTGCTGGCGGCGATCAACGGGGGCGATGCGGCGGATGAGGGGAGCATCGCGGCACCGTTTGGCTGGGATGCCGCGCGCGGGGTGGCCGGGATGAAGGTGGGCTACGTGGCGGGGGATTTCGGCGACCCGTTGGATGCGGCGGTGATCGAGGCGGTGCGGGGGGTGGGGGCGGTGCCGGTGGCGGTGACGTTGCCGGACCTGCCC
The DNA here is from genome assembly GCA_947458025.1 of Rhodospirillales bacterium. Classification (GTDB taxonomy): domain Bacteria; phylum Pseudomonadota; class Alphaproteobacteria; order Acetobacterales; family Acetobacteraceae; genus CAMDGX01. The sequence continues at coordinate 4,746 of CANHCJ010000096.1, read as the reverse complement.
TATGACGCGCTGCAGAACCTGCTGTTCGCGGAGGCGGCGGCGGCGTTCGAGGAGCTGACCCTGAGCGATGCCGATGACGAGCTGGCGCGGCAGGATAGCGGGGCGTGGCCGAACACGTTCCGCAAGGCGCGGTTCCTTTCCGCGGTGGACCATATCCAGCTCGACCGGCTGCGGCGGCGGGTGATGCAGGACATGGATGCGATGTTCCGCGAGGTGGACACGCTGCTGTCGCCGCTGGCGGCCGGGCCGTTGACGATCATCGGCAACATGACGGGGCATCCGGCGGTGGCGCTGCGGGTGGGGTTCGCGCATACGCGGACGCGGCGGATGCCGGCCTACCTCAACGCGCCGGTGGTGGAGGCGGAGGGGCCGGTGCACCGGGTGCCGCATGCCATCTCCATCCTGGCGCCGCTGTTCGACGAGGCGGCGGCGCTGAGCCTGGGGCGGGCGCTGGAGCGGAGCCTCGGCGTGGCGGAGGCGCGGCCGAGCCTGGGCTAGCGCCTTCCGGCGGCGAGGCGCCAGGCGGAGTCGTAGAGGCCGTAGAGGGCGTCGCCGGCGATGGTGCCGCCGGCGAAGGCGCGCAGATCCTCCGGGGTGACGCTGCGCAGGCGTCGGCGGGCGAGTTCGCGGCAGGCGAGGCCGGCGAGCAGGGCCCAGCCGGCGGCAGGGTTCAGCAGCATGAGGCCGGTGGCGAAGAGCAGGCCGAGCTGGCGCGTGGGGCCGCCGGCGAGCTGCAGCGCGGCGCCGGCGATGGCCCAGGGGAGCATGCGCATGAACACGTCGGGCGCGGTGCCGGCGCGGATGGCGATGGCGTAGACGTGGTCCATCGGCGGGATGCGGCCGGCGGCGAACAGCGGGGCGTGGGCGAGGGCGACGACCAGCACGGCGATGGCGGCGGCGAGCAGGGCGGCGCGGAGCTGCTGGCGCGTGCCTTCCTGCTCGAAGCCGGGTGGGGTGCCTTCGCGCAGGATGCGGCCGGTGGCGAGCGCCTGGCCGAGGGCGGCGAAGGCGGGGCCGGTGGCGGCGGTGAAGGCGGTGACGAGACAGAGCGCGGCGGGCGGGAAGCCGAGCAGCAGGCCGAGCGTGAGCGCGATCATCGCGAGCGCCAGTGCCGGCAGCCAGCCGGTGTGCATGGCGGCGAGGCCACAGGCCAGCAGGTGGACGAAGGCGGCGATGGCGGCATAGGCGACGAAGAGCAGCAGCATGCCGGGGCCGAGGCGGCTGGCCAGGCCGCCGGCGAGCGCCAGCAGCACGGCGATGCCGAGATGGGCGGCGAAGGCGAGCGCCAGGGCGGGCGGGACGGCCCGTGCCTCCGCCCGGCGGCGCAGGGCGACCACGACGAGTTGCGCCACGGCGGCCAGGGCGGCGCCGAGCAGCAGGCCTTGCGGCACCTGGGCGCGCATGAGATCGGGCAGCCAGCCGGATGGCAGGTCTGGCGCGTGGCCGCGCACCAGCAGGCCGATGGCGAAGGCGGCGAGCGGCCAGGGCGGGGCCAGGAAGGCCAGCCCGAAGGCGAGCATCGGCACGCGGTACATGGCGCCCACCGCACCGGCGGCGATGCCGAGCAGCAGGGCGACGCCGCGGCGTTCGCCTTCCTGGCCGGCGAGCAGGGTTTCGGCGGCGGCGCGGCCCTGGGGCCAGGCGGCCTCGGCGGGGAAGGCCGGGGTGGCGAAGAGGCGCCACGCCAGAAGGAGGTCCACGATCAGGGCCAGCACGACGCCGGCAAACAGCGGCAGGACGAGATCGGGCCGGCCGAGGGCCATCGGCAGGCCGATGGGCAGCAGCAGGGTGTTGCCGGCGGCGATGGTGGCGATGGCGGCGGCACCCTGGGCGAGGTTCTGGCGATGGACGCAGCGGAAGCGGTGCAGCACCGCCCAGGGCAAGGCGCCGAGGGCCATGACCAGCAGCGCGGCAGGCACGGCGGTGGTGGCGGCGGTGCCGAGCACGGTGACCATCTGCACGCCGAGCAGGGCGGCGAGCAGGCCGAGCGGGATGATGAGCGCCAGGCTCGCGCGGCTGAAGGCGGCGGGGTGGCCGTTGGGTTCGCCGGCCGGCATGGCGGGGACTCCGTGGTTCCGCCACCACGCTAGCGGCGCGGGCGGCGATCTGGAACCATGGCCGCACGACGGAGGGCGGGCGCGATGGATCTGAAGCTGGGCGGGCGGGTGGTGCTGATCACCGGGGGCAGCCGGGGCATCGGGCTGGCGACGGCTGCGTGCTTCGCCGAGGAGGGGTGCCACCTGGTGCTTTCGGCCCGCAGCGCCGAGGACCTCGCCGCGGCGAAGGCGAAGCTGGGGTCTGCGGCTTCGGTGACCACGGTGGTGGCGGATGTGACCGATGCGGCGCAGGCCGAGGCGCTGGTGGCCGAGGCGGTGCGGGTGCACGGGGGCATCGACATCCTGATCAACAATGTCGGCGGGGGCGGGGGCGGGCGGCGGATCGGGGACAGCACCGACGAGGAATGGCGCCGGGCGCTGGAGATCAACGTGATCCAGACCGTGCGGATGATGCGGCTGGCGACGCCGCACATGGCGGGGCGGCCGGGGGCGGCAGTGGTGAACATCGCCTCCATCTCCGGCTGGACGCCGCAGCTTTCGAGCAGCGGGCAGTACGGGGCGGCGAAGGCGGCGCTGATCTTCGATACCGAGGTGTGGGCGCTGGACCTGAACAATTACGGGATCCGGGTGAACACGGTCTCGCCGGGTTCGATCCTGATCGAAGGCAATGGCTGGGACCGGTATCGGCAGAGCGAGCCCGAGGGGTATGCGGACTACGTGAAATACGGCTTCCCGATGGGGCGGCTGGGGACGGGGGAAGAGGTGGCGGACGTGATCGTGTTCCTGGCCTCGCCGCGGGCGCACTGGATCAATGGGCGCAACGTGCCGGTGGATGGGCTGGAGCAGCCGTTTCCGGCGCCTGGGCGGCGGGGGTGGTAGGAGGAAGAGTCTTCTTTTTCTGAAGAAAAAGAAGCAAGAAGACTTTTCCACTTTGCGCCGGGGCTAATCCCCGCACAAACGTGGAAAAGTTTTTTGGTTCTTTTTTTCAAAAAAGAACATTCTTGCTTATATGGGACACACCCCGCCGGCGCATGCCAGGTGCGCCATGTCCACCGCCTCGTGCAGCGCTGTGTCATCAATGCCGGCGGCGAGTTCGGCGAAGCGGGCTTGGTCGATCTCCTCCTCCGGCAGGTACTCATAGCCGAGCTCGTGGTCGGGCCGGCTGGGCAGGATGGCGCAGCAGCGGATGCCCGGCTGGTGGGTGAGGACCATGGCGCGGAAGTCTTCGAGGCTGTGGCGGTTGGTGAAGAGCTTCAGCGTGTAGGAGACCTGGTTGCCCTGTTCGGCGCCGATCCAGTGGCGTTCCAGCAGGGCGAGCCAGCGGTACTGGTGTTCGGGCGTGGCGTCGGAGGCGGTGGTGAGGCGGTCGGCGATGCCGAGGCGCTGGATGAGCGGCAGGGTGGGGAAGCCGACGATGGCCATGCCGGGGAAGCTTTGCAGCGGGCGGACCGGGTAGCCGCGGGATTCGTACTGGGCCAGGAGGGGGTCGCTGTCGGGCGCCCAGTGGGTGCCGTCGCGGCGGCCGCGGAACTGGACCCAGCGCAGGTATTGCCGGCGGGCGGGGAGGTGGGCGCCCTCGGTGAGGCCGAAGAGCTTGCTGGTGGTGCCGGCGGGTTTCACCGTGGTGACGGTGAAGGGGGCGGGCAGGCCGAGCTGTTCGGCGTAGCGGGCGGCTTCGTCCTTCGCGGCGTCGGACAGGTGGGCGAGCATGTCCCAGAAGGGGGCGCTGCGGGTTTCGTCCAGAAGATCGTTGAAGGCGAGGCCGAAGCGCATCCAGGCCCATTCGTGCAGGCCGGTGGGGCCTATGCCCATGCGGTTGGTGCGGCGGACTTCCTCGCCGTAGAGCGCATCCATGGTGTTGGCGCGGGTGAGGAAGCGCACGCCGAGGCGGACGGCATCCTCCACGCGGGCGTCCCACAGGGCAGTGACCTCCGGGGGCGCGGCGCCGGGGGGGTGGGCGGCGGGGTCGGTGGGGCAGGCCAGGAGGGGGGCGAAGTCTGCAATCACGCAGTAGCCGCCGGTGACGTGCAGCGTGATCTCGCCGCAGGGGTTGGTGGTGGCGGGGAAATCGGTGTGCCGGGCGCGGTGGGCGGTTTCGGCCAGGAGGGCGACGGCGTGGGTGGCCTGGTAGCGGGCGGAGCGGACGTCGCGGCCATCGGTGTGGACGGGCTTGGCATGGGCGCGGCCGGTGCGGTGGTCGTCCAGCTTGTCGCCGTTGATGAAGCCGGGTTCGCCGTTGATGAAGGCGCAGCGGGTGGCTTCGTCGAAGACGGCCTGGGCGTGGAGCTGGGCGGGGGCGGTGCCGCCGGCGCGGGCGGCGGCGACGGCTTCCCAGAATGCGGCGTCGACCATGACGGAGTTGTTGGCGGTCCAGAGCCCGCCTTCGGCCTTGGCGCGGATGAAGCGCAGGATGCCGGGGTCGCGCCAGGACTTGGTGGCCATGCGGGCGGCGCGACGGGCGCCGCCGACCTGGACCTCGACCGAGAGGTGGTGGTCGGCGAGCAGGGCCTGTTCCCAGCGCGGCAGGGTGCCGGCGCGGGCGGGCTCGATCACGTGGTGGCGCAGGTTGGCGAAGGCGCGCATCAGCGAGAGGGGGCCGGAGGCGGGGCGGCCCTGCATGCCGGCGATGGGGGCGCCGCAGGGGCGGATGGCGGAGAAATCGAGCAGGAGGGTTTCGTGCGCGGCGCCG
>CANHCJ010000095.1 GCA_947458025.1 Rhodospirillales bacterium | reverse complement strand
TGGGCGCAGGTGCCGCCCGCGCGGCTGCTGGCCTCGGAGGCGCAGGCGCTGGCGCTGGTGAACGCGGCGCGGGCGGAGCTCGGCGCCCCGCCCCTGGCCGCCCTGGCGGACTCGCTGGCCGCCGACCGGGTGGTGCTGAACTGCTTCCCGGAATTCGACCATTACGGCGCGCGGCCGGGCGCCGACTACTACGGCAACGACTTCCAGCTTGATGGCGGCGTGCCGGCTTCCTGGCCGGAGGGGCCGGGGCCGCATGTCTTCGCCTATCTGCGCGCCGGCAGCCGGGCGCTGGCGCCGGTGCTGGCGGTGCTGCGCCGGATGGGCGTGGCGGCCCTGGTGCATGCCCGCGACCTGCGGCCGGAGCACGAGGCGGCGCTCTCCACCCCGCGCCTGCGCCTCAGCGCGCGGCCGGTGCGCATGGCCGAGGTGGTGACGCGGTGCGACGTGGCGCTGTGCCATTCCCCGGCCACCGCCGCGGCGGTGCTGCTGCATGCCCGCCCGGTGGTGATGCTGCCGGAGCATGTGGAGCAGACCATGGTGGCGCTGCGCCTCGCCGGGCAGGGCCTGGCCCAGGTGCCGGAGCCGGAGGAGGCGCAGGTGGAGGCCGCCCTGCGCCACGCGCTGGAAGCACCGGGCCCCGCCGCGCGCGCCGCCGCCTTCGCCCACCACTACCACGGCTACGACCCGGCCGAGGCGATGGCGGCCTTGGCCGACGAGTGCGAGGCCCTGCTCGCCTAGCCCGCTTGCGGCGATCTTAATCTTTCGTTACTCTTTGCGACATCTTGCAACCGGCGTTACAGACGCATTTCCGGAGAGCATTGCGATGTCCCACATTCGCCCGCTGACCCTGCTGCGCGGGGCGCTGCTTGCCACCTGCTCCGGCCTCGCCATCGCGATCGCCGCGCCGGCCGCCCAGGCCGCCCCCACCGTGGGGGTTTCCTTCACCTACACGATCGAAAACGGCCTCCCGACCACCTTCTCGGACACCAGCAGCACCTCGCTGGCGGTCAATCCCTCCGGCTTCGCGGGTTCGAGCAACATCTCCGGCTCCCATTGGGGCAGCCCGAACGGCGTGTTCGGCTCGCGCTCCGCCGGCAACGGGGTCTACGACAATTTCGGCTCCTCCTCCTGGAGCGACAGCTTCACCAACAACGGCAGCCAGTCTGTGAACCTCGTCGCCAGCTTCCTGATCGAGCAGGGGAGCATCTCGGTTTTCGCGGGCCAGACCGGCACGGTGGCCGCCGGCGTTTCGGCCGTCATCCTCGTCAACAACACCGAGGTCTTCTCCTCGGTCGCCGACATGCAGGTGGTCGCCGGCGGGATGGCCACGCTGGTGAAGGGCGGCCAGGATCTCGCCCCCTCGAACGAGACCCTGGCGGTGGGCAACGGCGACTACTTCTGGGGCACCTATCTCGGCACGATCGACCTCGGCCTGGTGGCGCCGGGCGCCACCGTGGAGATCGACTACATCCTGCGGTCGTAAGCCAACAGCAACGGCACCGGCTGCGGCTATGGCGGGTATGGCGGCTACGGCGGATATGGCGGCTACGGCGGCTTTGAAAGCTGCGCCAGTTCCACCGGCCGCATCGGCGACCCGATCAACATCGGCCAGAGCAACGAGGTTGCGTTCCAGTTCAACGAGGTGGCGGTGCCGGAGCCCGGCAGCATGGCGCTGCTGGGCGCGGGCCTCGCCGGCCTGGCGCTGCGCCGCCGCCGCGCCGCCAAGGCCTGAGCCCCTGGATCACCACCGCCGGGAATACCCGGCGGTGTTTCCATTTGAAACCCAAAACGTGATGGACACCCACGCGTCGCCCGGGCAGCTTTCCGCCGTTGGAAGCACCACCCGGAAGAAACGTCATGTCCCTCCAGATAGGCCAGCCCGCCCCCGATTTCACCGCCCAGACCACCATGGGCCCGATCCGCTTCCATGAGTGGATCGGCGATTCCTGGTGCGTGCTGTTCTCGCACCCGAAGGATTTCACCCCGGTCTGCACCACCGAGCTGGGCTACATGGCCCGCATCAAGCCGGAGTTCGACCGGCGCAACGTGAAGATCATCGGCCTGTCGATCGACCCGGTGGACAACCACGCCAAGTGGGCCCAGGACATCGCGGAAACCCAGGGCACCGCCCCGAACTACCCGATGATCGGCGACACCGACCTCAATGTCGCCAAGCTCTACAACATGCTGCCCTATGCCGCGCCGGGCTCCTCCGAAGGCCGCACCGCGGCGGACAACGCCACCGTGCGCACCGTCTTCGTGATCGCGCCGGACAAGACCATCCGCCTGATGCTCACCTACCCCATGACCACCGGCCGCAACTTCGACGAAGTGCTGCGGGTGATCGATTCCATGCAGCTCACCTCGCGCCATCGCGTGGCGACGCCGGTGAACTGGAAGGACGGCGACGACGTGATCGTGGTGCCCGCGGTCAGCGACGATGAAGCCCAGGCGAAGTATCCCGCGGGGTTCCGGAAGATGAAGCCCTATCTGCGGATGGTGAACCAGCCGAAGTAAGGAAGGGTCTTCTTTTTTCTGAAGAAAAAAGAAGCAAAAAAGACTTTACCCGTTTGCGCCGAGGATAGCCTCGGCGCAAACGGGTAAAAGTTTTTTGGTTCTTTTTTTCAAAAAAGAACCGCTTCCTTACGCCTCCGGCGGCTCCCCCTGCACCGGCGCGCCGCCGCATTCCACCATCAGCGCCGTCACCTCCGCGATCGCCGCCTCGGCCATCGCCGCGTCCGTTCCCTTGGCCACGATCGCCACGCCGTTGCCGCTCGGCCGGTAGAACGGGTAGCTGCCGAGGTCCAGCTCCGGATAGCGGTTCTGGATCGCCGTCAGCCCCTCCGCGATCACCCCTTCGGCCAGGCGCAGCGCGTGCACGGCGCGCGACGTGACGGGCACGCCGCCTTCCAGCCGCGGTGCCAGGTGGCGGAACATGGACTGCATGATGCGCGGCACCCCGGCCATCACGTGCACGTTGCCGATGGTGAAGCCGGGCGCCACCGAGATCTCGTTGTCGATCAGCGTCGCACCGCGCGGCATGGTGGCCATGCGCTGGCGCGCGGCGTTGAACTCGCCGGGCTTGTAGCTGCGCTCCATCCGCGCCCAGGCCTCCGGCTGCGGCTCCCACGGCACGCCGAAGGCCGCGGCGACGCATTCGCTGGTGATGTCGTCATGCGTCGGCCCGATGCCGCCGGTGGTGAAGACATGGTCGAACCTGGCGCGGCACTCGTTGAGCGTGGCGATGATCGTCTCGGCCACGTCCGGGATCACCCGCACCTCGCGCAGCGGAATGCCGATCTCGCCCAGGCCCAGGGCCAGGAAGCGGATGTTCGCATCCTGGGTGCGGCCCGAGAGCACCTCGTTGCCGATCACCAGCAGGCAGGCGGTGGGGTTCTTCTTGGCCATGGCGGCACCTTCAGAGGAAATCGCGAAGCAGCGGCACGAGCGGGCGGTCGGCTTCCGGCATCGGGTATTCGGCCAGCTTGTCCTTGTGCACCCAGGCCAGCGCCTGGCCTTCGCGGCCCTGCGGGGTGCCCTTCCAGCGGCGGCAGACATAGAGCGGCATCAGCAGGTGGAAGCGGTCGTAGCCGTGGCTGGCGAAGAACAGCGGGGCGAGGCAGGCGGCGGTCACGTCGATGCCCAGCTCCTCCTTCAGCTCGCGGATCAGCGCCACTTCCGGGGTTTCGCCGGCGTTGAGCTTGCCGCCGGGGAACTCCCACAGCCCGGCCATCTTCTTGCCCTCCGGCCGCCGGGCCAGCAGCACGCGGCCGTCGAGATCCACCAGCGCGCAGGCGGCGACCACCAGGATGGGCTTCTCGGCCCCTTCCTGCGGCTCCGGCGTGGTGTGGCCGAACAGGTCGTCGCGCGTGGCCTGGAAGCGCAGCACCTTCTGCTCGCCGCCGCGGGCCAGGAAGTGCTCCATCCCCTCGCCCACGTGGCGGAAGCCGATGCGGCGCAGCACGGCGACGGAGCCGGGGTTGTCGGTGGCCACGGTGGCTTCGAGGCGGTCGAGGTCGAGGTTGGCCATCGCCCAGCGCGCCAGCTTGCCAGCGGCCTCGCTGGCCACGCCATGGCCCCAGAAGCGCCGCCCCACCCAGTAGCCGAGCCGTGCGGTGCGCGCCTCCTTGTCCAGCCGCAGGCCGACGCCGCCCACCACCACCTCCTTTTCGCCCTCCTGCCCGGTGACCACCAGGTGAAAGGCCCGCCCCTCCGTCAGCGAGGCATGGGAGGAGGCGATCCACTCGTCGGCCAGGTCGCGCGAGTAGGGGAAGGGCACGGCGGCCAGGGTGCGGCACACCTCCCAGTCGTTGATCAGCCGGTGCAGCTCCGCCGCATCCGCCGCGGCGAAGGGGCGCAGCGTCAGCCGCTCGGTGGTGAGCGGGGCGAAGGGGGGGGCGATCAGGTCAGCCATGGGTGCGCCGGTGCGGCATGCGGCCAGCAAGTGCCCAAATGCGGCACGCGCCGCAAGGGGTCCTAGAGGTCCTTGGCCAGTTCCACCGCATAGGTTCGATAGCCGAGGCGGCGGTAGAGCGCCTCGGCCGGGTTGCCGGGCAGCACGCCCATCAGGATGCGCGCCACGCCGCGGGCGCGGGCCAGGCGTTCGGCCTCCGCCACCAGGGCGCTGCCGATGCCCTGGCCGCGATGGGGCTCGCGCACGAAGAGGTCGCCGAGATAGGCGTAGTCGCGCAGCTCCTCGCGCACGAAGGGCGGCATGCGGTCGAACCACAGCGCCATGTGGGCCACCACGGCGCCGTCGATCTCGGCCACCAGCAGGGCGCCGCCATCGGCGGTGCGCTCCAGCAGAGTGGCCGCGCTCTCCTGCCCGCCGGCGAGGTCCAGCCGGCGGTCGTTCGAGAAGGGGTTCTCGAACACGTTCAGCGCCTGGGCCTGTTCGTCCAGCGCCGGGCGGTCGGCAAGGGTAGCGGGGCGGATGGTGAAGCGGGTCATGGTGGCTCAGCCCTGCCGCTTGGGGAGGGGCTTGATCATCTCCAGCGCATAGTCCTGGAAGCCCTGGCGGCGGTAGCTGCGCTCGGCGGCGACATTGCCGTGGACGACGCCGAGCAGGATGCGCGGCATGCCGCGTTCGATGGCGCGGCGTTCGGCCTCGGCGACCAGGGCGCGGCCGATGCCCTGGCCGCGATGGGGCTCGCGGACGAACAGGTCGGCCACCAGGGCGTAGTCGCGCAGCTCCTCGCGCACGTAGGGGCCGAAGCGCTCGAAGGCGAGGACGAGGTGGCCGATCACGGCGCCGCCGATTTCGGCCACCAGCACCAGGCCGCCGCTGTCCGCGGCGCGCTGGTGCAGCCTGTCCATGGCAGCCACGCCGCCCTCCGGCGTGGTGTTGCGGTCCCCGACCAGGGCGTTCTCGAACAGGTTCAGGCCGAGTTCCTGCTCGTCGAGCGCCGGGCGGTCCGCCGCGGTGGCGGGCCGGATGGCGAGGTCAGGAACGGTAGCTGCCATTGATGTCGATGTAGCCATGGGTGAGGTCGCAGGTCCACACGGTGGCCTTGCCCTTGGCCAGGCCGATATCCACCGAGATGGTGACCTCGCGGCCCTTCATGTGGGCGACCACGGGGGTTTCGTCGTAGCCCGGGACCACGCCGCCATCCTTGGCCATCCAGACGCCGCCGACGCCGACCGAGAGCTTGTCGCGGTCGGCGGGCTCGCCGGCCTTGCCGACGGCCATGACGATGCGGCCCCAGTTGGCGTCCTCGCCGGCGATGGCGGTCTTCACCAGGGGCGAGTTGGCGATGGTCATACCGATGCGCTTGGCGGACTTGGCGTTGACCGCGCCGGTGACGTCGATGCGGATCAGCTTCTGGGCGCCCTCGCCGTCGCGGGTGACAAGCAGGGCCAGCTCCAGCAGCACCTCGTTCAGCGCGCGCTGGAAGTCCTTCAGCATCTTGGCGTCGTCCACCTTCGGGTGCTTGGTGGCACCGGTGGCGAAGAGCATCACGGTGTCGGAGGTGGAGGTGTCGCTGTCGACCGTGGTGCAGTTGAAGGTGCCGCCCACGCCCTTGGACAGCATGCCCTGGAGCAGCTCGGCCGGGACCTTCGCATCGGTGAAGATGAAGCAGAGCATCGTCGCCATGTCGGGCGCGATCATGCCGCTGCCCTTGGCGATGCCGCTGATGCGCACCTCCACGCCGCCGATGGTGGCGGTGCGGGTGCTGGCCTTGGGGAAGGTGTCGGTGGTCATGATGCCGCGGGCGGCGGCTTCCCAGCCGTTGTCCGACAGGCTGGCGTGCAGCTTGGGCAGGGCGGCGGTGAGCTTGGCGTGGGGCAGGACCTCGCCGATCACGCCGGTGGAGGCCAGGAACACCTGCTTGGCGGGGCAGCCGACCAGCTTGGCGGCGGCGGCGGCGCTGGCCTTGGTGGCCTCCACGCCGGCCTTGCCGGTGAAGACGTTGGCGTTGCCGGCGTTGATCACCACGGCGCGCGCCTTGCCGCCCTTCAGCGCGTCGCGGCACCAGTCGATCGGGGCGCCGGGGCACTTGTTGGAGGTGAACACGCCGGCGACCGTGGTGCCGGCGGCGAGCTCGGCCATCACCAGGTCGGTGCGGCCGGTGGTGTAGCGGATGCCCGCGACGGCGGCCCCGAGGCGAACCCCGGCCAGCGGCGGCAATGCGGGCAACGGCAGCGCCAGCGGCGAAACAGCGGTGGCCATGGAAGCGGTCCCCTCCCTGCGGACATTTCGACCGAGTTTCTAGCAGGAAGGGTGGGAATGCCAAGGCGACGGTGGGGCGGGGCTTGCGGGGGGCGGGGTGGGAAGGACGCAAGAAAGGATTCAACACAGAGGACACGGAGAAGAGAGGGAAGGCGCGGAGGGCGCCTCGTCCGGGTGGTGGGGGCGCGATCCGGGCATGAGTCGTCGCCGCGGGACGCGGGGTTTTCGAGACGGATTCGGGGTGATTTTGGGCGTGGGTCGGCTATGGCGGGGCGCGGGCGGATTGCGGGGGGCAGAATGCGGGCGCGCGGTGGCCGGAGAGGGTCATGCCGCGGTTGCGGGTGCCGCGCATGAGCCAGCCGATGAGGGCGCGGAGCTGGAGGAGGCGGCGGAGGGTGTACGGATTCCGGGCGGAGTCCAGGTCGTCGGCGAGGTCGGCGTGGGTGGAGAAGAGCCAGTCCTGGCGCAGGGCGCGCAGCGTGCGGGCGGCGGGGCTCGCCTTCGAGAAGGCGGCGAGCAGGGCCAGCAGCAGGAGCTTGAGAACCGCCGGAATTTGGGCGTGCAGGATGGCCCGCGCCCAGGGGCGCGGTGCGTCGGCTTCGACCGGTGCGGCGGTTGATGTGGCCATCACCGGTTAGTTTGCTGGACGCAACACCGGTGGGCAAGGAAAAAATGTTAGTTTCGATGAGAAATTTGTTAGCTTGGGGTGGCGGGTCCGCTTCGCGACCCGCCCTACGAGGGGGATGGGGAGCAAGGTCGGAAAAGTTTTTTGGTTCTATTTTTCAAAAAAGAACCGCTTCCTGTTCCCTACGTCAGCGCCGCAGCTCCATCTGGATCGGCCCGTCGCGTCGCCCGTGGGTGAACTGGTCGACCATGGGGTTTCCGCTGTCCATCAGGCTTTCCGCCGGGCCTTCCCAGACGATGCGGCCTTTGTGGATCATGGCGGCGCGATCGCCGATGCGGCGGGCGCTGGCCATGTCGTGGGTGATGGCGATGGCGGTGCTGCCCATGCGCTTCACCTGTTCCGTGATCAGCCCGTCGATCACCGCGCCCATGATGGGATCGAGCCCGGTGGTGGGTTCGTCGAAGAACAGGATATCGGGCGAGGCGGCGATGGCGCGGGCCAGGGCAACGCGCTTTTGCATGCCGCCGGAGAGTTCGGCCGGGGCCAGGTCGCCCACGCTGGCGGCCAGGCCGACCTGGGCCAGCACTTCCTCGGCGCGGATGCGGGCTTCGGCGCGGGTGGCCTTTTTCTGGGCGAGCAGGCCGAAGGCGACGTTTTCGGCCACCGAGATGCTGTCGAACAGCGCGCCGTTCTGGAACAGCATGCCGATGCGGGCGCGGGCGGCGTCGCGCGCCTTGTGGGGCATGCGCAGCACGTCCTGCCCGTCGATCTCGATGGTGCCGGAATCCGGCGCGATCAGGCCCAGGATGCATTTCAGCAGCACGGACTTGCCGGAGCCGGAGCCGCCGATCACCACCATGGAGGTTTGCGGCGCGACGTCGAGGTCGATGCCGTCCAGCACCAGCTTGTCGCCGAAGCGCTTGGTGACGCCGCGCAGGCGGATTTTCGGCGTGTCGCTCATTTGGTGAAGAACAGCTCGGTCAGCACGTAGTCCAGCGCCAGGATCAGCACGGAGGAGGTGACGACGGCGGCGGTGGTGGCGGCACCCACGCCCTGTGCGCCGCCGCGGCTGTGGTAGCCGTGGTAGCAGCCCATCAGGGTGATGACGAAGCCGAACACGCTGGCCTTGACCAGGCCGGAGATCACGTCTTCCGCGTAGAGCGCGTTGAAGGTGTTCTGCAGGTAGATGTACGGGTTGAAGCCGAGCTTGGCGACGCCGATGATGAAGCCGCCCATCACGCCCAGGATATCGGCCACCACCACCAGCAGCGGCAGGGCGATGATGCCGGCCAGCAGGCGCGGGGCGACCAGGTATTTCAGCGGGTTGGTGGAGAGCGTGGTCAGCGCGTCGATCTGGTCCGTCACGCGCATGGTGCCGATCTCGGCGGCCATCGCCGCGCCCACGCGCCCGGCGACCATGAGCCCGCCCAGCACCGGGCCGAGCTCGCGGGTGATGGAGAGCACCACCAGCGACGGGATGGCGCTTTCGACGGCGAAGCGCGACAGGCCGGTGGAGGATTGCAGCGCCAGCACCATGCCGGTGAACACGGCGGTGAGCGCGACCACGGGCAGGCTGAGGTAGCCGATCTCCAGCATCGCCCGGCCGAAGGCGCGGCCGTAGAAGGGCGGGCGCAGGATGTGCGACAGGCCGAGCACGGCGAACAGCGTGACGCGCCCGGTGGCCTCGCAGGCCGAGAGCGCGCCACGGCCGAGGGCGGCGACGGCATTGAGCAGGGTGTTCACGCCAGCCAGGCCCGCCGGTAGCGCCGGCCGAGGCTGGTGAGGATCTCGTAGCCGTTGGTGCCGGCGGCCTGCGCCACCTCGTCCACCGGGCGGGCGGGGCCGATCAGTTCCACCCAGTCGCCCTCGCGCAGCGCCGGGCAATCGGTGGCGTCGAGTGTGGTGAGGTCCATGGAGACACGGCCTACCAGCGGCAGCATGGCGCCGTCAAAGACCGCGTGGCCGTGGTTGGAATGGCTGCGCAACCAGCCATCGGCATAGCCCACGCCGATGGTGGCGATGCGGCCCGGGCGCGGGGCGGTCCAGGTGGCGTTGTAGCCCACCGCCGCGCCGGCCGCGATTGTGCGCAGGGCCAGCACGCGGGCGGAGAGGCGCACCACGGGGCGCATCGGGTTGGGCCGGCCGGGCGTGGGGTTGATGCCGTAGAGCGCCGCGCCGGGGCGGGCGAGATCCGAGGCGAAGTCCGGCCCGAGGAAGATGCCGGAGGAATTGGCGAAGCTGCGCGGCAGCGGCGGCAGCAGGGCGCAGGCGGCGGCGAAGCGCCGGTGCTGGGCGGCGTTCGCCGGGTCCTCCGGCACCTCGCTGGCGGCGAGGTGGGTCATGACGTAGCGCAGGTCGAGGCCGGAGAGCGCGGTGGGGTCGGCGGCCAGGGCGGCGAGCTGGGCGGCATCCAGGCCGAGGCGGTGCATGCCGGTATCGACGTGCAGCAGGGCGGGCAGCCGGCGGCCGAGCTGGCGGGCCAGGGCGGCCCAGCGGGCGATCTCGTCCGGGGTGCCGAGGACGGGGGTGACATCGTGGTGGGCGAAACTGGCCTCGCTGCCCGGCGGCAGGCCGTTCAGCACCGCCAGCAGGGCGCCGGGCAGGCGCGGGCGGATGGCCAGCGCCTCGGACAGGTGGGCGGTGAAGAAGTGGCGGCAGCCGGCGGCGAAAAGGGCGGGGGCGACATGGGTGGCGCCGAGCCCGTAGGCGTCGGCCTTCACCACCCCGGCGACGGGGCCGGAGGGATGGCGCGCGGCGAGGCTGCGCCAGTTTTCCCGGATGGCGGCGAGGTCGATCTCCAGCCGCGCGAGCGACCCGTCAGCGGTCATCGCTGTGGTGCAGGTCGAGATCGGCGAAGCGGGTGAACTCGCCCTCGAAGAACAGGTCGATCTTGCCGGTCGGGCCGTGGCGCTGCTTCTCGATGATCAGCTCGGCGCGGTTGTGCACCGCCTCCATGTCGCGCTGCCACTTCTCCACGGCGCCGTGGAACTTCTCGTCGTTGTCGAAGGCGAGCTGCTTGGGGGCGCGCTGCTGGAGGTAGTATTCGTCGCGGTAGATGAACATCACCATGTCCGCGTCCTGCTCGATGGAGCCGGATTCGCGCAGGTCGGCGAGCTGCGGGCGCTTGTCCTCGCGCTGCTCCACCTGGCGGGAGAGCTGGGCGAGCGCCAGCACCGGCACCTCCAGCTCCTTGGCCAGGGCCTTCAGCCCCTGGGAGATCTGGCTGATCTCCTGCACCCGGTTCTCCGGCCGGTTGCCGGCGGAAGGGCGCATCAGCTGCAGGTAGTCCACCACGATCAGGGCGAGGCCCTTGGTGCGCTTGAGGCGGCGGCAGCGCGTGCGCATGGCGGACATGGTGATGGCGGGCGTGTCGTCGATCATCAGCGGCAGGGCGCCGATCTCGCGGCTGACGGCCACGAAGCGGTCGAAATCCTTCTGCGCGATGTCGCCGCGGCGGATGCGGTCGCCGGAGATGCGCGATTCCTCGCTGAGCAGGCGCATGGCGAGCTGCTCGGCGCTCATTTCCAGGGAGAACAGCGCCACGGAGGCCTTCGGCGCCACGTCCGCGCCCCGGGCCCGGGCCTCGTCCAGGTAGAACTTGGCCGCGCTGTAGGCGATCTTGGTGGCCAGCGCGGACTTGCCCATGCCGGGGCGGCCGCCGAGGATGATGAGGTCGGACGGGTGCAGCCCGCCGGTTTTCTTGTCGAGGTCGCGCAGGCCGGTGGTGAGGCCGGAGACGCCGCCGGGCTGGTGGAAGGCGCGCTCGGCGGTGCGCAGCGCCTCGGCCAGCGAGCGCTCGAAGGTGACGAAGCCGCCATCGCTGACGCCCTTGGCGCCGAGGTCGAACAGGGATTGCTCGGCGGCCTCCAGCTGGCCCTCGGCGTTCAGCTCCGGGTCGGCGCCGAAGGCGTTGTTCACCAGGTTCTCGCCCACGTCGATCAGCTCGCGGCGCAGCCAGGCGTCGTGGATGGCGCGGCCGTACTCGCCGGCGTTGATGATGCCGACCATGGCGGTGAGCAGCTGGGCGAGGTAGGCGGTGCCGCCGACCTCGTCGAGGATGCCGGAATGCTGGAACTCGGCCTTCAGTGTGACGGCATCGGCCAGCTGGCCCTGGTCGATGCGCCGGGCGATGGCGCGGAAGATGCGGCCGTGCACGGGGTCGGCGAAGTGTTCGGGCAGGAGGAAGTCGCTGACGCGCTCATAGGCCTTGTTGTTGGCCAGCAGCGCGCCCAGCAGCGCCTGCTCCGCCTGGAGGTTGGTGGGCGGCAGGCGCTGGGAGAGCCCGAGCAGGGGCGAGTCGATGGTATTCATCTCCCCATCATAGCGCAGCCGGGCCGTGGCGTACCCTGTGGACTGCGGGGATAACGGGGGTGGCTTGCGGCCTGGTCAGGTGCGCGGCGGCACCCCAGGGCCCAGTCGCTGCCCGGCAGCAGGGAGAGGTTGGGGTTGTAGAACGGGTCGTCGGCGCACACCCCGGCCCAGCGCGCGCGCATGCGCCGCACGTCGCCCTCCTGCTCCGCCGCGCGCGCGCCCTCGTAGTGGGAGGCGAAGGTCTGCAGCTCGTAGTGGTGCAGCTCCGCCTGGGGCGCATAGACGATGCCGTGGCCGGTCTCGCCCACGCGGAGGGAGAAATCGACGTCGTTGAAGGCGCTGGCATAGAGCGTGATTCTGTCTGAGTGAATCGCTTTGGTGATTCCGGCGCGGCTCGTTTTCTGATTCAAGCTGCTGGCTGGGCGGAGGCCAGCAGCGATGACCCGAGCCCTTTCCCTCGATCTGCGAGAGCGCGTGGTGGCGGCGATGTCCGG
>CANHCJ010000094.1 GCA_947458025.1 Rhodospirillales bacterium | reverse complement strand
GGGGCGGGCGCGGGGGGCCGGGGAAGAGGAGTTGGTTGGGGAGTTCGAGGCCGAGGAGGCGGGCGGGGCCGCGCAGGGCTTTTGCGATGGCGGCGCGGGCGGTGGCGGGGGCGCGGGCGAGGAGGTGCTGGGTGCCGGGCTCGCGCAGGAGGGCGTTGAGCTGGGAGGCTGCGGTGATGATCTCGGCGTCGCCGGTGACGCGGAGGAGGAATTCGCGGCGGCGGGGGAGGTAGGGGGACGGGGCGGATTTCGGGCTTGTGGTGCGGGGGGTGTGCGGGCGGGGGGCGCGCCAGGTGCCGTGGGTGAGGTGGCGGAGGATGGCGGCGATGCGGGCGTGGGCGCGGGCGAGGCGGGCGCGGGCCAGGGGGAGATGAAGGGCGCGGAGGACAGGGAGGTGGCGGGCGAGGAAATCGAGCCTGAAGAGGAGGGGGAGGAGGACGGATTCCAGGCGTTCGAGCAATGCAGCCATCGGGTGAGGCGGATGGTCGTGCGGGGAGGGGACCGGGGATTGCCATGCCCATGTCATGGTTGGGGATATACTCCCATCGGCGGATGGGTGCAAGGGGTAGTTAGAAAAATTTTCTGACTTTTTTGCGGGGGGAGGTCAGGCCCTGGCGCGGCGGGCGGCGAGGCCGGCGAGGGCGAGGGCGAAGAGGGTGAGGGAGGCGGGTTCGGGGACGTCGTAGGGCGTGAGCTGGCGGGAACTGGCCAGGACGATGCTGGGGCCGCCGACATAGGCGACGGAATAGTTGATGAGGGTGGGGGTGGTGGTGACGTTGCCGATACCGAGCAGGAAGTCGGCGGTGCCGGCCAGGATGCCGGTGTGACCGTTGGCGCCGATGAAGAGTTGGGCGGTGCCGGGGTCGTACTGGAAGACCGGTGTGCCGGTGTAGGCGACGTTGGAGGCGTGGATGATGGGGCCGGGGGTGGTGAAGGCGTAGAAGAGGGTGGTGTCGAAGGTGACGGAGAAGGAAATGACCGCGGGGTTGGCAGGCGGGAGGAAGGGGGAGAAGCCGGTGCCGGTGGCGGTGTAGGAGAGGGTGATGAGGGCGGCCGAGGCGCCGGACAGGGGGGCGGCGGCGAGGAGGGCGCCGATGGCGGCTGGGGCGAGGCGGCGCAGGGCGGCGGGGAGGCGCATGAGGCAGGCTCCTGCAGGGAGGCGGTGCCGGGATGGGGGCGCGCGGGGGTTAAAGGGGCGTGGTTCGGAGAGGCAGCAGGGGGCGGGGTTTCCGGGGAGGATAGTGACGGATCGCAAGGAAAGCCAAGGTTTCGTGACGGGGGTGGGGGCGCGGGAGAGGCGCTTGGGTGCGGCGGTCTCCGGTGCCTATGTGTGGGATAGGGCTACGTTATAACGTTGTGTTTTTCCGGGCTGCGGCCAAGTCGGCGCGGAGGACGGCGTTCATGCGGGTTTGGTAGCCGGGGCCCTGGGGTCGGCGCCAGGCGACGAGGTCGGCATCGAGGCGCAGGGAGAGAAGCTGCTTGGGGGAGGGGGTGACGGGGATGGCATCCTTGTACCAGTCGGCGGGGATGTCCTTCCAATCGGGGTCGGAGGCGATGGCGGCTTCGAGTTCGGCTTCGGTCATGGTGTCGGGGTGGTGGCAGTCGGTGAGGCTTTCGCCGTTGGCGCGGCGGGGCTGGGCTTCTGGCGCCATGTAGCGCTTGATGTTGGCGTGGCGCTTTGCTTCGTCCCACGCGAAGGCGAGCGATATGTAGCTATGAATACAGATACAATTGGCGGGTAGAGCGCGCTCGTCCGGGGCATCGGAGCCAAAGCAGGGTGCTGGGTTGGGTGACGGGACGCACTGGGATTTGGCTAACTCGGACGGCGCGCGGCGCTCTCAAAGGGGGATAAGCGTGGCGGTTCTTGTGAACGGGTGCCAGTTTCCAAGGAAGTGGCACAGTGGGAGACGCACTCCACTCTATGTTTGTCGAGCCTCAATTAGATAAATATAACGACAATCACAATTTTCATTTCCGGTCAGAATTCGTCAGCGATGGGCTTACAGATTTAGATATGGCAGATGTTTCCCTCGTCGGATGCGTCGGAGCCGTCACGGATATAAGAGTTACGGCAAAAATAATTATGCAGACGATGGTGATGCCAATTTTGACCGAAAGATAGAAATCGCGCTCCGATTGACGTGCCGGATCAGAAATAAGTCTTTTATATTCCTCATCTGGAAGAAATTTGTATAACCGATTACGCCACTGCGCCCGAAGGTCTTGCTGCAAGCGAATAAATCGATGTCCATTGTATGCAATGGCTCCAACATACATTCCCACAATTATAGAAAGAGATATCGCAACGGAAGTCGATGTGGCCGTCAGTCAACCTGACCGCCAACAAGCCAATTCCCGTAAACATCGCGGCCCCAACAGCGGTTACTATTGCTCTCGTGTTGTCCGAAAGTTTTGCCGTTTCCTCTGCCATCGATTTCCGAAGATCGGCTAACGCCTTCAATGAATCGCGACTCACATTTGCCAGACTCAATCCATACGCGATACGCGCTCCCTCAAGTGCAGTGGCCCCTCCCTCTGAAAAGAGTGTCTTTATGTCAGGCCGTGCAGGGGCCACTCGGGCAATTTCCGTCGCGAATAATCCATGTCGCAATTCCAATTCCCGTCCGTTTTCATAGACCCAATGAGTTGCAGCTTGCAGATTTCTGAATGCGTCTGGACTCCAATCAACCGTATTGATATCTGGGCAACTCACTTTGGCTGTATACGCGCCACGAAAAACCAAATCGTTCCCATCCACTTCGCTCGCAAGGGCGCGCACAAGGTTTGGTGCCGCGATCTTCACCCAAGCCCGAAAAAAAGAGTCAGACCAAGGTGAGAAAGAGCTTTCACGGAGCAGCCAAGGCCCGATCCGCTCTGGGACGCTGCGATTAGCCCGCAACTCCCTAACCACCTTTCTTGGTTGCGGTAGGTCGGTGATAGGTACGAATTTTTTGGATGCCGACAAACTTGAAACCCGTACCGCATAGGTTTCAAACTGGCTCATGCAGCGCGGCACGCATAGATCACCAGTTGCATCTGGAGTCTGAAAAAAACTTCGAAATCCCGAGATCGTAAGTATGACATTTTTGATTTTGAAATCATCCGACTTCATGATCACCAATCGGTATGGCCCAAATGCATCCGTAATTTCTTCTGGCATAACCTCATTACGAGCGACATCCTCAACAATGACGTGCCACCCTATTCGTTTGCAATTTTGAATTAATTCGAGTGCGTGCGTATGAGACAGCGAGTTTGCAACGAGTGTGTCGCATGACTCTGTGATATTCGCTTCGCCGCCCTGAGCCCATTTGTCTAGGATTTCAGCGAGATCGCTCGGCGAGAGATTCATTGATTTCACCGTTCGTCCGTATTGTGATTGTCCAGCCATCTCCATCAGGCTTCCGCTCTTTAACGACCGACTTGCCCTCCTCCTCGCTGGGGTAATTTAATTCGACACTTTCAATCGTCTTGATCTTTTTTCGTGGTCGTTGTTCCAATATCTTTGATACTGGCGCAAACACCACTCCTTCTAGTCTATTAGTTTTAAGGAGCCGCGACGCTGTTTTCTCGATCTTCTGCGCTATCTTCTCGTCACTTGGGCTTCCGCCGCCAACAAACGCAGCATCATATATGGCCGATTCATCTATACTAGGTCGGCCGCGAAGTGATGCTTTGCCACGCTCCAAGGCTGCTGGCACATTGCCATCGGGCAGTATATCGCGCAGGTCGGTGAAAATTCGACGCAAAGTGGAATCGACACCTCGAGTGAGTTCTTCGTCACTTCGCTCTCTGCGAACGTCAAGGTATTTTCGAAAATAGTCAGTCAGGTCAGGTTGTTTGCCCATTCGATCGAATGCTGAAACCAACTCTTCTGGAACGCCATTCACGATCCGAACGAGACACGATTTTTGGACGGCGCGCCTATCAGTGACAAATGCTTGAATGATTTGGCGTAGCGTTTGCTTGCCATTGAGCATAGTATGCTCGATGGCGCCTCTATAATCATATTTTATTAGACTATAAAAGAGCTTGTGCGGATCATAACAGGACAACTCAAAAATAAAAAAGGCCCCATCCGTGCTCGCTCCGACATGCGCTCGCGAAAATTCTCTTGCGAGATCCTGAGAGACAGCTTCGAACTGGCCGCCTCCTGTTGCGACAGATGCAATTAGTTCTTTCACCTGCGATTGAGGGTTGAACTGGTGGACTCCGTCAATTGCTGCCAGCCGAACTCGTTAAAGAAAAAATTCGGACTGCGGCAGATCGATGAGTTCCGCTTGCGGCTCGAAATCGTGCTGTTCACCAACCACATGCAAAATCATGCGCCGAATTTGCAACGATTCAGATTCATTATCAGTCAAAAAGCTCATCGTAGCGCCCTTCTCCCGATCATTTATTTTGTCACATCATCATACTCATACTCGGGGTGCAGCGTGGGGTGCAATGCCGAGTTCGTCGCGGCGGCCCAGATTTCGAGTGCTCTCACGGGAAGCTGCATGGGATGAGGTCCAGGGGCTCGGCCCCTGGTGGGGTGCGGGGCAAAGCCCCGCGCTTGCTTTCTGGCGCGGGGAGGCGGAACGGAGAGCCCCCCTCCGGCTCCCCCCGCCTTCGGCGAGGGGAGAGAAGGAAGGTGGTGGGGTCAGGCCTTGATGGCCTGGTGGGCGGCGATGGTGGCGATGTCGAGGATTTGGCTGACGCTGCTGTCCATGGGGACGAGCTGGACGGCGTGGGTGAGGCCGATCAGGAGGGGGCCGATGGTGCCGCCGCCGCCGAGGCGGGGGGCCAGGCGTGACACGATGTGGGCGCTGTGGAGGCCGGGCATGACCAGGATGTTGGCGGGGCCGGTGAGGCGGCAGAAGGGGTAGAGGGCGCGGTAGGACTCGTCGAGCGCCACGTCGGGCGACATTTCGCCGTCGTATTCGAAGTCGGCGCCCCTTGTGTCCAGCAGTTTCACGGCTTCGCGCATGGTGTCCGACAGTTCGGTGTGCTGGTTGCCGAAGGTGGAGTAGCTGAGCAGGGCGACGCGGGGTTCGTGGCCGAGGCCGCGGGCGGCGGTGGCCGCACCGGCGCAGATGTCGGCGAGCTGGTGCGGGTTGGGGCGGAAGTGCATCAGGGTGTCGGCGATGAAGATGGTGTGGCCGCGGTCGCCGAGCATGAGGGTGAGGCCGAAGGCGGTGCCGGCGGCGCCGGAGGCGGTCGGCGCGGTATCGATGGCGTGGCCGATGTCGTGCAGGCAGACGGCGGTGGAGCGGGTGAGGCCGGTGACCATGGCATCGGCGTCGCCGGTGGCGACCATGCAGGCGGCGAAGACATTGCGGTCCTGGTTGACCATGCGCTGGCAGTCGCGGGCCAGGTAGCCGCGGCGCTGGAGGCGGGCGTAGAGGAATTCGGCGTATTTGGCGTTGCGGCCGGAGAGGCGGGCGTTGTGGATCTCGATCCCGTCCGTCTCGCCCAGGCCGAGGGCGGACATGGTGGCGCGGACGCGGTCTTCCCGGCCGATCAGCACGGGGGTGCCGTAGCCGGCGTTGCGGAAGGCGACGGCGGCGCGGACGATCTTTTCCTCCTCGCCTTCGGCGAAGACGACGCGGCGGGGGGTGGCGCGGACCCTTTCAGCAATGGTGTCGAGCGCGTTGGCGGTGGGGTCGAGGCGCGCGGAGAGTTCGCGGGTGTAGCGGCGCAGGTCGGCGATGGGCTTGCGGGCGACGCCGGAGTCCATGGCGGCGCGGGCGACGGCGGGGGGGAGGCGGGCGAGGAGGCGGGGGTCGAAGGCGTTGGGGATGATGTAGTCGGGGCCGAACTGCAGGCGCTTGCCGCCGCCGGCGGCGTTGACCTCATCGGGCACGTCTTCGCGGGCGAGGAGGGCGAGGGCCTCGGCGGCGGCGATCTTCATGGGTTCGTTGATGGTGGAGGCGCGGACATCCAGCGCGCCGCGGAAGATGTAGGGGAAGCCGAGGACGTTGTTGACCTGGTTGGGGTAGTCTGACCGGCCGGTGGCGATGATGGCGGTGGGGGAGGCGGCGCGGGCTTCCTCCGGCGTGATCTCGGGGTCGGGGTTGGCCATGGCGAAGATGATGGGGTTGGGGGCCATGGCGCGGACCATGTCCTGCGTGAGGGCGCCCTTGACCGAGAGGCCGAAGAAGACGTCGGCGCCTTCGATGGCTTCGCGCAGGGTTCGGGCCGAGGTGGCGACCGCGTGGGCGGATTTCCACTGGTTCATGCCCTCGGTGCGGCCCTGGTAGACGACGCCCTTGGTGTCCGCGAGGGTGATGTTCTGCGGGTGCATGCCCATGGCCTTGAGCAGCTCGACGCAGGCGATGGAGGCGGCGCCGGCGCCGTTCACGACGAGCTTGGTGGTGCGCAGGTCGCGGCCCGTGAGGTGGCAGGCGTTGATGAGGCCGGCGGCGGCGACGATGGCGGTGCCGTGCTGGTCGTCGTGGAAGATGGGGATGTCCATCAGCTCGCGCAGGCGCTGCTCGATGACGAAGCACTCGGGCGCCTTGATGTCCTCGAGGTTGATGCCGCCGAAGCTGGGGCCGAGGTAGCGGACGGCGTTGATGAACTGGTCCACGTCCTCGGTGTCGATGCAGAGGTCGATGCCGTCGACGTCGGCGAAGCGCTTGAAGAGGGCGACCTTGCCTTCCATGACGGGCTTGCCGGCGAGGGCGCCGAGGTTGCCGAGGCCGAGGACGGCGGTGCCGTTGGAGATGACGGCGACCATGTTGCCTTTCGACGTGTAGTCGTAGGCGAGCGAGGGGTCGCGGGCGATGTGCAGGCAGGGTTCGGCGACGCCGGGGGAATAGGCGAGGGAGAGGTCGCGGGCGGTGGTCAGCGGCTTGGTGAGGCGGGTGGCGAGCTTGCCCGGGGGATGGGCGGCATGCATGGCCAGCGCATCCTCGCCGGTGATGCGCGCGGTGCGGGTATCGGTGCCGTCGGCCATGTGAGGTCCCCCGGATTAAGGCGAATTTGGGGCATCATGGACCGGCGGGGCGCGTCGGCGATAGGGGGAGGGGCGGGGGGCCGCCTTGCCTCAGTCTCCGGAGCCCTGTTCCTTGCGGAAGGGCGCCGAGGGGTAGACGCCGAGGATGCGGGTTTCGCGGGAGAAGAACTGGAGTTCCTCCAGGGCGCGGCGCAGGGCGGGTTGCTCGGGGTGGCCTTCGACGTCGCACAGGAACTGGGTGGCGGCGAAGCTGCCGCCGACCATGTAGCTCTCCAGCTTGGTCATGTTCACGCCGTTGGTGGCGAAGCCGCCGAGCGCCTTGTAGAGCGCGGCGGGCACGTTGCGGACGCGGAAGACGAAGGTGGTCATGAGGTCGGGCCGGTCGGGGCTGATGGTCGGCTTGGACCTGGACATGACGTAGAAGCGGGTGGTGTTGTGCGAGGCGTCCTCCACGTTGCGGCGCAGCACCTCGAGGCCGAAGATCTCGGCGGCGAGGTCCGACGCGATGGCGCAGTCCTCGGGGTTGTTCCATTTGGCGACGAGTTCGGCGGAGCCGGCGGTATCGGCTTCCACCACGGCCTGGAGGTTCAGCTCGGCGATGATGTTGCGCACCTGGCCGAGGGCGACGGCGTGGGAGTGGGCGCGCCTGAGGCCGGCGATGGTGGCGCCGCGGGGGGCGAGCAGGCAGTGCTCCACGCGCTGGAAGGCCTCGCCGATCACGTAGAGGCCGGATTCCGGCAGCAGGATGTGCATGTCGGGCACGCGGCCGGCCAGGGTGTTCTCGGTGGGCATCATGGCGAGGTCGGCGGCGCCGTTGCGCACCGCGGCCATGGCGGCCTGGAAGGTATCGCAGGGCAGGGTGGTCCAGGCCGGGTAGGCGTTGCGGCAGGCGAGGTCCGAATAGGCCCCCGGCCGGCCCTGGAAGGCGATGATTCCGGTCTTGCCTGTCATGTCGTTTGTTCCAGTGGGCGGCTCAGGTGGGGCCGAGTTCGCGCCGCGCGCGCTCGAGGTCGTCTGGCGTGTCGACGCCGAAGGGGGCGTGGCTGACGCGGGCGCAGGCGATGCGCATGCCGGCTTCCAGCGCGCGCAGCTGTTCCAGCGATTCGCGGCGTTCCAGGGGGGATTCCGGCAGGGCGACGAAGCGGGCGAGCGCGGTGCGGCGGAAGGCGTAGATGCCGATGTGGTGCCAGAGCGGGCCCTCGCCCCAGGGGATGGCGGCGCGGGAGAAATACAGCGCCGGCGCCACCGCGCGCCCGCCCTCGAAGGCGCAGGCGGCCTTCACCACGGAGGTGGCGGCGGCTTCCTCCGGCGAGGTGATCGGCGCCACCAGGGTGGCGATGTCGATCCCCGGCTCGGCCAGCGGGGCCAGCACGGCGCGGATGAAGGCGGGCGGGATGGTCGGCAGGTCGCCCTGCAGGTTCACCACCACGTCGTGCCGGCCGGCGGGATCGAGGTGGGAGAGGGCGGCGTGCACCCGGTCGGTGCCGCGCGGCAGGGAGGGGTCGGTGAGCACCGCGGCGCCGCCATCCTCCTGCACCACGTGGGCGATCTGCGCATCGCCGGCGGCGACCGCCACCGGGCCGATGCCGGCTTCGCGGGCGCGATCGAGCACGTGCAGGATCATCGGCCGGCCGTGGATGTCGGCCAGCGGCTTGCCCGGCAGGCGCGTGGCCGCCAGGCGCGACGGAATCAGGACGATCGGATTCATCGGGTCAGGGCCATCGGGACCAGTGTCATGCCGCAGGACGCTCCGCCGCGCCAGAGGCCCGGCCATTTTTCGCTGCCACGCCCGCTTGGGGGCGGGTTGATGCAGGCGGGTGTGTTGCCTATGGTGCGGCGCAGCTTAGGTAGGCGGTCCGCGTCGCGCAATCCGGCCCTCTCCGCTTGCCCCGACCGCCTGCTCACCCGGCCCTGGATCGCCGCCTGACGAGGAACTGCGCCGCATGGACAACCTGGAGTTCAACAAGGCCGCTGCCGCAGTGCTCGTGGCCGGCATCGTCTTCATGGTGTCGGGCGTGGTGGCCTCCATGGTGGTGAAGCCGCAAACCCTGCATCACTCCGTGCTGAAGATCGACACCGGCGCGAGCCCCGCCGCGGCGCCGGCGAAGGAGGAGCCGCTGGCCCCGATCGCGCCGCTGCTGGCCAGCGCGGACGTGGCCAATGGCGAGGCGATCGCCCGCCGCCAGTGCGCCGCCTGCCACACCTTCAACGAGGGCGGGCGCAACGGCGTGGGCCCGAACCTGTATGGCGTGATGGGCCGCGCCCATGGCGGCTCGCCGGGCTTCAACTCCTCCGCCGCGCTGAAGGGCAAGCCGGGCCCGTGGAACTACGAGGAGATGAACGCCTGGCTGAAGAAGCCGGCCGCCTACATCCCCGGCTCGCGCATGGCCTATGCCGGGCTCAACAACGACAAGCAGCGCGCCGACGTGATCCTGTACCTGCGCAGCCTGGCCGCCACCCCGCTGCCGCTGCCCTGAGCTGAGGCCACCAGCATGAACGACGCCGCCCTCCAGGCGCTCATCCGCGGCGCCGAGGCGGCGGCCGACGTGGCCGGCGCCGTCATCCGCCCGTTCTTCCGCGCCGGCGTGACCTCTGACCTGAAGACCGACGCCTCGCCGGTGACCATCGCCGACCGCACCGCCGAGCAGGCGATGCGCGCGGTGCTTTCGGAACGCTTCCCCGGCCACGGCATCCTGGGCGAAGAGTTCGGGTTGCAGAACCCGGGGGCGGAGCTGCGCTGGGTGCTGGACCCGATCGACGGCACCCGCGCCTTCATCACTGGCCGCCCGCATTTCGGCACGCTGATCGCCCTGCTGGAGGGCGACACCCCGATCATCGGCATCATCGACCAGCCGGTCACCGGGGAGCGCTGGGTGGGTGCGCGCGGCCTGCCGACGCGGTTCAGCGGCCCGTTCGGCGGCACCCCGCGCACCCGCGCCTGCCCGGCCATCGGCCAGGCGGAACTCGGCGCCACCACGCCCGACATGTTCCAGGGCGGGGATGCCGCCAAGTGGGCCGGGCTGACCCGCCAGGTGGGCCGCACCTACTACGGCGGGGACTGCTACACCTACGGCCTGCTCGCCCTCGGCCAGGTGGATATCAGCGTGGATGCCACCATGAAGATCTGGGACTGGGCCGCGCTGGTTCCCGTGGTGGAAGGGGCCGGCGGGCGCGTGACGGACTGGCAGGGCAACCCCATGCGCCCCGATGGCGACGGGCGCACCCTGGCCGTGGGTGACCCCGCGCTGCTGCCGCAGGTGCTCGCCGTCCTTGCCTCCTGAGCCCTCCGGCTGCCACAACGCAGGGCTGCATCCCGCGCGCCGCACCCCACATGGCGGCGCAGGACGCCCCGCCAGCAGGAGGACCCACGTGCGACTGACCGCCGCCGCCCTTGCCCTCGCCGCCGGCCTTCTTGCCGCCCCTGCCCTGGCCCAGGCGCCCAACCGCAGCCACGCCGTCTCCCTGATCGGCCCCGCCGCGCTGCCGCCCGGCTTCGCCCACTTCCCCTACGCCAACCCCAACGCCCCCAAGGGCGGCGAGGTGGCGCTGGGCGCCGTGGGCACCTTCGACAGCTTCTCGCCGCACATCGTGCGCGGCACGCCGGCCGGCGCCACGCTTTCGATCTACGACACGCTGACGCGCGGCAATGCCGACGAGGCGCAAACCTCCTACGGCCACGTGGCCCACACCATCGAGACCGCCGCCGACGGCCGCTCCGTGACCTTCGAGCTGCGGCCCGAGGCCCGGTTCCACGACGGCACGCCGATGACGGCCGAGGATGTCGCCTGGACCTTCCAGACGCTCATCGCCCATGGCCGCCCGCACTACCGCCAGTACTGGGCCGACGTGGCCGAGGTGCAGGTGGAATCGCCGCACCGCGTGACCTTCCGCTTCCGGCACGCCGAGAACCGCGAGCTGGCCTCCATCCTCGGCCAGCTCGAAGTGCTGCCGAAGCACTGGTGGGCCACCCGCGACTTCACCCGCCCGCTGACCGAGCCGCCGCTCGGCTCCGGCCCCTGGCGCATCGAGCGCTTCGAGTTCGGCCGCACCCTGGTGCTGGCCCGCGTGCCGGACTACTGGGCGCAGAACCTCGGCACCGCGAAGGGCCTGCACAATTTCGACCGCCGCCGGGTGGAATACTTCCGCGACCCCACCGTGGCGATGGAAGCCTTCAAGGCCGGGCAGGTGGATTTCCGCCAGGAGAACGTGGCCCTGGTCTGGGCCACCGGATACGACTTCCCCGCCGTGCGCCGCGGGCTGGTGAAGAAGGAGGAGTTCCGCCACCGCCTGCCCACCGGCATGCAGGGCTACGTGATGAACACCCGCCGCGAGGTGTTCAAGGATGTGCGCGTGCGCCAGGCGCTGGCCCTGATGTTCGACTTCGAATGGGCCAACGCCAACCTGTTCCACGGCGCCTATACCCGCACCGCCTCCTACTTCTCCAACTCCACCCTGGCCTCCTCCGGCCTGCCGGAAGGGGCCGAACTGGCCCTGCTGGAGCGCCACCGCGCCCGGCTGCCCGCCGCCGTCTTCACCACGCCCTTCACCCTGCCGGTGACCGACGGCACCGGGAACCCGAACCGCGACGTGCTGCGCCAGGCGCTCGACCTGCTGCGCCAGGCCGGCTGGACCGTGCGCGACCGCAGGCTGGTGAACGCCGCCGGGCAGCAGCTGCGCTTCGAAATCCTGCTCTCCAACCCCGCCTTCGAACGCATCTCGCTGCCCTACGTGCAATGGCTCGCCCGCCTGGGCATCGAAGCGCGCGTGCGCACCGTGGACCCCGCCCAGTTCCAGCGCCTGTCCGATACCTACGACTACGACATGGCGGTGGAAGTCTTCGGCCAGTCGGAATCCCCGGGCAACGAACAACGCGGCTACTGGACCTGCGATTCCGCCAAGCACGAAGGCGGCGCCAACTCCGCCGGCGTGTGCGACCCGGTGGTGGATACCCTCGTCGAAACCCTGATTACCGCACCCGACCGCCCCACCCTGGAAGCCGCCACCCGGGCCCTGGACCGCGTGCTGCTCCACTCCTGGTACGTGGTGCCGCACTGGCACGTGCGAACCATCCGCGCCGCCTACTGGGACCGCTTCGCCCGCGTGGACATGCCCATCCGCTCCGGCCTCGTCTTCGACGCCTGGTGGATCGATCCCGCCCGCGCCGAAGCCACCGACGCCGCCCGCCGGGCGGGTGCCAACTGAGGTGAGGCAAGGGGAAGAAAGGCCAGGGGCTTTGCCCCTGGACCCCACCAGGGACCTGAGGTCCCTGGACCCGCATCCGTTTGTTCCGCCTTCGGCGGGGAGGGGCCGTCGAGGCGGTGGAGAGACCCGGGCGGCCCCTCCCCGCCGAAG
>CANHCJ010000093.1 GCA_947458025.1 Rhodospirillales bacterium | reverse complement strand
GCCGCCGATGCCGATCGCCGCGCCGCCGAGGCCCGGCGCGACACGGCGGCCAGCCGCGCCGCCGGACTGCGCGCCGAACTGGCCAGCCAGCAAACCCGCTCGATCGCGCTGGAACGCGACATCCAGGCGGCCCGCGCCCGCGGCCGCATGGACCAGCAACGCCTCGGCCAGCTGGAACAGGACCTCACCGGCCTGCGCGCCGAACAGGAACGCCTGCGCGCCGCACCGCCCAGCCCGCAGCAGCAACAACAGCTGCAAGACCTGCGGCGCCGGCAGGACTCGCTGGAAACACAGTGGGACCAGCTGCGGCGGGCGACGCCCGGGAGCTGAAGCAAGACTCTTCTTTTTCTGAAGAAAAAGAAGCAAAAAGACTTTGTCCGTTTGATGCGGCACCGCCCCGGCCAGATGGCCGGGGCGGTTTCGTTTTGGATGGGTTGCGTCATGCCTGGGGTGGGGCAGGGGCTTCCTATCCTTTCCTCAGGGCCTTCATCATCGCCGCCATCGCCTCCACCAGCGCCGCCCTGAGCGCCTGGTCCTGCGGGAAGTCGGCCATCTCGAACGCCGCCTGGTCCAGCGCCCCGAACAGCAGCACCGCCAGCGCCCGCGCCGGCACCCCGGGCAACAGCCCCAGCGCCTGCAGCCCCTCCACCTCGCCCAGCAGGAACGCGAACGCCGTCTCCCGGTCCCGCGCCCGCAGCGCCTCCAGCCCGATCACCCGCGGCCCGTCCAGCAGCAGAACCCGCCGTATCGCCTCGTCCGCCGTCGCATCCAGATAGGCCCGCCAGATCGCCCCGAAGCGCCGCCACGGATCCGCCTCAACCGCCGCCGCCGCGTCGATCCGCCCGATCAACTCCAGCTGCACCGCATCGTGCACCGCGATGAACAGGTCCCGCTTGCTGCCGAAGTGATGGAACAGCGAGCCCTGCGCCACCCCGGCCGCCGCCGCCAGCTCCGGCGTCGCCACCGCGTCATGCCCCCGCGCCGCGAACAGCGCCCTGGCCGCCGCCAGGATGCGCCCGTGCGTCGCCGCATAAAGGTCGGGGTTCCGTCCGCGAGGCTTCGGCATGCGGTATATTGACTTCCACTCAGTAAACATGGCAAGAGCCCGCCCACCATGGCACAGGCGAAGGAGGCAGCATCATGGGCACGCTGGGCTGGATCGGCATCGCGCTCGTCCTGGTGGTCGCCGCCGGCGGCGCCTGGGTCGCCACCCTCCCGGCGGAGGCCAGCGCCACCCGCACCGCCACGCTGCCCGCCCCGCCGGAGGCCGTCTTCGCCCGCGTCGCCGACCCCGCCGGCCAGCCCGCCTGGCGCAGCGACCTCCAGCAGGTCCGCATCGGCCCGGATGGCAGCTGGACCGAAACCACACGCCGCGGCATCGAGATCCGCTTCCGCGAACAGCGCCGCGAGCCCGCCACCGCCTACGACCTCGCCTTCGACTCCCCCAGCGGCTTCCAGGGCAACTGGCAGGGCCGCTTCCGCCCCGCTGCCGGCGGCACGGAGGTCACCTTCACCGAAACCGTGCGCATCGAAGGCCGCCTCAGCCGCGCCCTCGCCCGCCTCTTCGCACCCCCCGGCGCCCATATCGATCTCTACCTCGCCGACCTGCGCCGCAGCCTCGCCCCACCCAGGTAGGGCGGGTCGGCGCAGCCGGACCCGCCACCACCCAACCCGAGTACGTACGTAGAAAAAACTCTTCCCTCCCTAACATCAGTTAGATATATTCCCCTCCATGGCACCCCAGCAAACAACATTGGCCGACCGGTTCGCCGGCCTGCGCGCCGCCCTTGAGGAGCGGCCGGGAGAACCGCGTCCGCTCGCCGCCGCGGCGCTGGATGCCATGCTGCTC
The DNA here is from genome assembly GCA_947458025.1 of Rhodospirillales bacterium. Lineage (GTDB taxonomy): Bacteria > Pseudomonadota > Alphaproteobacteria > Acetobacterales > Acetobacteraceae > CAMDGX01. Next base: position 10,497 of record CANHCJ010000093.1, on the reverse strand, counting down.
GCCCTCCTCGTCTCCCTGCTCGGCCGGCTCGAACGCCTCGCCCGCACCTGGCACCCCGCCCCCGCGCAGGAGGAGTCCGACCCGCAGGCGTGGCCGCCCCTCTTCCCCCCCTCCCTGGAATACCTCCTCGGCCCCGACCCCAACCGCGGCATGCGGCCTCACGCCCGTGTTGTGCCCATCGCCTGCCCCCGCACCGCCCGCGCCCCGCCCCAGCCCTGCGCCCCGTAGCCCGGGCAATCCGCGCCCTCCGGCATCCCCTCCACCTCCCCACGCCTGCCGATTTTTTTCGCGCCTCCCCCGAGGCAACTCCCATCACGCCTCATTTGTTCCGATAACAACCCATTCCACGTCCAATCAACCTCCGCCCGCAATTCCCCCCCCGCCCCCCGCGCGCTACACTCCCCGTCTTCGCGACGAGGGCTTTTTCCATGAACGACGCCACCACCCCCGTGCACCCCCAAGGGAAAGGCCTCGCCGCCTCCCCGGGCGCGCTCGCCGGCCTCAGGGTCATCGATCTCACCCGCGTGCTCGGCGGCCCCTACTGCACCATGATCCTCAGCGACCACGGCGCCGACGTGATCAAGATCGAGCCGCCCCAGGGCGACGAGGTCCGCGACTGGGGCCCCCCGTTCCTCGGCGACGACGCCAGCTACTTCATCGGCGTCAACCGCAACAAGCGCTCCATCGCGCTCGACATCTCCAAGCCCGCCGGCAAGGCCATCCTGCTCCGCATGCTGGAGACCGCCGACATCCTGGTGGAGAACTTCAAGCCCGGCGGCATGGAAAAGTGGGGCCTGGGCTACGAGCAGGACCTGGCGCCCAAGTTCCCCCGCCTCATCCACTGCCGCGTCTCCGGCTTCGGCGGCCACGGCCCCCTCGGCGGCCTGCCCGGCTACGACGCCATCCTCCAGGCCATGACCGGCCTCATGTCCATCAACGGCGACCCCACCACCGGCCCGCTGCGCATGGGCACCCCGATCGTGGACCTCGCCACCGGCCTCTACTCCGTCATCGCCATCTCCATGGCGCTCTACGAACGCACCGTCTCCGGCCGCGGCCAGTACCTGGACATGACCCTGCACGATTGCGGCATGGCCCTGCTGCACCCGCAGGCCGCCAATTTCTTCCTCAACAACAAGCGCCCGGCCCCGCTCGGCAACCCCCACCCCAACCTGGCCCCGTACGAAAAGTACAAGACCCGGACCTGCGAGATCTTCATCGCCTCCGGCAATGACGGCCAGTTCAAGAAGATGTGCGAGGCCCTCGGCCGCCCCGAAATGGCCACCGACCCCCGCTTCATCAAGAACGCCGACCGCCTCGCCAACCGCCCCGCCATGATCGAGGCCTTCCAGGCCGCGCTCGCCGACCAGGACGGCCAGGAGCTCTGCCTCCGCCTGCTCAACATGGGCCTGCCCGCCGGCCCCGTGATGCACGTCGACGAATCCATGGCCGCCGCCCACACGCAAGCGCGCCAGATGGTCACCGAGCTCGACGGCTACAAAGGCCTCGGCACCCCCATCAAGATGTCCCGCACCCCCGGCGGCACCCGCCGCAAACCCCCCACCTTCGGCCAGCACGGCGAGGAGGTGCTGACCCAGTTCGGCTACTCGCCCGAGGAGATCGCGAAGCTGAAGGCCGAGGGCATCCTGCACACGAAGCGCAAGTAGACAACCGTCGCCCAATCCCGCCTGCGCAATGGCCGAATCTTTCCGCCATTGCGCAGGCCGGCCGGACTCAGGTCAGCGCCACCACGGCTTCGACCTCGAAGAGCATCCCGTCCACCGCGAGCTTCGGCACCGGAACCAGGGTCTGGGCCGGAAGGCTCCCGCCGAACATCCGTGTCACCTGCTCGGTCAGCACGCCGAGCTTCGACATGTCGTGGTCGACGACGAACACCGTCAGTTTCACGACCTGCTTCGGGCTGGCACCGAGTGCCTCGATGACGGTGCCGAGGTTGGCATAGGCTTGGGCCACCTGCGCCGCGAACTCGGGCGACAGGGCGCCCGTGGCGTCCTGCGCACCCTGCCCGGACACGAATGCCAGCCGGCCATTGCCGGGGGTGATGACCACCGTGCTGTAGCCGTATGGCGTAGGGTCGCCGAGATGCGCGGGGTTGAACACGGTCGGTGAGGTGGCCGCGGCGCGGCCTTGATCGAGGGATGTCATTCCGAATGCCCTTGCTGGTTCGACGGCCAGGCCTTAGCAGGGGATGGTGCCAAACATTGTCACCATAGGCTCAGTCTCCGACCGATGAAGGCCCGGGCGCGCCAGGACGCCATCGTGCGGGCGCTGCGGCGAACCGACACGGCGACCGTCGCCGAACTGGCGGCGGAGGTCGGCGTCTCGCGGCGCACGGTCCTGCGCGACATCTTGGTGCTGCGCGATCAGGGGTTCGTCATCCATTCCGAACCGGGGCCGGGCGGCGGTGTCCAGCTCGACCCGCAATCGGTCCAGGGCGCGGCGCAGCTCACCGTGGTGGAGGTGTTCGCCCTGGTGATCAGCGTGACCAGCACGCGGATGTCGAAGCGCTTCCCCTTCTCCGACCTCGCCGACAGCGGCCTCGCGAAGATCGAACGAGGGTTGCCGCCGGCGAAGGTGAAGGACCTGCGCGCCCTGCTCGAAGGCCTGCACGTCGGCCGACTGTCGCCCCGGCAGAACATCGCCGACATGGGCGCGATGGATCCGGCGTTGCTGCCGGCGTTCGAAACCGCGTTCCTGCAGCGGCGGCTGATGCGGTTCCGCTACCGCGACGCCAAAGGTGCGGAGACCAGCCGCGAGGTCGAACCCCAGGCCATGCTCATCCTGCCGCCGCTCTGGTACCTGGTGGCCTGGGACCCCGGCCGATCGGACTTCCGCCACTTCCGGATGGACCGGATCGGCGGGCCCGAGGTTGTTCCGGATGCCTCGTTCCGGCGCAGGCGCGTGCCGTTCGACGATGACGTCTGCCCATTCGCCGACCTGCCGTCCTGACCGCCGATCTGGCTTCCGGGGGCCCCAGTCTTTCCTTCGCTTCCTACCCCAGCGAAGCGCAGGCCGCCGCCAGCCAGGCCTTCTCCTCCCCTTCCAGCTGCGGCCCCACGATCGCCTCCACCTGAGCGTGGTAGCCGTCGATCCACTCCACCTCCGCCCGCGTCAGCAAGGAGGTGTCGATCAGCCGCCGGTCGAACGGCGCCCAGGTCATGGTCTCGAAGCGCAGGAACGGCTTGGCGGCGCCGGGGAACTCGGCCTCCACCGCCATGATCAGATTCTCCAGCCGGATGCCGTAGCCGCCGGGCAGGTAGAAGCCGGGCTCGTTGGACAGGATCATCCCCGCCTCGATCGGGATCGGCTTGGCGGCGCGGGAGATGCTCACCGGCCCCTCGTGCACCGAGAGGTAGCTGCCCACCCCGTGCCCGGTGCCGTGGTCGTAATCCAGCCCCACCTGCCACAGCGCCGCCCGCGCGAAGGCATCCACATGCGGCCCGCACACCCCGCGCGGGAAGGCCAGCGTGGCCAGCGCGATATGCCCCTTCAGCACCCGCGTCCAGCGCGCCCGGATCTCCGCCGGCGGCGCCCCGGGCCCGGTCCACACCGTGCGGGTGATGTCCGTCGTGCCGTCCGAATACTGCGCGCCGCTGTCGATCAGGTACAGCTCGTTGGGCTGGATCGCCCGGTCGGTCTCCTCCGAGACGCGGTAGTGGATGATCGCCCCGTTCGGCCCGGAGCCGGAGATCGCCGGGAAGCTCTCGCCGCGGAACATCGGCATCTGCTGGCGGAACGCGATCAGCTGGGCGGCGGCCGACATCTCCGTCTCCCGCCCCGCGGCACTCTCCATCCAGCGCAGGAAGCGCGCGACAGCCACCGCGTCGCGATGATGCGCGTTGCGGCTGCCCTGCCGCTCCACCTCGTTCTTGCGCGCCTTGGGCAGCATGCAGGGGTCCATGCCCGCCACCACATCCGCGCCGGCCGCGCGCAGCGTCTGGGCGAACCAGGCCGGCGAGCCCGCCGCATCCACCCGCACCCGCTTGCCCTTGAGCCTGGCCAGCGCGCCGGGCAGCGCCGCCCGGTCCTGCACCGAGACGGCATTGCCGATCCAGGCCCGCGTCTCCTCCGGCACCTTCTGCGGCGCCATGAACAGCTCGCAGCCGGCATCGGCATGGATCAGCAGGAAGCCGAGCGCAAACGGCGTGAACGGCACGTCGTCGCCGCGGATGTTCAGCAGCCAGGCGATCGAGGCCGGATCGGTCACCACCGCCGCGTCCTGCTTCTCAGCCGCCAACGCGGCGGCGACCTGCTCGCGCTTCTTCGCGCTGTCGAGCCCGGCGAAGGCGATCGGGTGCGGCAGCGCCAGGGCCATGGGCGCGGCCGGCTGGTCGGCCCACACCGCATCCACCGGGTTCGCCGCGCTGGCCACCAGTGCCACGCCCTTCTCGGCGAAGCGCTGCACCGCCTCCTCGCTGAAATGCAGCGGGTCGTAGCCGATGCGCGCGCCGGGCCTGCTGTGCTGCGCCAGCCACTCCGCCGGCGGCTCCTCGGTGATGTGCCGCCGCTCCCACAGCGCGGGGTCGGTCTGCTCGGCCAGCTGCAGCACGTAGCGCCCATCGGTGAAGGCCGCGGCCTTGTCGGCCAGCACCACGGCCAGCCCCGCGCTGCCGGAGAACCCGGTAAGCCAGCGCAGCCGGTCGGCGCGCTCGGGCACGTATTCGCCCAGGTGCTCATCGGCCCGCGGGACCAGGAAGCCGTCCAGCCCCTGGCGGGCAAGCTCGGCCCGGAAGGCGGAGAGGCGGTCGGCGGGGCTGGGCTGGGGCATCGGGAACCTCGGGGCTGCGTTACAATTGGCGCATAGCTGGTTAACGGTCCATGCGTCGGGTGCAATGCTGCACCTGCGAACACGATAGTTCCCCTAACGAAGCCATCTCGCTATCTAGCTGCCACACGATGATCGCGTGGCCGAAGGCGAAAGTGCCGGAGCGCCCGCCACGATCACCTCTCCCAAGGACTATCCCCATGACCGCCCATGTCAGCAAGGAGCAGCTGGGCCTGATGCTGCCCGGCACGATGTCGCACTACGACCAGAACGAGCCGGACTACCTGGAGGCCCAGCGCCCCGGCCTGCTCGCCGGCCTCTTCGCCACCGTCTCCGGCTGGGTTACCCGCCAGGGCGCGATGGAGGAGGTGGCCGGGCTCACCGACGCGCAGCTGGCCGATATCGGCATCAGCCGCAGCGAAGTTCCCATGGTGTTCGACGACGCCTTCGCCGCCCGCCGCAACCAGGACCGCTCGATCGCGATCCTGCAAGCTGGCCGCGTCGCCGGCTTCTGAGACCGCTTCCCGCGGCAGCCCTCTCCCCCCAGAGGCGCCGCGGATGGGCCGGCCCGCTCCCCATTCCCCCCCAGGGGGCGGGCCGGCTACTTCTTCCGCAGCACCAGCGTCGCCCAGGCGCGGTGGCGCTGCCCGGCCCTCGCCTCATCGCGCGTGTCGCCCCGTTCCTCCAGCACGCGCTCCAGCACCAGGCCCTGCGCCCGGTGTGCGCCGAGCACCCAGCGGACCTGCGTGGTTAGCAACCCTGCCAGGATCGCCGTGCCGCCCGGTGCTAGGCTGCTTGCCAGGTGGCGGGCCATTTGTGTCAGCGGCCGGGCCAGGATGTTGGCGAACACCAGGTCGTAGGGCGCCTGCCGCTCCAGCACCGGCGAGGTCCAGCCATCGGCACGCAGCGCGCGCAGCCGGTTGGACAGGCCGTTGCGCCGCGCGTTCTCGCGCGTGACCCGCACCGACCAGGGGTCGATGTCGGTGGCCAGCACCGGCTGGTGCAGCAGCTTCGCCGCCGCCATGGCCAGGATGCCGGAGCCGGTGCCGAGATCCAGGATGCGCCGCGGCCGGCGGTGCGCCACCGCCTCCAGCGCCCGCAGGCAGCCGCGCGTCGAGCCATGCTCGCCGGAGCCGAAGGCGATGCCCGCATCCAGCGTGACCGAAAGCCGCCCCGGCGTGGGCGCATCCGTGAGGTGCGTGCCGCGCACCGCGAAGCGGCTTCCCACCAGCTGTTCCGGAAAGCTCTCCAGCGTGCGGGCCAGCCAGCCCTCCGCCTCCGTGCGTGCCCGCGCCGGTGTGGCGGTGAAGCCGGTGAGCGCGGCGGCGAGGGCGAGGGCGGCGACGAGATCGGACTCATGGGCGCCGCGGTCCTTCACGCCCTCCAGGGTCCAGAGGCCGGTGTCCTCGTCGAGGAAGAAGCCGACGGTGCCGCAGGCGACGCCGAGGGCGGCCTCGTAGGCCTCCAGCGCGTCCTCCGGGACGGTGATGGAGACGGTCTCAAGCTGGGTGGCGTGGCGGAGAGTCATGAGCGTTCCCAAGGAAGAGTCTTCTTTTTTCTGAAGAAAAAAGAAGCAAAAAAGACTTTATCCGTTTGCAACTCGACCCAAATGGACAAAAGTTTTTTGGTTCTTTTTTTCAAAAAAGAACATGCTTGCTTACTTTCGCTCAACAAACCGATCCAACACCCGCTTATCCCCGGCATGGTCGAAAGCGATATCCAGCTTGTCGTCCTCGGCCCGCGTGACGGTGCCCATGCCGAATTTCTGGTGGAACACGCGGGTGCCCACGGGGATCTTCTCCGCGCGTTCCGGGCGGGCCGGCTGTTCCCAGGCCTCGGTGATGCGCGGGCGGCGGGCGGCGATCGGGAAGGCGCCGGCGAAGGCGGGGGGGGCGGTGAGGCGGCGTTCGCGTTCCATGGCCGCCGAGCCGGTGCGCTTCACGTGTTCCTCCGGCAGTTCATCGAGGAAGCGGCTGGGCACGCTGCTCTGCCAGTTGGCGTAGAGCCTTCGGTTGGCGGCGTGGCTGACGATGGCGCGGCGGCGGGCGCGGGTGAGGCCGACATAGGCCAGGCGGCGCTCCTCCTCCAGGCCCTTGGCGCCGCTTTCGTCCATGGTGCGCTGGCTGGGGAACAGGCCCTCCTCCCAACCCGGGAGAAAGACGGTGTCGAATTCCAGCCCCTTGGCTGCGTGCAGGGTCATCAGGCTGGCGCGGTCGCCCTCGGCGGACTGCTCGTTCTCCATCACCAGCGAGACGTGGTCGAGGAAGCCGGCCAGGGTTTCGAAATCGGCCAGGGCGCGGACGAATTCCTTGAGGTTCTCCAGCCGCCCCGGCGCCTCGATGGATTTGTCCTGCTTCCACATCTCGGTGTAGCCGGACTCGTCCAGCATCACCTGCAGCGTGACCACGTGGCCCTCGGCGGCCAGGCCCTGGCGCCAGCGGGCGAAGCCGGCGAGCAGCTCGCGCAGCGAGTCGCGCAGCTTGCCCTTCACGCCGCCGGTTTCCACCAGGTGGGCGGCGGCGTCGTGCAGCGGGAGGGAGTGGGCGCGGGCGGCCTCATGCATCTGGCGCAGCGCGGTGTCCCCCACGCCGCGGCGCGGGACGTTCACGATGCGCTCGAAGGCCAGGTCGTCGGACGGGGTGTGCAGCACGCGGGCATAGGCGATGGCGTCGCGGATCTCCTGCCGCTCGTAGAAGCGCAGGCCGCCAATGACGCGGTAGGGCACGCCCAGCGTGATGAGGCGTTCCTCCACCGCGCGGGTCTGGGCGCCGGTGCGGACCAGCACCGCCATCTCGGCCAGCGACTCGCCGCTGCGGCGCAGGCTTTCGATGCGGTCGCCGACCATGCGGGCTTCCTCGTCGGAGTCCCATAGGCCGACCACCTCGATCTTCTCGGCGTTCGGCTCGTCGCGCCCGGCGCGGAGCGTCTTGCCGAGGCGGGCCTGGTTGTGGGCGATCAGCACGGAGGCGGCGGCGAGGATGGGGGCGGTGGAGCGGTAGTTGCGCTCCAGCCGCACCACCTTCGCGCCGGGGAAATCCCGCTCGAAGCGCAGGATGTTCTCGATCTCCGCGCCGCGCCAGGAATAGATCGACTGGTCCTCGTCGCCCACGCAGCAGATGTTGTGGTTGCCTTGCGCGAGCAGGCGGAGCCACAGGTACTGGACCACATTGGTGTCCTGGTACTCGTCCACCAGGATGTAGCGGAAGCGGCGGTGGTAGTCGGCCAGCACGTCGGCGTGGTCGCGCAGGATCTCCGTCATGTGCAGCAGCAGGTCGCCGAAATCGGCGGCGTTCAGGGCGCGCAGGCGGTCCTGGTAGTCCTGGTAGAGCCGCCGGGCGGCGCCGCCGGCGAAATCGGTATCCTCCGCCGCCGTGACGCGGGCGGGGGTGAGGCCCTTGTCCTTCCAGCGCTGGACGATCGCCATCAGCGCCTGGGGTGCCCAGCGCTTGGTGTCCACCCGGGCGGCCTCCATCACCTGCTTGAGCAGGCGGAGCTGGTCGTCGGTATCCAGGATGTTGAAGCTGCTGGTGAGGCCGACGAGTTCGGCATGGCGGCGCAGCATGCGGGCGCACAGCGCGTGGAAGGTGCCGAGCCAGAGCCCCTCCGCCGGGCCGCCGAGCATGGCGCCGACGCGCTCGCGCATCTCCTTCGCGGCGCGGTTGGTGAAGGTGACGGCGAGCACCTGGCTGGGGAAGGCGCGGCGGGTCAGCAGGATATGGGCGAAGCGGGTGGTGAGCACCCGCGTCTTGCCGGTGCCGGCGCCGGCGAGCACCAGCACGGGGCCGTCCAGCGCCTCCACGGCTTCGCGCTGTTCCTGGTTCAGGCGGGCGAGGTAGTCGGTCATGCCGCCGGTATAGAACGATTGGCGAACGCGGCGGAACTCCCCTTCCGCTGGCGGCACGGTTGTGCGATCCGGCCGCCGTGTTCGCGATCGATGCCTTGCTGCGCCTGCTTGCCGCCTCCGCCCGCCATGGTGGGGCGCTGCTGGCCGTGGGGGTGTTCGGCGGGCTGCTGGTGCCGCCGCTGGCCGATGCGCTGCACTGGTTCATCGCGCCCAACGTGGTGATGCTGATGACGCTGGTGCTGCTGCGGGTGGATGTGGCGGGCGCGCTGTTCCACCTGCGCCGGCCGGCGCGGCTGCTGGCGATCGTGGCGTTCCATGCGCTGGCGGCGCCGGTGCTGGTGTGGGCGGCGATCCAGCCGCTGCCGCTGGACCCCGGCATCGCCGGCGCGATGGTGATCTTCGCCACCGGCTGCGCGGCCACCTCCGGCGCGGCCTTCGCGCGGCTGGTGGGACTGGATGCGGAGCTGACGCTGCTGGCGACGCTGGCCACCACGCTGCTGGTGCCGCTGACGGCGCCGCCGGTGGTGCACCTGCTGATCGGGATCGACCTGGCGCTGTCGTTGCCGCAGTTCGTCGGGAGGCTGGCGCTGGTGGTGGCGGCGCCGCTGGCGCTCTCGGTGCTGATCCGGCGCTGGGCCGGGCCGGCGCGGCTGGCACCGCTGGGGCCGGCGCTGGACGGGATGGTGGTGTGGATCCTGGTGCTCTACGGCCTGGGCGTGATGAAGGGCCTCACCGCGCGGCTGCTGGACGACCCGTGGTGGGTGGCGCAGGCGGCGGCGGCGGCGTTCGCGGTGAGCTTCGGGGTGAACCTGGCCACCACGCTGGCCCTGGCGCGGCTGGGCTGGGGACACGCCGCGGCGGCGGGGCTGATGGGCGGCAACCGGAACATGGCGCTGTACCTGGCCATCCTGCCGGCGGCGGCGGACCCGCGCATCGGGCTGTTCTTCGCGCTGTGCCAGTTCCCGCTGTACCTCAGCCCGTTCCTGCTGCGACCGGTGTACGGGGCGGCGCGGGGGTGGCAGGGAAGGAGGTAAGGCAAGGGGCGTGGAGTGCCGGATTCGGGCACCACGACGCCCCTCGGCGCTGGCGTCAGGCGGCTGGGGTCGCGGTTTTGCCTGAAGGTGCCGCCCATGGGGGGCTGCGCGCAGCTTGTCGTTGTTTCCTGCGCCGCTGCCGGGCTAAGTTTCCGATTATACAACGTTATCACGCACCCGTCCCGGTGCCGGCCGCTGACCCGATCGAGGTCGGAAAGGGAGCGGCAGGGGATGTGACATGGCATTGGCGGCAATTGCTCTCTCCCGGATCGCGGCGGGGATCGGCGGGTTCGTCCTGCATGGCGAGAACCTGAACGACCAGTCCGGTTGGTCCGTCGCCTCGGCGGGGGATGTGAACGGCGACGGGTTTGCCGACCTGATCATCGGGGCGCGCTATGCCGACGTCGCCGGGGTCGACAGAGGCAAGAGCTACGTGGTGTTCGGCCAGGCGAGCGGGTTCGGGGCGACGATCAATCTTTCCACCATCGCAGCCGGAACCGGAGGGTTCGTGTTCCATGGCCAGGATCTGGCCGACCGTTCCGGCTGGTCCGTCGCCTCGGCGGGGGACGTGAACGGCGACGGGTTCGACGACCTGATCATCGGGGCTCACTTTGGCGGCTTGGATGCCTCCGGCGAGAGCTACGTGGTGTTCGGCAAGGCGAGCGGGTTCGGGGCGACGATCAATCTTTCCAGCATCGCGGCCGGGTCGGGCGGGTTCGTGATCCGTGGCCAGGATCTGGTCGACCTTTCCGGTTCGTCCGCCGCCTCGGCGGGGGATGTGAACGGCGACGGGTTCGACGACCTGATCATCGGGGCGTACAAGGGCGATGGGG
>CANHCJ010000092.1 GCA_947458025.1 Rhodospirillales bacterium | reverse complement strand
GGCGCAGGTTGGCGAAGGCGCGCATCAGCGAGAGGGGGCCGGAGGCGGGGCGGCCCTGCATGCCGGCGATGGGGGCGCCGCAGGGGCGGATGGCGGAGAAATCGAGCAGGAGGGTTTCGTGCGCGGCGCCGGCGAAGGCGCGGCTTTCGAGCAGCTCGATGGCCTTGGCCCAGCCTTCGCGGCTGTCCTCGATGCGGTGGGCGGTGGGGGTGGAGGTGGTGTCGATCTCGAACTCGCGGGCGATCCAGGCGGCGACCTCGGCGTCCTGCGCATCGGTGTAGGACTCGGCGGTGGTGCCCCAGGGGAGCAGGCTGAACTCGGTGCCGAGGCGGTGGCGGGCGGCGCGGGTGGTGGGGGCGTCGGGGTGGGTGGCGGAGAGGCGCAGGCGCAGGCGGGGGGCGCCCGCCCAGTCGGTGGCCATCAGCGCGTCGTCGTAGGCGCGGCCGACGCCGCTGCCGTTCAGGAGCAGGTAGAACAGGGTGAAGCTGGCCGCGGCGGTGGCGCAGTTGGTGAAGACCTCCATGTTGCGGCCGGGCTGGGCGGCGTCGCCGTGCTGGAGGTGGCGGCCGGAGGTGATGAGGGCGCCGGTGGCGATCGCGTTGCGCAGGCGGGCCTGCTCGCGCGGGTCGGCGGCCTCGCCCAGGAGGGCCATGTTGCCGGCGGCGACGCGATCGGCGACGCGGCCGAAATCCTCCTGGTCGGACGGCCGGAAGACGGTGCGGCGGGCGACGGCCAGGCCCATGCCGGGGTCGAGCGGGCGGGCGGGGAGCGGGGCTTCGCCGAAGCTTGTGCCGGGGGTGGCAAGCGGGGTGGCGAGGCTGAAATGGGGTGAACCGTCCATGGCGTCCTGTTCCTGTGCGTCCGCGCAGGGCGGGCTTCGATTACAATATATGGGGGTCAGGACGGCACGTCACCCACCATATATTGCATGGCTTCCAAGGGCAGGCATTCTTCCAGCGTGACGCTGTCGAGGCTGGCGAGGAAGGCCTCGCGGGCGCGGGCGAGGGCCGGGCGCAGGCGGCAGGCGGGGGAGAGGCAGCAGGCGCCGCCATCGGGGCGGAAGCATTCGACGAGGGATTGCGCGCGTTCGAGATGGCGGACGACGGCGCCGACGCGGATCGCGTGGGCCGGCTGGGCGAGCAGGACGCCGCCCTGGGCACCGCGGAGGGTGCGGACGAAGCCGGCCTCGGCGAGGTCCTGGACGATCTTGTGCACATGGTTGCGCGGCACGCCGATGGCCTGGGCGAGGTGTTCGCTGCTGCGGTGGCGGCCTGGCGCTTCGGCCAGGCGGATCAGCAGGCGCAGCGCGAAGTCGGTGGCGGCAAGCAGGCGCATGGGGGGGCCTCCATTCTGGTATCGACCATGCCACAATTCGGCGTGAGCAGGCGCCTGCACGGGGGCGGGCGGTGCGTGCCGGGTGCCAGAAACGCCAATGGCGTTGCCGAAGGCTGAACGGGGCCGATGCCGGGGGGCGCATTGCCGGCGCGGCGCGGCGCCCGCATGATGCGCGGGACGGAAACGATTCCAGGGATGGTCGACATGACCCAGCGCATTCTGTGGCCGGTGATGATGCCGGAATTCGAGGACGTGGCCCGTGAGGCGGTGGGGCCCGGCTTCGAGACCATCTTCCGGCGCAGCGTGGAGGAGGTGACGGATGCGGAGTGGGCCAGCGCCGATGCGGTGGTGGGGCCGTATCCCGGGGCGGCCAATATCGGCAAGCTGGCCAAGGCGCGCATCTACGTGAAGGCGGCGGTGGGGTTCGACGAGGTGGACATCGCCACGCTCGGCAAGATGGGCATCGCGGTGTCCAACACGCCCGACTACGGCACGCGCGAGGTGGCGGACCATGCGATGGCGCTGGTGATGACGCTGACCAAGAGCATCGCCTACCACGACCAGATGCTGCAGGAGGACCTGAAGGGCAACTGGCGGCCGGCGCACAACCCGTTCGGCAAGCGGCTGGGGGTGTGCACCTTCGGGGTGATCGGGGCGGGGCGGATCGGCACCGCGGCGATGCGGCGCGCGGCGGCGTTCGACATGGACGTGGTGTTCTACGATCCGTTCGTGCCGAACGGCTACGAGCTCGCGCTGGGCGTGCGGCGGGCGGACAGCCTGGCGGAGCTGATGGGGCAGTGCGACATCGTGAGCGTGCATGCGCCGCTGAACGCGGAGACGAAGGGCCTGGTGGGCAAGGATGCCTTCGCGGCGGCGAAGAAGGGCATGATCCTGGTGAACACCGCGCGCGGCGGGGTGGTGGACGTGGATGCGCTGCACGATGCGATGAAGGACGGCACGGTGCTGGCCGCGGGGCTGGACGTGCTGCCGGAGGAGCCGGCCGATCCGCAGCGCCGGCTGATCAAGGCGTGGAAGGATGGCGAGGCGTGGATCAAGCACCGCCTGGTGCTGACGCCGCATTCGGCCTTCTACACGCCGGAGAGCATGCGCGACATCCGCTTCCTCTCGGCCCGCACCGCGGCGCGCTACCTGCGCGACAACCGGCTGGAGAACTGCGTGAACAAGGCGCACCTGGCCACCCCCAGGTGAGGTGATGCCGCCGTTGCCTTCCGATCCGCTGCTGGGCCGGCAGTGGTATCTGCACGGCAACGGGCTGGCGCAGCCGGCGGTGCACCTGAACGTGCTGCCGGCCTGGGCCGACTATGCCGGGCGCGGGGTGCGCATCGGCGTGTTCGACAGCCTGGTGGAGACGACGCACGCCGACCTCGCCGCCGGGTATGATCCGGCGCTGGAGGTGGAGGGGCTGGAATACGGCTTCACCGGCAGCCCGCACGGCACCGAGGTGGCCGGGGTGATCGCCGCGCGGGCCAACGGCATCGGCGTGGTGGGGGTGGCGCACGCGGCGCGGATCACCTCCCTGCCGGTGATCTTCTCCAAGTCGGTGTCGCTGATGTGGGTGGAACTGGCCATGGCGCAGGCCTGGCGGTTCGACGTGGTGAACATGAGCTACGGCGGCACGGTCGCCTTCGATGCCACGATCGATCCGCTGGCCTGGGTGCCGATCGCGCCGCACTACGCCACCGCGGCCGAAACCGGGCGCGGCGGGCTGGGCACGGTGATGGTGGTGGCGGCGGGCAACAACCGGGCCGGCACCGTGGACGCCAACCTCAGCTACTACCAGACCGACCGGCACACGCTGGTGGTGGGGGCGGTGAACACGGCCGGGGTGGTGAGCGAATACGCCTCCTCCGGGGCCAACCTGCTGGTGGTGGCGCCCTCCAGCGACGGGTTCGGCGACCCCGGCGTGACCACCACCGACCGCAGCGGGCTGGACGGGGTGAATGACGGCGTGACCGGCGACCCGGTGCCGCTGGACTACACCACGCGGTTCGGCGGCACCTCCGCGGCGGCGCCCATGGTGGCGGGCGTGGCGGCGCTGATGCTGGAGGCGAACCCGGCGCTGGGCTGGCGCGACGTGCGCGAGATCCTGGCGCTGTCGGCGCGGCATACCGGCACGGCGGTCGGCGCGCCGGCGAGCGTGCGGGAGCGGACGCCCTGGTTCGTGAACGGGGCAACGTGGGTGAATGGCGGCGGGTTCCATGTGTCGGCCAATTACGGCTTCGGGCTGGTGGATGCGCGCGCGGCGGTGCGGCTGGCGGAGACCTGGGACGCGCAGCAGACATCGGCCAACGAGCAGGTGCGCACGGCGGCGTTCACCGGGCCGCTGGTGCTGAACAACGCCAACACGTCTCGCGAGCTGCTGCTGACGATCGCGCCCGGCGTGCGCGCCGAGCAGGTGACGCTGGCGCTGGATATCGGCGGGATGATGGCGCAGGACCTGGAGATCGAGCTGATCTCCCCGCGCGGCACGGCGAGCATGCTGTTCTTCCACAGCGGCGGGCCCGCGCCTGGCGGCCAGCCGGTGGCGTTCCGGCCGTGGACCTTCGTCTCCAACGCCTTCTTCGGCGAGGATGCTGCCGGGACCTGGCGGCTTCTGCTGCGGGACACCTATGCCAATGGCAGCACCGGCACGATCAACGGCGCGGTGCTGTCGGTGTTCGGCGATGTGGCGGGGCCGGATGACCGCTATGTCTACACCGACGAGTTCGGCGCCGTGGCCGGGATGGCGCATGGCGCGGTGCTGACGGATGCCGGGGGCGAGGACACGATCGACGCCTCGGCGGCCAGCACTGCCTCCGTGATCGAGCTGCGGGCGGGCACCGCGGGCCAGGTGGCGGGGGTGCCGCTGCTGGTGGCGCCGGGCATCCTGATCGAGCATGCGATCGGTGGCGACGGGCATGACCGGCTGGTGGGCAATGCCGCCGCCAACCGGCTGCGCGGCGGGCGCGGCGACGATGTGCTGCTGGGGCTGGGCGGCGACGACACGCTGGAGGGCGGGGCGGGGCGCGATGCCCTGGATGGCGGCCCGGGGCGGGACGTGCTGCTGGGCGGGGCGGGGATCGACGTGCTGCGCGGGCGCGGCGGGGACGACACGCTGGAAGGCGGTGCCGGCGATGATTGGCTGGAGGGCGGCGCGGGGGCGGACACGCTGCGCGGCGGGGCGGGGCTGGATGCGCTGAGCTATGCCGGCTCGCCGGCCGGGGTTTCGGTGGCGCTGGGGGTGCTGGGGCCGGGCGGGCGGCACGCGGTCTCGGGCGGGGATGCCGAGGGTGACCTGGCCTATGGGTTCGAGCACCTGGTGGGCAGCCGCCATGCCGACACGCTCTCCGGCGACGGGCGGCGCAACCACATCCGGGGCAATGGCGGGGGCGATACGCTGTCGGGCGGGGCGGGCGACGACGTCTTCCTGTTCGGGCCGGAGGACCTGTTCTCCGCGCCGGCGCTGCTGCTGGATTTCCGGCCGGCGGGGGCGCCGGGGGCGGAGCGGGACGGGATCTCGCTGCGGGCGATCGATGCCGTGGCGGGCGGGGCGGACGATGCGTTCGTGTTCATCGGCGCGGCGCCCTTCACGGCGGCGGGGCAGCTGCGGGCGTGGTTCGATGGGACGGATACGGTGATCGAGGCGAATGCCGGGGCGGGGGCGGAGCTGCGGATACGGCTGGTGGGGGCGGATTGGACTGCGGTGCTGGGGGTGGGGGATTTTTCGTTGTAGGAAGGAAGGGGTTCTTTTTTGAAAAAAAGAACCAAAAAACTTTTTCGACTTGGATGCGGATAGGCCCCGGTCTTTCCGCATCAAACGGATGAAGTTTTTTTGCTTCTTTTTGTTCACAAAAAGAAGACTCTTCCTGCACTGCCAGGCCTCGCGGGCGACGAGGACGATGCGCCGCCTGGCGATGGGAGACTCCCCGGCGGAATGTTGCTAGCAGACCGGCATTGCCCCGTGCCGCAAGGAGCCCGCCGCATGACCCATCTCGCCCGCCGCCCCTGGGTGCCCGAGGCCTGCGAGGGCCATGTGCTGGCGCTGGCCGCGCGCGTGGCCGCGCCCTCGGCCGAGGTGGCGGCGCGGATCGAGGCGCTGATCCGGCGCAACCAGGACATCCACGACGCGGAGTGCTTCAACCTGAACCCGGCGACCAACGTGATGAACCCGGCGGCCGAGGCGGCGCTTTCGCGCGGGTTGGGCAGCCGGCCCTCCTTGGGCTACCCCGGCGACAAGTACGAGATGGGGCTGGAGGCGATCGAGGAGATCGAGGTGATCGCGGCCGAGCTGGCGGCCGAGGTGTTCGGGGCGCGGTATGCGGAGATCCGCGTGGCTTCCGGGGCGATGGCGAATCTGTGCGGGTTCATGGCGCTGGCGAAGCCCGGCGATGCGATCATCGCGCCGCCGCCGGCGGTGGGCGGGCATGTGACGCACCATGCGGCGGGCTGCGCGGGGCTGTACGGGCTGGTGAGCCACCCTGCCCCGGTGGATGCGGACGGGTACACGGTGGACCTGGACGGGCTGCGGGCGCTGGCGCGGCGGGTGGGGCCGCGGCTGATCACCATCGGCGGCAGCCTGAACCTGTTCCTGCACGATGTGCGCGCGGTGCGGGCGATCGCCGACGAGGTGGGGGCGCATGTGCTGTTCGACGCGGCGCACCAGTGCGGGATCATCGCCGGGGGCGCCTGGCCGAACCCGCTGGCGGAGGGGGCGCACCTGATGACGATGAGCACCTACAAGAGCCTGGGCGGGCCGGCGGGCGGGCTGATCGTGACCAACGATACGGCGATTGCCGAAAGGCTGGACCGGATCGCCTTTCCGGGCATGACGGCGAATTTCGATGCGGCCAAAAGCGCAGCGCTGGCGATCACGCTGCTGGACTGGCGGGAGTTCGGCGCGGCCTATGCGGCAGCGATGGTGGCGCTTTCGCAGGCGCTGGCGCGGGAGCTGGACGCGCGCGGGATACGGGTGTTCGCGCGCGAGCGGGGCATGACGACCTCGCACCAGTTCGCGGTGGAGGCGGCGGCGTTCGGCGGCGGGCAGGCTGCTTCCAAAACGTTGCGGCGGGCGGGGTTCCTGGCGTGCGGGATCGGGCTGCCGATCGCGGAGGTGGCGGGCGACCTGAACGGGCTGCGGATCGGCACGCCGGAGCTGGTGCGGCGCGGCGTGACGCCGGCGGATGCGCCGGCGCTGGCGGAGCTGATCGCGGAGGGGCTGCGCGGGAACGCGCCAGAGGGGGTGTCGGCGCGGACGCGGGAGATGCGCGGGCGGTTCACGGGGTTGCAATACGTTCGGGCGTAGGGTGATCTATGCGTTCGTTGCGGCGAGCCGCGACTTGCTGATATCCAAACCAGACTGGTCGGGGGACGAGAAGGATGGACGGCGGCGGCAACTACACTGGATGGGTTAATCCCCCGATCCACATGCAGGATAGCGCGGTCGAGCAGATCCTGCACTCCAATCTCTCTGAGGCGGCGATGCGGCATGCCGCCAATATTGTGACGCTCGGCTACACTGTGATTCCGAACGTGGTGACGCCGGAGCACTGCCGCACGGTGATCGGCGAGTTCCATAAGTTCTATCTGCAGAACGCCGAAACCTTCAATCCTCACCGATCCAACCGCGGCATCCTGCCGCGCTTCACCAATCTGCATATTGCAATGCCTATCCTCACGAAGTTATTCACGCAGAACAAACTTTTGTTGGAGGTGCAAGATTTCTTATTTGGCCGCCCGACCTCGCTTTATACGTCTCTCTATTATGAACGAGGCTCTGAACAGCCGGCGCATCGGGATACGCCTGTGTTCTGCACCCGGCCGGAGTACAATTATTTCGGCAATACCCTGTACCTGGAGGGTGCCGGAGACGACAATGGATGCCTGGAGGTGCTGGCCGGTGGTCACTTGGTGGGCGAACTCGACCGCGAGGCGCTGGCTGTGGCGCGGTTCGGTTCGTTGGATGCGGTGCCCCAGTTGGACAACGACCTTTGGGACGACTACCAGCGAGGCGTGGTGGAGCGCTGCGCCAAGCGCGGCCTGCAACGCGTCAAGCTGTACATGAACCCCGGCGACTGCGTGATCTGGCATCCACAGCTGCCGCATGGCGGCACCAAGATCCGCGACGTTTCGCTCACGCGCCACAGCTTCGTCTTCCACACCGCCCCGGTGGGTGCCCGCATGTACCACCAAAACGTGTTCCATCGTCCGTCCAAGCCGTACCCGGAGATGGCGGAATGGAAGCAACTGATCATCGATGGCCGCGCCGTAGTGCACCATCCCGGCATTTCGTTCGGCCAGCCGGTGCATCACGGTTTCAAGCTGGAAGAACTGAACCGCACATGGCTGACCGAGGTGGAGTCCGAACTGGTCTCCACACCCGAGGCGCTGCAACGGCTGTCCAGCTGAGGTTTCGCGGTATCGCCCCGGCGCTGTTCTGCGTCGGCGCCGTCCGTAGTGTACGGTCAGGCGGGCTTGGCGAATATGAAGGTGTTGGACAGCCAACTCCGGTGCCGCCCCATCGCGCTGTCCTCACGGATCTCCAGGGGCACGCATCCGGCATCATGCGCCAGCTGGAACACAACGGGCTGCGGCAGACAGTGCACCTCGATGGTTCCGGTGCTGGTGGGATTGGCCAGATATTGCGCCAAGCTGAACTTGTAGCCCATAGCGAAGGTTGGCACCTGGAAGATCGCGATGCCCCCTGGCGCCAGCATGGCCAGTGCACGGCGCAACACCATCGCGATCAGCGGTGGCGGATTGTGCTGCAGCACGATGTAGCTGAACCATAGGTCGAACGGTTCCTCCATGCCGAAATGGGGCGCCCGTGCGAGCCGGAACCGGGCGTTGCGCGCGCCCGCAGCCAGGGTTGCCTCCTCCGCCATGGCAATGTGGCTGCTGGAGATATCGATCGCCGTCACCTCGCGGAACACGGTGGCGAGGTAGGGCGTAACCCGCCCCACGCCGCAGCCATACTCCACTATCCGCGGATGGCTGGCCGCATCCCGCCCATGGCGTGCCAATGCGGCCAGGATCAGTTTGGCGTCGTTGCTTCCGGACTCATAGAAGTTGCGCCGGTGCTGCTCGATCTGCTCCGGCAGGAACTGGTCAGAGGACAGCACCGACCAGTGTGGCTTGTCGTTCCCCAGGGCCGTCCAGGTCTGGGTCACGTGGTCGATCAGCCCTGCCATCGCCTGCTCCGGCACGTCCCATTCCACGTGCGAGGGCGGCAGGAGGTGGGTCAGCCGTTCTTGCGCCGCAGGCGCCTTCTGGGGAGAAGCCTGTACCGCCAGCCGATCCAGCACGCCACGGAACTCGCGCGATTCCAGGGCCGCGCGCCGCAGAACCTCCAGCGATGCCTGCGGTCGCCACTGCCGGGCCTAATCTGGGGTGGCCTCTCGACCCAGGAACAAGCGATACACCCAGGCAATCTCGTCGTCGGTTATCGGCATCCTGGCGGCTCCGCACGTGCAGCTTCGATCGCAAGCTAAAGATGTCTAGGGTGATCCAGGACGCACCGCAATGATCCGATACCGAGTGCCGCATACCGGCGCAACCGGCCAACTCAGCATACCTCTTGCGACCTGCGGGTCGAACAAAGCCGGCGTCCCGACGCACCGTTCAGGGTGCGCAATCGCGCAACCCTCTCCTACGGCGGAACAATGGCCAAGTCGTGAAGGACGCCGACTATCGATCGGCGACATCCAGCTGCCCTTGCGGCGATCGCCTCCGGGCATGGTTCGGCCGCGATCCGGCGGCTCAGTACTTCGACAGTTCCGCGCGCAGCCCTTCGACCATGTTGCGGATGGATTGCAGTCTGTCCTCGTCGATCCGGCGCATCACGCCCTTGATGTCCGTGGTGGAGATATCGGGGGTACGGGCCACGTATGTCACGATGCACCCGGTCTCCGTGCCCAGGTAGTCGAACCGGCCGGCCCAATCGTCGCCCATCGCGAAGATGTCGGCCTTGTGGGTGCGGATGTCGTCGGGTTTCTGTTCCCAGTTCCGTTCGGGGATCACCAGGTCGACATAGGTGCAGGCAGACAGTATCTCGGCCCGATCCTCGTAGGAGAAGATCGCCTTCTTGCCCTTGATGGCGTTGAACTCATCGGTGGAGCAGGCAACGATCAGCCGATCCCCCAGCGCCCGCAGCCGCTTGAGCAGGCGTACATGACCCACATGGAACAGGTCGAACGTGCCATAGGTGATGACGGTGGTCATGAGGTCGGCTCCCGCATGCGGTTAACCCAGGGCGCGGCGCAAGTGGTCGATCATGTCGCCGTAGGCGTCGGCCACCGGCGCGGAGGCGAAGTCGACGCCATCGATGAACGCACGCAGATGCGCGGCACGGCCGGCCTCCAGCTCGTCGGCAACCCGCACCTGGATGCGCAGCTTGGGGAACAGGCGCTTCAGGTCCATCACCCAGAAGATCTGGTCGCCCCCGGTCAGCCTCACTTCCTCGGCCGATATGCGCACGATCTCGGCCACGATGGCATCGAAACTGTCGGTCGGCTTCGGGGCGGCTCGCTGGCCTGCGGTCGGGCGGAAGGCAAGATGAGCAGCCTCGGAAAGACTGGGCGGCAGGTTTCTTGAAGTCTGGGCAACGATCCGGTCGAACTCGGCCGAGACGGCAGCCCACGGCGTGTTCGGCGCGGTGAGGTACGTCGTGCCATGTGTCGACACGACAAGGTTGTTCATGACATCGCCATACTCGCGCTGGATGTCGTCTTCCCACCGGCTGAAGACGCGCTGCCGACGCCCCTCGATCTCCAGCAAAACGCCAGGCCGCACCCAATCCGCTGGAATGTTCTTTTCGTTGTACAATCCCCAGCCACTGATGTTGCGGATGAACCCGCCGGCGTCGACCATCGTGTAGAACACATCCACCTGCGCCCACGGCACGGTGACGTTCACGCCCTCCGCCAGCGAGATCGTGCGCCCACGGTCGTATCCTTCCACCGCGGCGCGCTCATCACCCTGGAGGAGGGAGATCAACTGATATCCGCCCCTCAGGAAACCGTCGGGGAGCCAGCACATGAACCCGCAGCGCTGCAGATAGGGCACGACCCGGCTTTCGAACAGCTCGACCTGATGGTCGAAGATGATCACATCGAGGTCGTCCATCCACTTCGGCATCTGCCGGTTGCGCACATAGCCAACCATCGAGCCCGCAAACAGATAGTATTCTATGCCGAAAGACTCTAAAATCCTGAGAATTTGATTATGGATATGGCGCGAGGCTTCAGTGTATTGCGTATATCGCGCATGGGAATATCCTGATATGCTCGTGTATGTCCCTTGCTGCGACATGTCGAACAGTACGGCTAGGCTGGGTGGTCCACCGGTTTCGGCCGTACCAGGCTTGCCCTGCGGCATGGATGCCGATGGCACCGCGCTGCCCGAGCCCGCCGCCGACGCCAGGGTGCCAAGCTTCGCTGTGGCGGCCGCTTCCATGCGCCGCGCATCCCATACGACGGCGGCCTCGCCCAGGCAGGCCGCCAACGCCGCGGCCTGCGCGTCGGTCACGTAGCCCTCGATGATCACCGCCTCATCGCTAGGGGCAATCGCCTCCGCGATGCGGGCGACGTACTCGGCAGTCAGCCCGGCGCGGTCGATGCCCTCGTAGAGCGACACGAGGTCATAGTCCTTGTAGTTCGCCTTGATGAACGGCCCCAGCGCACCGTGCGCATGCTCGGCGATCAGGATGCGATAGACGAAGGGGTCAATGCTCATCACCTTGGTCGCTGCCGGCGCGAGCAGGCGGGCGAAGGACAGCTTGTCGTGCTGTGCCGGCCCGCGCACCACCAGCACTTGCGGCTGGCGCTTGCGGCAGTGATAGACCGCGCGGCGGATCGGGTCGCCCTGCGGCAGCTCCGGCGTGGCAACCTGCCGGAAGGTGAATCGCGTGAGGAGCTGTTTGGCCAGGAACTCCTCGGTCGGGATCCAGCGCATGTCGTTCTGGCGATGGACCAGCACCATCTCCATCGTCCCGGCATGGGAGACGCCGCATTCCAGAACCAGTAACCCGCCTGGTGCGAGCCGCTGGGCGATCTTCTCCAGCATGTGGGCCGGATCTGGCTCGTAGTGCATGCCCGATGCCCAAAGGATCACGTCGAACGGCCCGGCGGGCAGGCTGTCCCAGTTCTGGTGCAGCCATTCGATGGAAGGGTGCGGATACTTTGCGCGGGCAAAATCAAGTGCCGGTTGGGAGGCGTCGAGCCCCACCACGCGGGCAGCACCGCGGCTGGCCGCCACCCCGCAGAAGAAGCCTTCATTGCAGCCGATGTCGAGAAAGCTCTTTCCAGCCATGTTGTCCGGCAGGCGAAGCCGCTCGAGCTTCCTCAGAGAGTCCGACACCCCCTTCGCGCCTGGGCTATGGGTCTGATACGTGGTCGACATCCTGCCAATCCCCAAGGTCGCAACCGGTCCAGCACGAGCCGACTGGCTGTGGGGCAGTGCGGCCTGACCATCTTCGCATACGCCAGGATTTTTATGTCACAAAGATGAACAGGTCCATCGAACACGCCGGCCGAGGACGGCTCAGCACGGCGTCTTCGGGCCGCACACGCCGATGTGATCGAGCACCAGCCGTGCCAGGGCCACAGCGTCGGAGGCGGCGCCGTCCAGCACCAGGTCCGGCTCCTCCGGTCGCTCATAGGGGCTGCTGACCCCGGTGAAGTTCGGTATCTCGCCGCGCATCGCCTTGGCGTACAGCCCCTTCACGTCGCGTGCCGCACACACTTCCAGCGGGGTGTCCACGAAGATCTCCACGAACTCGCCGGGGGCCAGCAGGTCGCGCACCATCTGGCGCTCGGCGCGGTAGGGGGAGATGAAGCTGGCCAGCACGATCAGGCCGGCATCCACCATCAGCCGGGCCACCTCGCCCACGCGGCGGATGTTCTCCACCCGGTCCTGGGGCGTGAAGCCGAGGTCGCGGTTGAGGCCGTGGCGCAGGTTGTCGCCATCCAGCGAGTAGGTGTGGCGCCCGGCGGCGTGCAGCGCCTCCTCCACCAGCTTGGCCACGGTGGACTTGCCGGAGCCGGACAGGCCGGTGAACCACAGCAGCATGGGCTTCTGGCCGAG
>CANHCJ010000091.1 GCA_947458025.1 Rhodospirillales bacterium | reverse complement strand
TTGCCGAACATCGTGACTCCCTGTTGGAGCGGAGCCCCCGTTGTGCGGCGGCGGGGTTAAGGTGGCGTGAACAAGCAGGCCGGGCGGGGCGGGGGTGGCGCTTCGGTGACCGCCGGGGCTTTGCCGCGGCGGCGAAGCGTGGTCTGTTGGCGCGCCAAGCAACGCAAGGGGAGGCAGGCATGTTCAGCCACATGATGGTCGGCAGCAACGACATCGACCGGTCGAAGAAGTTCTACGACGCGCTGTTCGCCGCGCTGGGCGGCAAGCCCGGGATCGTCGATCCCAAGGGGCGCCTGATCTACATCCATGACGGGGCGATCTTCCTGGTGACCAAGCCGATCGACGGCAACCCGGCCACCTACAGCAATGGCGGCACGATCGGCTTCAAGGTGACGGGGCCGGAGATGGCCAATGCCTGGCATGCCGCCGGCGTGGCCGCCGGGGGCCGGGCGGTGGAGGATCCGCCGGGGGTGCGTTCCGGCGGGGCCGTGCCGCTGTATCTTGCCTATCTGCGCGATCCCGACGGCAACAAGCTGTGCGCGCTGCACCGCATGCCGGCCTGATCGGCCGCCGGTGACGGCAGGGGCCGCCCCGCGGGGCGGCCCTTTTGCGTTCAGGGCTTCAGCAGCAGGTCCAGCCGCGCCATGGCCAGCGCCACGCACTCCGCCGCCGTGGCGCCGGAGAAGATGCCCGGGCGGAGCGACCAGTTGTAGACGGCGAAGATGACCTCGCAGGTATCGCCCTGCGGCATGGGGCGGAATTCGCCGGCGGCGGCGCCCTCGCGCAGCACCTCCTGCACGCAGGCGAAGAAGGGCGCGCGGTCGCGGATGTTCTGTGCCTCGGTGGCCGGTGGCCAGTACCAGGTGAGGGCGATGAGCGGGCCGAGCAGCTTGCCGCGGGCGAGGTCGCCTTCGGCCCAGACGGCGATGATCCGCTCCAGCCGCTCGCGCGCGGTGCCGGGGGTGGCGGCGGCGGCGCGGGTGGCGGCCAGCTGCGGGTCGTTGTGGCTTTGGATGATCGCGTAGAGCAGGCCGGCCTTGCCGTTGAAGTAGGTGTTGATCAGCGAGGGGACCACGCCGGCGCGGCGGGCGATGTCGGTGACCGAGACGTCGTCGTAGCCGCGCTCGCGGATCATCGCCTCGGCGGCCTCCACCAGGCGGCGCTTGGTGTCCTCGCGCTGGCGGGTGCGGCCGGTTTCGGTGCCCGAGGGGCGCTTGCGGCGGGGCGGGATGGACATGGCGGGCTCCGGGGCTGGCGGGGGAATGCCGCCCCGGTTGACGGAATTCAATGAAAAACGTTCAGCGCGGCGGATGGCGGGCGACGCCCTTTTCATCGATGTCGCAGCCCCAGCCCGGCGCGGTCGGCAGGATGAAGTCGCCGTTCTCGATCCTGGGCGGGGTGGTGACCAGCTCATCGCGCCAGGGGGCGCTGTCGATGTCGATCTCCATCACGGCGAAGTTGGGGATGGTGGCGCAGAAATGGGCGCCGATCACGCTGGAGAGGTGGCCGTAGTAGTTGTGCGGCGCGCAGTTGACCTCATAGGCGTCGCACAGGGCGGCGATGCGCAGCGATTCGGTGAAGCCGTTCCAGATCACGTCGACGATGGCGACATCGGTGGAATAGGCGTCGAGGAACGGGCGGAAGCCGCGGCGGCCGATGACGGATTCGAGCGAGGCGATCGGGCATGGGGCCTGGCGGCGGATGAGGGCGAGGGACTGGGGGTCCCAGGTGTCGATTTCCAGCCAGGCGAGGTTGTAGGGCGCGACGGCCTCGGCGCAGCGGAGGTAGCCCGAGGTCTTGAAGTTGTAGTTGAGGTCGAGATGGATGCCCATGCCGGGGCCGGCGCCGTCGCGGAAGGCGGCCAGGGTGCGGCGGATGGCCTGGAGGACCTCCGGGGTAGCGTTCAGCTCCGGGTGGCCGGGGCCACGGGCGAAGCCGGGGAACCAGGTGGTGGGCTCGTCGCGGTCCAGCATTAGGATGTTGGTCTTGAGGGCCTTGAAGCCCTTGGCCTTCACTTCCTCGCCGAGCCTGGCGACGTCGTCGTAGGTGCGCAGCGGCGGGACGCCCATGAGCTCGGCGCTGCGGACGCGGTAGCTGCCGCAATGGGAGAAGTAGACCGGCAGGCGGTCGCGGACCATGCCGCCGAGAAGGTTCCAGACCGGGACGCCCAGAGCCTTGCCCTTGATGTCGAGCAGGGCGTTCACGATGGCGGCGATGGCGCGCTGGTTGATGCCGGCGGGGGCCTGGATGGTGCGGGAGAGCAGGGTGGATTCGATGTGCTGCAGGCGCATCGGGTCCTGGCCGATCACGGCATCGGCGAGGCCGTGGATGATGGCGGTGAGGCCGCGGGAGCCGTCCGCCTCGGTGTATTCGGACCAGCCGACGATGCCGTCCGTCGTTTCGATACGCAGGAAGGAGAAGTTGCGCCAGCCGGCGTCGGCGTGGAGGTCGTCGATGCGCTTGATCTTCATGGCGTGCTCCTCCCGGGGGCGTTCGTTGGGCGGAGGATGGCATAGGTGGGGCGGGTTGCCGATGGGGTCGGGGTTGTGAGGGAAGGATATTTATGCGGAATGAAGTGCGCGAGCAGGGTTAAGTGCGGATGGCGCGGATTTCGTAGGGGCGGAGCTTCCGTTCGGGGGCTGTAAGTTTCCAGCTTCGCGGTTTCGGGGGCCTGGGGGCATCCGTGAGGGGGACGCTGGGCACCAGAAAGGTGGGGAGCGGGGCGGGGGCCTTGGGCGGGGTGGCTTTATGGCGGGATCCCGCGCGTTCTCGGAGCTTGGGGAGGGTGTTGGCTTGCCAGCGGTGGTGGAGTGTGGCGAGGCCGGGGACCCACGATCAGGGGCAGGTCAGTCACCGTTGCCAGCGCTGCCGGATTGCCGATAGGGTCACGGCTTGATGGGCGGATCGGCCGCCATCCGGGGAATGCCGGCCAAGATCCAGACGCGGCCGGCACTTCGCAAATCTGCATCGCGAGTTGTATCAATTGTTCCGGCGACGGACACGCTCGCCAACATCGGCGATTTCCGCCACGGGGGACCGGCCATGAACGGCATCGACTACATCGCGCAGATCCTGAAGCAGGAAGGCGTCGAGTGGATGGCCTGCTTCCCCAGCAACCCGCTGATCTCCGCGGTGGCGCGGGTGGGCATCCGGCCGGTTGCGTTCCGGCATGAGCGCGGCGCGGTGATGGCCGCGGACGGCTACAGCCGCATCAGCGACCGGCAGAAATTCGGCGTCTGCGCCGTGCAGGCCCAGGCGGGGGCGGAGAACGCCATGGGCGGCATCGCCCAGGCCTATGCCGACAACATCCCGATCCTGGTGTTCCTGGGCGGGAACAACCTCGACCGCCTGTCGGTGAAGCCGAACTTCACGGCGGCGCGGACCTACCAGGGCTGGGTGAAGCAGGTGGAGGCGATCTATACGCCGAACCAGGTGGGCGACGTGATGCGCCGCGCCTTCCACGCCCTGCGCAACGGCACGCCCGGCCCGGTTGTGGTTGAGCTGACCGGCGATGTCTGCGACCAGGAGGTGCCGGAAGCGGCGCGGACCTACAAATCCCCCAAGATCCACCGCCAGGTGCCCGAGCCCTCCGCCATCGAGGACGCCGCCGCGGCGCTGATCGGGGCGAAGCGGCCGGTGATCTGGGCCGGCCAGGGCGTGATGTTCTCCGGCGGAACGGACGCCTTGCGCGACCTGGCGGAACTGATCGCTGCACCCGTGTTCTGCACCATGCCCGGCAAGTCCGCCTTTGACGAACGCCACCCCCTGGCGCTGGGCGCCGGCAGCGGCACGACCACGGGCCCGGCCAATGAGTGGCTCACCGGTAGCGACGTGATGCTGGCGCTGGGGACCAGCCTCACCCGCTCGCCCTATGCCCAGAAGATCAAGCCGGGCAAGACCATCATCCACAACACCAACAACCCCGACGAGCTGAACAAGGACGAGGCGGCTGATATCGGCCTGGTCGGCGATACGAAGCTGACCATCGAGGCCCTGATCGCGTGCATCAAGGCCAAGACCGGCGGCAAGGGCATCGGCGATCGCGCCCGGACCCAGGCCGAGGTTGCCGCGGCGAAGGCGGCATGGATGGCCAAGTGGACGCCGGTGCTGGCCGACGATTCGGAGCCGCTCAGCTACTACCGCGTCATCCAGGCGCTGAACGAGACGCTGGATCCCGAGAACAGCATCGTCACCCATGACGCCGGCGCACCGCGCGACACCATCGTGCCGTTCTACACGGCGACGACGCCGCACAGCTATGTCGGCTGGGGCAAGACCACCCATCTGGGCTTTGGCATCCCGCTGATCATCGGGGCGAAGATGGCGCAGCCGGGCAAGTTCTGCATGAACCTGATGGGCGACGGCGCCTTCGGCATGTCGGGCACGGATATCGAGACGGCGGCCCGCTCCGGTGCGGCGATCACCACGGTGCTGCTGAACAACAGCGCGATGGCGACCTATTCCGGGCCCACCCAGGGCACCATCGGCAAGGAAGCGCGCGAGGCCTACGGCGTCTCCACCATGCACGGCGACTACGCCAAGATCGCCGAGGGCATGGGCGCGGTCGGCCTGCGGGTGAGCACGGCGGCGGAGCTGGGCCCGGCCCTGCGGGAGGCGCAGAAGCTGAACGCCCAGGGCCGGACCGTGCTGATCGACGTGAAGGCCAATGTGGAGGAGCGGCGGTCGCGGTTCTGAGCGACCCCGGCATTTCAGTCGTCGCAGGCTTTCCAGGGGGACGGCCCTGGGCGTTCTGCTGCAGCGCTCTGGCGATCGGTATCCAGCTTGATGGCGTGCCTGGCAGCATGGGCTGCCAGGGCGGCGGTCAGGATCGGCCATTGGAGATGGGCCTTGGGCGCACGGCGGTGACAAACCCAGCCACTTGAGTCCCGGCACGGCACTGAACGCGGCGGGGCAGATCGCGGCCTGGCGCTGGGCTAACCGCTCCGGGGTCGGAAGGAAGGGCTTGCCGTGGAAAGGGCAGGCGGCGCAAAGCCGGAACCGGCACGGGGACGCTCAGCGCGTCCCCGTGCCGATCGCTGTTTGTTCGAGCGTTCGGTAACGGAGGTACGAGGGGGGGCATGGCCCAGCCATCCTGCGCGCCGTGATTGCCCGGGCACGCGGGGTCGGCCGGGGCCGGCCCTACCATGCGCGGACCAACGACAAGGACGAGCGCTTCCACCGCACCCTCAAGCAGGACGTGTTGCGCGGCCAAGCCCACTGCCACCTGGCGTCCGGCCAGTGGGCCTTCGACCAGTGCGAAGGGAGGACAGGGCGTCAGTCTGTCAGGAAGCAAGAAAGGCAACACGGAGGCACAGAAGGGAAAGGCAGGGGAGGAGGAACGTGGGTTGGGAGTGAGATGAGGTGGGCAGGATAGCGGAACCCCTTCAGGTTCCCCCTACCTGGGATTCTCCCTTGTCTTTCTGCTCTGTGTCCCTGTGGTCGCGTGCGTTTCTTGTTCCTCTTTTGGAAGCTCCTGGGATCAGAGGATGGCTTCGGCGACGGTGCGGATGGACTCGCGGGTAGCGCCGGTGAGGATCATGGTGCCGACCTTGCCCTCCTTGCCCGCTTCCTTCCAGGCGGCCAGGCGGTCGCGGATGCGTTCCTTGGGGCCGATCAGGGCCAACTCGTCCACAAGCTTGTCGGGCACCAGGGCGGCGGCGGCGTCTTTCTTGCCGTCGAGGTAGAGGTCCTGGATCTGGATCGCCTCGGCCTCGTAGCCCAGGCGCTTGGCATAGTCGTTGTAGTAGTTCTTCCCGCGTGCCCCCATGCCGCCGATGTAGAGGGCGTATTCGGGCTTGCAGCTGTCGCGCAGGGCCTGGATGTCATCGCCGACGCGGACCTTCACGTGCGGGGCGACGTCGTAGTTGGCGAGACTCACGGCGCGGCCGGCCTTGGCCATGCCGTCCAGCACGGTCTTGCACATGAGGTCGGCTTTTTCCGGCGACATGAAGATGGGGATGTTGCCGTCCGCCACCTCGCCGCTGACGCGCAGGCCGCCGGGGGTGATCGAGGCGGTGTAGAACTTCATGTCGGGATTGCCGTGCGTCATGCTGCGCAGCGGCTTGGCCAGGCCGGAGGCGCCGGGGCCCTTGTAGGGGATCTGGTAGTACTCGCCGTCGAAGGTGAGGGGCTTCTCGCGGGCCAGGATCTGGCGGATGATCGCGACATACTCGCGGGTGCGGTCCACCGGCTTGCCGAAGGGCTGGCCGTGCCAGCCCTCGATGACCTGCGGGCCGCTGGGGCCGACGCCGCAGAGGAAGCGGTTGCCGGAGAGGGCCTGGAGGGTCATCGCCGTCATCGCCGCGCAGGTGGGGGTGCGGGCGGACATCTGCATGATGCCGGTGCCGGCCTTGATCTTGGTGGTGCGGGCCAGGACCCAGGCGGCGGGGGTGACGGCATCGGTGCCGTAGGCCTCGCCGGTCCAGACGCTGTCATAGCCGAGGGATTCGGCTTCCAGGATCAGGTCCATGTCGAGGCGAGGATGGGCGCCGCCGACGGGGAGGGTGAGGCCTAGTTTCATGTTGGCGTTTCCTGGGTGGGTGGCGGACGGGTAGGGAAAGAAGCAAGCAAGGAAGCAAGCAAGGGACCACAGAGACACAGAGGCACTGAGAAGCAAGGCAAGGGAGGCGCCGGGCTTGGCGGGTGGCGCTGGTGATGGCGGCGACGGCGGAGCCGCTTCGCGTTCCGCCCTTTGGCTGAGGCGGCTTTCTTCTCCCTTGGCTGGCTTCTCTGTGTCTTTGTGCCTCTGTGGCCGCTTTCTTTCTTGGCCGGGTGCCGGGCGGAAGGATGGTGGGCTAGACCTTGGCCAGCACGTCGGTCCGGAAACTTTGCATGGCGGCGAGGACTTCCTGGGCGGTGGTGCCGGGGAAGCCGAAGTCGATGCTGGTGACGCCGGCGTCGCGGAGCGCGCGGATGTCGGCGGCGGTTTGGGTGGCGTCGCCGCTGAAGAGGCGGGGTTGGCCGTCGGACGCGGTGGCGGGGCCGGGGGTGGCCCAGCCGGAGACGCGGTAGATCAGCTGGATGGTTTTGGGGTCGCGGCCGATGGCGTCGGCGGTCTTGTGCAGCTTGGCGACGCCGGCCTTGAAGCGGGCCAGGCTGTCGAGCGGGAAGGCGGGGTTGGTGCCGATGGGGTACCAGCCATCGGCCATGCGGGCGGTGCGGCGGAGCGCGGGGCCGGATTCGCCGCCGACCCAGATGGGGATGCTGCGCTGCACGGGCTTGGGGTCGAGCAGGATGTTGTCGAAGCGGGTGTATTTGCCGGCGAAGCGGGGTTCAGGCTGGGTCCAGAGTTCGCGGAAGACCTGGAGGTATTCATCCGTGACGGCGCCGCGCTCGGCGAAGGGGGGGGCGCCGACGGCGACGAACTCCTCCTCCATCCAGCCGGCGCCGATGCCCAGCGTGAGGCGGCCGTTGGAGAGCACGTCGATGGTGGCGAGGATCTTGGCGGTAAGGACGGCGGGGCGGTGCGGGACGACCATGACCGAAGTGATGAGGCGCAGCTTGGAGGTTTTGGCGGCGACCCAGGCGATTTCGGTCAGCTGCTCATGCCGTTCGGCGCGGGCGCCGGCGGGGAATTCGCCGGTGGAGGAGTACGGGTAGGTGCTGTCGATCTGGGTGGGGATGACCACGTGGTCGGAGAAGGTGGCGTAGTGGAAGCCGAGCGCCTCGCCGCCCTGGCAGAGTTCGGCCAGCGGGCCGGGGGCGGAGAGCGGGCCGGCGGTGGGGGCGTTGAAGCCGATCTGCATGGCGGTTCCCTTGGGCGGGCGGCGATTGCGTCTGCCGCGGCGAGGGGACACGATGGAGCGTGATGCGCGAGTGGGCAAGCTTGCGTGGGGGAATGAGCGATGGACGCAGTTGTGACGGATGGTGCGCTGGCGGCACGGCTTCTGGCCGCGCCGCTGGAGGCGCTGATGGCGGAGGCGGCGGGCCTGCGCGATGCGGCGCACGGGCGGGTGGTTTCGTATTCGCGCAAGGTGTTCATTCCGCTGACGAAGCTGTGCCGGGACGTGTGCCACTACTGCACCTTCGCCGAGCGGCCGCGGAAGGGACATGCGGCGTATCTCTCGCCCGAGGAGGTTCTGGCGATCGCGCGGGCGGGGGCGGCGGCGGGGTGCACCGAGGCGCTGTTCACCCTGGGGGACAAGCCGGAGCTGCGGTACGAGGCGGCGCGGGAGGGGCTGGCGGCGCTGGGGTATGCGACCACCATCGACTACCTGGCGGCGATGTGCGCGCTGGTGCTGAAGGAGACCGGGCTGCTGCCGCATGCCAATCCCGGGGTGATGACGAAGGAGGAGATCCTGGCGCTGCGGGCGGTGAGCGCGAGCCAGGGGATCATGCTGGAAAGCACGTCGGACCGGCTGTGCGAGCGGGGCGGGGTGCATTTCGGCTCGCCGGACAAGGTGCCGGCGGTGCGGCTGGAGACGATAAGGCTGGCGGGCGAGGCGCGGGTGCCGTTCACGACCGGGATCCTGTTCGGGATCGGGGAGACGCGCGAGGAGCGGATCGAGGCGCTGGTGGCGATCCGCGACCTGCATGCGCGGTATGGGCATATCCAGGAAGTGATCGTGCAGAACTTCCGCGCCAAGCCGAAGACCAAGCGCGAGGCCGCGCCGGAGCCGGACCTGGACGACCTGCTGTGGACGCTGGCGGTGGCGCGGATCGTGCTGGGTGCCGAGATGAACCTGCAGGCGCCGCCGAACCTCTCGCCGGGGGTGTACCAGAAGCTGGTGGATGCGGGGCTGAACGACTGGGGCGGGGTTTCGCCGGTGACGCCGGATCATGTGAACCCGGAGGCGCCGTGGCCGCATCTGGAGGATCTGGCGCGGCGGACGGCGGAGGCCGGGAAGGTTCTGGTGGGGCGGCTGCCGGCCTATCCGGCCTATGTGCGCGCGGCCGGGGAGTGGATGGGGGCGCCGGTGGCGGCGCAGGCGCGGCGGATGGCCGATGCCGAAGGGTTCGCGCGCGAGGACGATTGGGCGCCGGGGCAGGTGACGTTGCCGAAGGCGCCGGAGGTTCTGCTGAGCGATGTGGACCGGGCGGTGTCGCGCGCGGTGGAGAAGGCGGCCGGCGGGACGCGGCTGGATCCGCCGGAGATCGAACTGCTGTTCGCGGCGCGGGATGCCGATTACGGGCATGTGACGCGGGCGGCGGATGCGTTGCGCCGCGCGGTGAGCGGGGATGTGGTTCGCTATGTGGTGAACCGGAACATCAACTACACCAACATGTGCACCTATCGCTGCACGTTCTGTGCGTTCTCGAAAGGGAAGACGCACGAGGCGCTGCGCGGGCCGGCCTATGATTTGGAGATGGGCGAGATCGTGCGTCGGGCGGAGGAGGCCTGGGCGCGCGGGGCGACCGAGGTGTGCCTGCAGGGCGGGATCCATCCGGACTACACCGGGGAGACCTATGTGCGGATCTGCGAGGCGATCAAGGCGGCGGTGCCGGGGATGCACATCCATGCCTTCTCGCCGCTGGAGGTGACGCAGGGGGCGGCGACGCTGGGCTTGTCGTTGTCGGAGTTCCTGGCGCGGCTGAGGGCGGCGGGGCTGGGGACGCTGCCGGGGACGGCGGCGGAAATCCTGGATGACGAGGTGCGCCGGATCATCTGCGCCGACAAGGTGAACACCGCGGAGTGGCTGGCGGTGGCGCGGGCGGCGCATGGGCTGGGGCTGCGGACGACCTCCACCATCATGTATGGGCATGTGGAGGCGCCGGTGTCCTGGGCGCGGCATCTGCTGGTGTTGCGGGATTTGCAGAGCGAGACGGGCGGGTTCACGGAGTTCGTGCCGTTGCCGTTCGTGCACATGGAGGCGCCGATGTACCTGAAGGGCCAGGCGCGGAAGGGGCCGACGCTGCGCGAGGCGGTGCTGATGCATTCGGTGGCGCGGCTGGTGCTGCATCCCGGCATTCCGAACATCCAGACCAGCTGGGTGAAGATGGGGCCGCATGGGGCGGCGCTATGCCTGGAGGCGGGCGCGAATGACCTGGGCGGGACGCTGATGAACGAGAGCATCAGCCGGGCGGCCGGGACGGAGCATGGGCAGGAGTTTCCGCCGGAGCGGATGGAGGCGCTGATCCGCGGGATTTCGCGCGTGCCGCAGCAGCGGACGACGGCGTATGGGGTGCCTTCGCAGGAGCGGGTGGTGGCGAGTTTCGGGGCGGCGGAGTTGGCGCCCGTGGTGCAGACGCCGGCGCGGAAGCGGGCTTCAGCGGCGCACCGATAGGAAGGCCGGGCGCAAAGGCGGAAAGTCTTTTTGCTTCTTTTTCTTCAGAAAAAGAAGACTCTTACTTGCCTTGCAGCTCCGCCAGGATCGGCCCGTTGAGCGCCGCCTCCAGGGCCGTGATGGCGCGCGCCGCGTGGCCGCCATCCATCACGCGGTGGTCGACCGAGAGGTAGATGTCGGTGCCGCCATCGGCGTCGATCGGGCCGTAGTTCAGGAAGCTGGTCCAGACCGGGATGGTGTGCAGGATCGCGGCGCCGTGGGAGCCGAGGGGGGAGATGGCGAAGGTGCCGAAGTAGTTGGGCACCTGACGGCCGAGGTTCAGCGCGAGCCAGAGGCCTGCGCGGCGGAGCGGGAGGGGCAGGCCGGCGAGCATCAGGATGCGGCGGTAGTCGGCGATGCTGTCGATCGGTGCGGTTTTGTAATGGCGTAGGGCGGCGGCGAGGCTGGGCAGGGGGGCGGCCTCGGGGCTTTTCAGGCGGCCGAGGAAGAGGGCCTTTTCGGTCGGGGCGGCTTCGGGCCAGTCGCGTTCGATGATGATGCTGCCGACGCTGGTGGGCAGTTCGTAGAAATGCGGCCAGGGGAGCTTGGCGTAGACGCGGCGCAGGTGGGGCATCTCCTGCGCGACGAGGGCGTAGGCCTTGGCGAAGAGGATGGGCCAGGGGATGCGCGCGCCGCGCGGGGCGGCCTCGCGCGGGGCGATCAGGCCGGGGATGTGGATGCGGGTGCGCAGCGTGGCGCGGGGGAAGGCGAGCGAGGCGTGCGAGAGGTCCGTGAGGATGCGGCGCGGGCGGGAGAGGGGGATGCGGCGGCCCTTCATGGGCGCAGCTCCAGCCCGCCATCGACGGTGATGGTGCTGCCGGTGATGTAGGCGGCGCCGGGGCCGGCCAGGAACAGGGCGGCGGCGGCGATGTCTTCCGGGCGGCCGATGCGGGCCATGGGGATGAGGGCGAGCTTCTGGGCGCGCCAGGCGGGGTCGGCCAGCGCCGTGCGGTTGAGGTCGGTCTCGATGGTGCCGGGGGCGATGAGGTTCACGGTAACGCCGGTGGGGGCGAGTTCGAGGGCCAGGGTGCGGGCCATCTGCATCATGCCGGCCTTGCTGGCGGCGTAGGCGATGAGGCCGGGGTTGGGGGTGAACTGGTTCACCGAGGAGACCAGGATGATGCGTCCGTGGCCGCGCGCCGTCATGTCCCGGGCGGCTTCCTGGGCGAGGGCGAAGCTGGCGTGCAGGTTGACGGTGTGCAGGCGGGACCACTCGGCATCGGTGGTATCGAGGGCCGGTTTTCGCAGCAGCATCGCGGCGGTGCAGACCAGGATGTCGAGCCCGCCGAGGGCCTGGATGGCCTGGCGAGCGGTGGCGCGGGCGGCGGCGATGTCGGTGAAGTCGGCTTCGATGGCCAGGGCGCGGCGGCCAAGGGATTGGAACTCGGCGACGAGGGTCGAGGCCTCGGCGGGTTGGTTCAGGTGGTGCAGCGCGATGTCCGCACCTTCCTGGGCCAGGGCGCGGGCGATGGCGCGGCCGATGCCGTCGCTGCCGGCGCCGGTGACGAGGGCGCGTTTTCCCGTGAGGGTCATGACCACCATTCCTTGGGGGCGCCGATCTTGGGCAGGGCCTGCTCGATGGCGGTGGCGATGGCGAGCAGGCGGGCATCCTCGCCGTGGCGGCCCACGAGCTGCAGGCCGAGGGGGCGGCCTCGCGGGCCGAGGGCGCAGGGAAGGGAGATGGCGGGGACGCCGGCGAGGCTGAAGGGGCGGGTGTAGGGGGCGGTATCGGGCCGGCTGAAGGCGGTGGTGAAGTCGAGGTCGGCGGCTTCGTCGGGCGTGGTGGGAAGGAGGAGGGCGTCCGCTTCGGCGAAGGCGGCGGCGAGCTCGGCGCGCAGCGCGGTGCGCAGGCGGTGGGCGTTCGCCAGGGCTTCGGGTGGGATAAGGGCGCCGATGGCGAAGCTGCGGCGGGTGAGGGGGTTGAGGGTCTCGGGCGCGGTGGCCAGGGCGTGGCGCCAGAGGGCGAAGGCCTCGCTGCGGGCGATGAGGAAGTAGCAGGGGTTGAAGAGCGCGGCGGAGGGGAGGGGGGCTTCGCGGATGATTGCGCCGTGGCGCTCCAGCGTGGCGACGGCGGCGGCGAGGGCCTCGGCCATGGCCGGGGTCGGCGGCGTGTGGGCCAGCAGGGCCTGCGGGATGCCGAGGCGCAGGCCGTGCAG
>CANHCJ010000090.1 GCA_947458025.1 Rhodospirillales bacterium | reverse complement strand
GTGATGTAGTCCTCGGAGATGTCGATGCTGCGGTCGGAGCCCTTGGCTTCGGCCACCACGTCGCCGGCGGCGGCCATGCTGCCGATGCGGCGGATCTGCTCGCCGAAGAACGGCTTGCCGGCCAGCATCATCTTGAAGCCGTTGTAGTCGGGCGGGTTGTGGCTGCCCGTCAGCATGATGGCGCCGCCGGTCTTGAGCACGGTGGCGGCGAAGTAGAGCATCGGCGTGGGGCCGAGCCCGATGCGCACCACCTCCATGCCGCTGGCCTTGAGGCCGGCGACCAGCTCGGCCTCCAGCGCCGGCGAGGAGAGCCGGCCGTCATAGCCGACGGCGACAACGGTGCCGCCGTTGCGGGCCACCACGGTGCCGAAGCAGCGGCCGATGGCGAAGGCATCCGCGCCATCCAGGGTTTTGCCGACGACTCCGCGGATATCGTACTCGCGCAGCACAGTGGGGTCGAAGCTGTGGGCGAAGGCCATCGTGGGGGTGCTTTCCGAAAAGGGTCTTAGAGGTCTGCGCAATAATTCTTGAGAAAGCCCTTCACGGCCCCGGCCATGTCCGGGCGCTTCAGGGCGAAGGCGATCTGCGCCTCCAGGAAGCCGATCTTGTCGCCGCAGTCGAAGCGCTTGCCCTCGTAGCGCAGGCCGTGGAACGGCACCTGGCCGATCAGCTTGGCCATGCCGTCGGTGAGCTGCACCTCGTTGCCGGCGCCGCGCTCCATCTTGGCCAGGTGGGCGATCACTTCGGGGCGCAGCACGTAGCGGCCGATGATGGAGAGGTTGGAGGGCGCGTCCTCCGGCTTCGGCTTCTCCACCAGGCCGCGCACCTCGGCCATGCGGCCGTCATCGGCGCCGATGTCCAGGATGCCGTAGCGGCTGGTGTGCTCGCGCGGCACTTCCGTCACGGCCACCACGCAGCCGCCGGTTTCGGCATAGGCATCGGCCAGCTGCTTCATGCAGGGGGTGTTCGACAGCACGAGGTCGTCCGGCAGCAGGATGGCGAAGGGGTCGTCGCCGATGAAGGCGCGCGCGCACCAGATGGCGTGGCCGAGGCCCAGCGGCTCCTGCTGGCGCACCGTCACGATGGAGCCTGGCTCCATGTGCCAGGAGCGCAGCTCGTCCAGCTCCTTCTGCTTGCCGCGGGCGCGCAGCGTGGCCTCCAGCTCGTAGGCAATGTCGAAATGCTCCACCAGCGCGGTCTTGCCGCGGCCGGTGACGAGGCAGAACTGCTCGATCCCGGCCGCGCGGGCCTCCTCGATCGCGTACTGGATCAGGGGCTTGTCGACCACCGGCAGCATTTCCTTGGCCATGGCCTTGGTGGCCGGCAGGAAACGCGTGCCGAGGCCGGCGACAGGCAGCACGGCCTTGCGAAGCGGCTTGATCACGGTGGCAGCCCTTTCGATGCGAACCCGGCGAGCGGATGCCACGCCCTATTGGCGGGATTATGGCAGGCGCTCAAGGGCAC
Source organism: Rhodospirillales bacterium (assembly GCA_947458025.1). Lineage (GTDB taxonomy): Bacteria > Pseudomonadota > Alphaproteobacteria > Acetobacterales > Acetobacteraceae > CAMDGX01. The sequence continues at coordinate 10,968 of CANHCJ010000090.1, read as the reverse complement.
TGGCCGGCCGCCGGCTGCGGCCCCCCGGTCACAAGCGCGGCATCGCGGCGGATCATCCCAGCAGCACGTCCCGCGCCTGGTTGATCCGGGCGGCCAGCCAGTCGCTGCCGCCGCGGTCCGGGTGGGCGGCGGCCATCAGGCGGCGGTGGGCGGCGCGGATCTCCTGCGGCGTGGCGCCGGGGTGCAGGCCCAGGATCTCGTAGGCCTCCGCGTGGCTCATCCCCCCGCGCGGCGGCGGCTGCCAGAAGCGGGGGCGGGGACCGGCCTGGGGGCCGCCCATGCGCCGCGCCCGGCCCTCGGCGATCCAGCTCCAGATCATCGGGCCCAGGAACACCAGCGCCGACAGCGCGATCGCGCCGCGGCCGGTGAAGAACAGCATTGCCGCCAGCAGGATGCCGCCGATGGCGCCGGCCCAGATCAGCGCCGTCTTCACGCTGGCCACCTTGGCGCGGCTGAACATGCCCAGCACCGCCAGCAGGGTGATCAGCGACGCGAGGCCCAGCAGGAGCGAGATCATGTCTGCCTCATCCCGGCGGATGCGCCGCCTGCATCCGCAGGGCCTGCGCTTCCACCGCCGCGATGGCGCTGACATTGACGATGCCGCGCGCCGTGACGCTGGGCGTCACCACATGGATCGGCTTGCTCATGCCCAGCAGCATCGGCCCCACCGGCAGCGCGTCGGCCGCCGCCTTCAGCAGGTTGAAGGCGATGTTGGCGGCATCGAGGTTCGGCATGATCAGCAGGTTGGCGGTGCCGGTCAGCCGGCTGTCGGGCACGGCGCGGTTGCGGATGACTTCCACCAGCGCGGCATCGGCGTGCATTTCGCCATCCACCTCCAGATCCGGCGCGCGCTTGCGGATCAGGGCGAGGGCCTCGCGCATCTTGCGGGCCGAGGGGGCGTTGGAGCCGCCATAGCTGGAATGGGAGAGCAACGCCGCCTTGGGCGCAATGCCGAAGCTGCGCACCGTCTCCGCCCCCAGCAGCGTCATTTCCGCGATCTGTTCGGCCGTGGGGTCGGTGATCACGTAGGTGTCGGCGATGAACAGCGCGCCCGCCGGCAGGATCAGGCAGGACATGGCGTAGAAGCGGCTCACCTCCGGCCGGCGCGGGATGATCGGGATGATGTACTGCATGTGCCGCCACCAGTCGCCGGAGCCGCCGACCACCGCGGCATCGGCGATGCCGGCCTGGAGCAGCATGGCGGCGGCGACGGTCGGCCGGGTGCGCAGGCGCCTGGCGGCTGCGTCAGGAGGGGCGCCGCGACGGCCCACCAGGCGCTGGTACTCGCCCAGCAGCGGGGCGAAGACCGCCTCGTCCCGCGCCGGATCCAGCACGCGCACGCTTTCGTTCAGGTCCATGCGCAGCCCCATCTCGGCCACGCGCGCGGCGATCACCTCGCGCCTTCCGATCAGGATGGGCTCGGCGATGCCGTCATCCACCATCATCTGGGCGGCACGCAGGGTGCGCTCGTCCTCGCCCTCGGCATAGACGATGCGCGCGGGGTGCGCCTTCGCCGCCTCGAACACCGGGCGCATCAGCTGGCCGGAGCGGAACACGAAGCGCTCCAGCTCCGCCGTGTAGGCGGCGAAATCCACGATCGGCCGGCGCGCCACGCCGCTGGCCATCGCCGCGCGCGCCACGGCGGGCGCGATCTGCAGGATCAGCCGCGGGTCGAAGGGCTTGGGGATGATGTAGTCGCGGCCGAACACGGGGGCGGCGCCGCCATAGGCCGCGGCCACCACCTCGCTGGCCTCCACGCGGGCCAGCTCCGCGATCGCCTCCACCGCGGCGAGCTTCATCGCCTCGTTGATCGTGGTTGCCCCGCAATCCAGCGCGCCGCGGAAGATGAACGGGAAGCACAGAACGTTGTTCACCTGGTTGGCGTAGTCGCTGCGCCCGGTGGCCACGATGGCATCGGGCCGGGCCGCGCGCACCGCCTCCGGCAAAATCTCCGGCTCCGGGTTGGCCAGCGCCAAAATCAGCGGCCGCGGCGCCAGCTTGCCCAGCCATTCCGCCTTCAGCACGCGCGGGGCGGAGAGGCCCATGAAGATGTCCGCGCCATCCAGCACCTGGTCCAGCGTGCGGGCATCGGTGCGGCGGGCATAGGGGCGCATGCGCTCCTCCAGCCCCTCGCGATCCGCGTGCACCACGCCCTTGATGTCGGTCAGCGTCACGTTCTCGGCCTTGAGGCCCATGGCCACCAGAAGGTCGACGCAGGCCAACGCCGCGGCGCCGGCGCCGGAGGTGACCAGCCGCACCTCCGCCAGCGCCTTGCCCTGCAGCATCAGCCCGTTGCGCACCGCGGCCGCCACCGTGATCGCCGTGCCGTGCTGGTCGTCGTGGAACACCGGGATGCCCATGCGCCCGCGCAGCGTTTCCTCGATGTAGAAGCACTCCGGCGCCTTGATGTCCTCCAGGTTGATCGCCCCGAAGGTCGGCTCCAGCGCGGCCACCACGTCGCAGAAGCGGTCCGGGTCCTGCTCGTCCACCTCGATGTCGAACACGTCGATGCCGGCGAACTTCTTGAACAGGACGGCCTTGCCCTCCATCACCGGCTTGCCGGCCAGCGCCCCGATGTTGCCCAGCCCGAGCACGGCGGTGCCGTTGGAGATGACGGCCACGAGGTTGCCGCGTGCGGTGTAGCTGTAGGCGTCGTCGGGGTTCTCCACGATCGCCTGGCAGGCGGCGGCCACGCCCGGGGAATAGGCCAGCGCCAGGTCGCGCTGCGTGGCCATGCGCTTGGTGGCCTCGATCGCCAGCTTCCCCGGCCGCGGAAGCCGGTGGTAGTCGAGAGCGGCGCGGCGGAAATCGTCGTCCATGAGGCCCTTCCTGTCCTGGCCAGTAGATTGGCACCGCGCGGCCGGATGCAACCGAAACAGCGGAGGAGACGCTGCGCCTGTTCCTGTATGGCACGCTGCTCGACCCCGGGCGAATGGCCCGCTTCGTCGGACGGCCCGTGTCCCTCGCCCCCGCCACGCTGCGCGGCTGGCGCCGGGTGGCGATGCGCGGCGGGCGATACCCCACGCTGGTCCGCGCCCGCGCTACCACGGCCGGGGCGGTGGCGGTGGTGGATGCCGCGGCGCTGCGCCGGCTCTCGGCCTATGAAGGCCCGCTCTACGGGTTTCGCCGGCTTGCGGTGCACACCGCGCGGGGCAAGACTGTCGCCGGCGTCTGGATCGCACGCGCCGCCACGAAACGCACCTGGCCCTAGGGATCACCAAGCATGCTGCAACCACCCCCCGCCCGCCCCGGCATGCGCGAGGACGAGGTCGACACCCCCGCCCTGCTGATCGACCTCGATGCCTTCGAATACAACCTCGACACCATGGCCCGCGCCATCGAAGGCACCGGCGTGCGGCTGCGCGCGCATGCCAAGACGCACAAATCCCCCATCGTCGCGCTGCAGCAGATCCGCCGCGGCGCCGTGGGCCAGTGCGTGCAGAAGGTGGCCGAGGCCGAGGCCCTGGCCTGGGGCGGCGTCACCGACATCCTCATCAGCAACGAAGTGGTCGGCGCCAGCAAGCTCGCCCGCGCCGCCGCCCTGGCGCGCCTGGCCCGCATCTCGATCTGCGCCGACGACCCCGCCCACGTCGCCGCCATCTCGGCCGCCGCGCGCGATGCCGGGGTGATCCTCAACGTGCTGGTGGAGATCAACGTCGGCGGCAACCGCTGCGGCGTGGAACCAGGCTCGCCCGCCGTGGCCCTGGCGCAGATGATCGCCGCCGACCCGCACCTCACCTTCGGCGGCCTGCAGGCCTATCACGGCCGCGCCCAGCACTTCCGCACGCTGGAGGAACGCACCACCGCCATCGCGCAAACCGTGGCCGACACCCGCCGCACCGTGGAAATGCTCACCCAGCAGGGCCTGCCCTGCCCCATCGTCGGCGGCGCCGGAACCGGCACCTTCGAGATCGAGGCCGCCTCCGGCGTGTTCACCGAACTCCAGGCCGGCAGCTACTGCTTCATGGACGTGGACTACGCCAAGAACCTCGACGGCTCCGGCGGCTTCGTCAGCCAGTTCCGCCACTCGCTCTTCGTGCTCGGCACCGTCATGTCCGCCCCGCGCCCCGGCATCGCGGTGACGGACGTGGGCCACAAATCCATCGCCATCGAATCCGGCATGCCCGGCGTGTGGCAACAGCCGCAAATGAAGTTCGTCAGCGCGTCCGACGAACACGGCAAGATCGAATTCCCCGCCGAGATGAAGGGCCCCACCATCGGCACCAAGCTGCGCCTCACCCCCAGCCACTGCGACCCCACCGTGGACCGGCATGATTGGTACGTGGGGGTGCGGAATGGCCGCGTGGAGTGCCTGTGGCCGATCGCCGCGCGAGGCGGGGCGTACTGACGTCAAGCACCGGCGAGGTGGATGGATTCAAGTCTTCAACGCCAAGACGCCAAGGAAGAGGAGACAAGAACGCCAAGGGAGGCGGGGCTTCCACCCTGCCACCACCCTTGGCGCACTTGCCTTCCCTTCGTTGGCGTCTTGGCGTTGAATCCTTTTACGGTTCCAAGGCCCCGGCGCTAGATCGCCGCCGTCACCTGGATTTCGACGCGCCAGGCGGGGTTGACCAGTTGGGCGATGACGCAGGCGCGGGCGGGGGCTTGGCCGGGGAGCACCCAGGCGTCCCACACGCTGTTCATGCCGGCGAAGTCGGCCAGGGCCGGCAGGTAGATCGTGGCGCTGACGAGCTTGGATTTGTCGGTTCCGGCGCGGGTCAGCAGGTCTTCGATCTTGGCCAGCACCTGGCGGGTCTGGCCGACCACGTCTTGCGTTGCGTCATCGGGCACCACGCCGGCGGTGGTGACGAAGCCGTTGGCGACCACGGCCTGGGAGAGGCGCGGCGCGACGTCGAGGCGTTTCAGGCTCATGGTTTCTCCTTCTGATGGTTACAGGCGGCTGCGCAGGAAGTCGCAGATCGTCTGGTATTCGGCTTGCACGCCGGGGCCCTTGTGGCGGGCGCGCATGAAGCCGTGGATCATGCCGCGGGCTTCGCGGTAGGTCACGTCCACGCCGTCGAGCGCGAGGCGCGAGGCGTAGAGGCGGCCGTCGTCGCGGATCGGGTCGTATTGCGCGGTGTGCACCAGGGCCGGCGCCATGCCGCGGAAGTGTTCGGCGAGCACCGGGCGGGCGTAGGGGTTGGTCCAGTCTTCCGGCCTTGTGAGCAGCCATTTCTGGTAGCGGGTGGAGGATTCGGTGGTGAGGCCGAAGCCGGTGGCGTTTTCGGTGTAGCTGGGCAGGGTCTTGTCGGTCTGGATGCCGGCGTAGATCGCCGCCTGGCATCGCAGGGGCGGCGCGAGGCCGTCGCGGGCGGCCAGGGCCAGGGAGATGGCGAGCGTGCCGCCGGCGCTGTCGCCGATCACGCCGAGGCGGGTGGGGTCGATGCCGAAGTCCGCGGGGTGTTCGGCGACGTGGCGCAGCACGCCGAGGGAATCGTCGAAGGCGGCGGGGTGCGGGTGTTCGGGGGTGAGGCGGTAGTCCACGCTCACCACCGTGGCGCCGGTGAGGTCGCAGAAGCCCCAGGCGATGGAATCGGAGCTGTCGAGGTCGCCCTTCATGAAGCCGCCGCCGTGCATGTAGATCAGCGCGGCGCCGCTGGGGCGGGCGTGGGTGTAGATGCGCACCTTCACCGGGCCGGTCGGGATCGGCAGGGTGCGGTCCTGCACCGTCATGTGCGTCGGCGGGGGTTCGGCGAGGAGGGCGGCGTAGCGCGACCAGTCCGCCCGCTGGGCCTCCACCGTGGCGCCGCCATAGGCGCCCTTCTGCGCCTCCCGCAGAATCGCCATGTCCGGGTGGAGTTCGACCATCACAGCCGCTCCTTCAGGAAGGCGCAGATCGCATCGTATTCGGCCCGCGCGCCGGCACCCTTGAAGCGGGCGCGCATGAAGCCGTGGATCATGCCGCGGGCCTCGCGGTAGGTGACGTCCACGCCGGAGAGCGCGAGACGGGAGGCATAGAGCCGGCCGTCGTCGCGCACCGGGTCGAATTCCGCGGAATGGACGAAGGCGGGCGGCAGGCCGGCGAGGTTTTCCACGATGGCCGGGCGGGCGTGCGGGTCGGCCTGGTGTTCGGGGCGGGGCAGCAGGATGCGGTAGTATTCGTGGCAGGCGGCGGTGGTGAGGCCGTAGCCGGTGGCGTTCTCGGTGTAGCTGGGCATGGTCATGTCGGTGCCCGTCACGGTGTAGATCACCGCCTGCGCCTTCACCGGCGGCGCGATGCCGTCGCGGGCCGCGAGGCACAGCGAGGCGGCGAGGTGGCCGCCGGCGCTGTCCCCGGCCACGCCGATGCGGGCGGGGTCGATGCCGAGGGTGGCGGCCTCGGCGGCGAGGTGGCGCAACACGGCGAGGCAGTCGTGGAAGGCGGCGGGGTACGGGTGCTCCGGCGTGAGGCGGTAGTCGACGCTGACCACGGTGGCGCCGGTCTGGTCGCAGAAGCCCCAGGCGATGGGGTCGGAACTGTCGAGGTCGCCCTTCATGAAGCCGCCGCCGTGCATGTAGATCAGCGCGGCGCCGCTGGGGCGGGCGTGGGTGTAGATGCGGACCGGCACGCGGTGGCCGGTGGGGTGGTGGGTTGCGGGCAGCAGCTCGTCGCGCACCGCCATGGTGGCCGGCGGCGGCTCGGCGATGGAGGCGGTGTAGCGGCCCCAGGCCTCGCGCTGCTCCTGGATCGTGGTGCCGGTATAGGCGTGCTTCTGCGCTTCCGTGAGGATGCGCATGTCGGGATGGAGCGTGGCCATCACAGCAGGCTCCGCAGCAGGAAGGCATCCATGCCGGCGCTGGCCGCGCGGGCCTGGCCGTTGGGGAACAGGGTGAAGCCGTGGGCGCCGCCGGGGAAGACGGCGAGTTCGGCGGAGTTGCCGGCGGCGGCCCAGCGGCCGGCCATGAACAGCGTGTCGTCCAGCAGCGCATCCTTGGTGCCGACGGTGAACAGGGCGGGGCACAGGCCGCGCAGATCGGCGAACAGGGGCGAGATGTCCGGCACCTGGCGGTTGGCGATGCCGGGCAGGAAGGCTTCGCAGAACTTCTCGATGTCGATGGTGCGCAGCACCAGGCGCTCATTGCCGAAGGCGCGCTGGCTCGGCGTCATGGACAGGTCGAAGGCGCCGTAGACCAGGTTGGCGCCGCGCCAGCCGGCATAGCCGTGCTTGTCGCGCATCCGCAGCATGGTGACGGCGGAGAGATGGGCGCCGGCGGATTCGCCGCCGATGGTCAGCTTGTCGGTGCCGAATTTCTCCATGCAGTTCTTCACCAGCCACACGGCCGCGGCCTCGCAGTCGTCGGGGCCGGCGGGATAGGGGTTCTCCGGGGCGAGGCGGTATTCCACGCTGACCGCGGCCATGCCGGTGGCGGTGGCGATGCGTTCCAGCATCGGGTCCTGCTGGTCGTAGGCGCCCAGCACCCAGCCGCCGCCGTGGATGTGCAGGTAGACGCCGGTGGGCTTCTCCGGCGCGATCACGCGCAGCTTCACCGGGCCGGCGGGGCCGGCGATCTCCCATTCCTGGGCGCGGGGCGAGCGGGGGGCGAGCGGGAAGGGGCCGCGGCCGAGGCGGCGGGCCTCGCGGACGGTCTCCGCCCCGATGTCCCACCACTCCGGGGCCGGCGTGAGGAGCTCGATGAGCTTGGCGTTGAGCGCCTTGGTTTCGGCCGGGATGGCGTCGTCGCTGAAGATCGCGGGGTCGAGCGGCAGCATCGAGGGGGTGTATGGCATGGCGGTTTCTCCCGGGACTTTCGGGGAACGTTAGGTGGCGCAAGGGCGGGCGGCAATGGCAGGGTGGGGGCATGAAGCTGTCGATGAATCCGGCCGCCGCGCGCGGCCCGTTCCAGGACCACGATGCGCTGTCTGCCGCTGCGATGCAGGCGGCAGCGGCGGAGATTGCCGGGTGGCCGGGGTATCGGCCCACCACGCTGCGGGCGATGCCGGGGCTGGCCTCGTCGCTCGGGCTGGGGGCGGTGGGGGTGAAGCTGGAGGCGGAGCGGTTCGAGGTCGGCAGCTTCAAGGCGCTGGGGCCGCCCTATGCGCTGCAGCGGGCGTTGGCGCGCGAGGGTGGCGAGGGCTGGCGGGCGGTGGCGGCGACGTCGGGCAACCATGGGCGGGCGCTGGCCTGGGGGGCGGCGCGGTTCGGGGCGACGTGCACGATCTTCATGCCGGCGCATACCTCGGCGGGGCGGGAGGCGGCGATCCGCCGGTTCGGGGCGGAGGTGGTGCGGGTGGCGGGCGACTTCGATGCCTCGCTGGCGGCGGCGGCCGCGGCGGCGGAGGCGGGGCGGACGATGCTGGTGGCGGACCTGCCCTGGCGCGGCAGCGAGGCGATCCCGCGCGATATCCTGGCGGGGTATTCGGTGCTGGCCGGCGAGCTTGCCGAGGCGCCGACGCATGTGTTCGTGGCCGCCGGCAACGGGTCGCTGGCGGCGGCCACCGCGGCGCGGCTGTGGCTGGACCATGGGGCGGCGCGGCCGGTGGTGGTGTCGGTGGAGCCCCTGGTGTCCGACGCGGTGCGGCAGAGCCTGGCCGTGGGGGAGCGGGTGGTGCTGGCGGAGGGCGAGGGATCGGTGATGGATGGGCTGGTGGTGCGGGCACCCTCCGCGCTGTGCTGGCCGGTGCTGCGCGAGGCGGTGGATACGGGGCTGGCGATCGGGGATGGGGTGGCGGTGGAGGTGCTGCGGGCGGCGGCGCGGGATGGGTGGGGGGATGGAAGGCTTGAGATCGGCGAGACCGGGATCGCGGCCCTGGCCGGGCTGGTGGCAGCCGCGGGCGATGCCGGGGTGCGGGCGGCGCTGGGGCTGGGGCCGGCGAGCCGGGTGGTGGCGATTGCCTGCGAGGGGGTGACGGACCCGGAGGTGTTCGCCCGGCTGGTGGGATAGGGGCGGTTGGCGTTAGATTCGGAGGCGGTTCATCGGGACCGTGATGCCCCCCGGACACAAGGCCCCCGCATGATCCATCGCGACTCCCGCTGGCTGATCGTGCTGTTGGGCGCGCTGACGGCAATCGGGCCGTTCACCACCGACACCTACATCCCGGCGATGCCTGAGATCCGCGACCATTTCGGCGTGGACATGGGCTCGGTGCAGCTGACGCTGTCGCTGGCGATGCTGGGCGGGGCGATCGGGCAGCTGTTCCATGGGCCGCTCTCGGACCGCTACGGGCGGCGGCCGGTGCTGCTGGGCGGGCTGGTGATCTATGTGGTCGCCAGCTGCGCGTGCCTGTTCTCGAGTTCCATCGGCGAGCTGGTGGCGGCGCGGTTCTTCCAGGGCTTCGGCTCCATGGCCGCCCCCGTGCTGGCGCGGGCGATGCTGCGCGACCTGTACGACCGCGACCGGGTGGCGCGGATGCTGGCGCTGATGGGGATCGTGATGGGGCTGGGGCCGATCCTGGCGCCGATCATCGGCGGCATCCTGCTGGCCTGGTTCGACTGGCGGGCGAGCTTCGTGTTCATCACGATCTACGGGCTGGTGCTGACCGGGCTGGTGTGGGGGTTCCTGGGCGAATCGGTGCGGCAGACCGACCCCGAGGCGCTGCATCCCGCGCGGATGGCGCGGACCTACCGGCTGCTGCTGAGCAACCGGGTGTTCCTGGGCTACATGCTGCTGAACTGCTTCCTGTTCGGCGGGCTGGGCGCGTACCTGTCGGGCGTGTCGTTCGTGGTGCTGCGGGTGCTGGAGGTGCCGACGGCGTATTTCGGCCTGGTGTTCGGCGCGATCATGACCGGGAATATCGGCGGCTACATCCTGTCGGGGCGGGTCGTGAAGGCGCTGGGGCCGGAGGGGGTGCTGCGCTTCGGCGTGGGGGGCGTGGCGGTGGCCGGGGTGGCGCTGGCGGGGTTCGCCTGGGCCGGGCTGTACCATGTGGCCACGCTGGTGGCGCCGATGATGCTCTACATGTTCTGCGTTGCGCAGACCGGGCCGCAGGCGATCGCCGGCGCGCTGACGCCGTTTCCGCGGGCGGCGGGCACGGCGTCCTCGCTGATGGGGTTCTTCCAGTCCGCCACCAGCGCGGCCGTCGGGATGGGGGTGGCGCTGGCCTTCGACGGGACGCCGCGGGCGATGGCGAGCTTCGTGGCGCTGATGGGGGTGGCGACGCTGGCGACCTACGTGCTGGTGGTGCGGCGCATTCCCGACGAGGAGCGGCGGCGGGTGCACGGGTAGCGCCGCGGTTTCAACGCCGCGCCGCCATGGCGGTGCCGCAACGGGCGGGGAGGCTTGCGGCCTCGGTGGGAGGGCTGCGGATGGGGTGGATGCGATGGGTGGCGGGGCTGGGCCTGGTGCTGGCGGTGCTGGCGGCGGGGCCGGCGCGGGGGATGCAGCCGCCGGCGCCCGACACGCTGGACAGCCGGGGGCATTTCGGGCCGGGGCCGGACGGGCGGGGACGGGAGCTGGTGGTGCGGTCGCAGAAAGTGGCGTGGTGGCCGGCGGAGCTGCCGGGGACCAGCCGGCGGGTGCTGGCGATCGTGTCGCGCTTCGTGCCGGGGGCGCGGCAGGCGACGCATGCGATCCGGATCGAGGAGCACTACCTGGAGGCGGGGCCGCGCGACTACTACGCGGTGGAGGACGACGCTGGCCGGGTGGTGGAGCTTTCGGCGCACCGGCTGGAGGTGGGGGCCTGCGAGGGCGGCTGCGGGCTGCGGCGGCACACGGAGCTGTATGAGGTGGCGCTGCCGGCGGCGGCGCTGCGGCTGGCGCGGGGGGACGAATACTGCCTGCGCTTCCTGGCGCGGCGCGGCGACCCGATGCTGGGGGGCGAGCTGCGCTGGTGCGTGACGGGGGCGCAGATGGCGGCGCATCTGCGGGCCTTCGAGGGCGAGGCGCGGTTCCATCGGGTGGCGCTGCCGGCGCTGCGGTAGGCGCGCGCACCATCGCCGCGGGACGCGGGGTTTTGGCGACGGATTCGGGGTGAATGGAGGTTCAGGCCGGGCGCGGGGGCGCGCGGGCGGTGCGGGTGGGGCACAAGGCGGGCGCGCGGGCGCCGGACAG
>CANHCJ010000089.1 GCA_947458025.1 Rhodospirillales bacterium | reverse complement strand
GCGCCGCCGCCCACTCCGCCCGGCTGGCCCGCAGCCGCAGGAACAGGTCCGGCGCGAAGCGCAGCGGCGCCAGGCTCATGTCGATCACCGGAATCCCCCGCCGCAGCAGCGCCCGCACCAGGTTCGGCGAAAGCTCCCACCCCAGCACGAGGTCGGCCTCCAGCGGCGCCACCAGCGCCTCCACCTCGGCCAGCAGCTCCGGCGCCGAGAACAGCCGCGCCCAATCCGCCGGCTCCGGCGCCAGCCCGGCACGGCGCATCAGCGCCTCCACCGCCTCCGGCCGCGCGGCGGCGAACATCGGGGGGCATTCCAACCCATGCCCCAACGCCGCGAAGGCCGGCGCCAGCGCCGCCTGCCACATCGCCGCCACCCGGTGATGCCCCGCCTGGCACACCGCGCGCGTCACGTCATGCAGCAGCGCAACCCGCATCGCGCGGCGTCAGCGGCCCTTCCAGCGCGCCGGCCGCTTCTCCATGAACGCCGTCCGCCCCTCGCGGTAATCCTCGCTGTCGAAGCACGCCAGGATCGCCGCATCCACCGCCGCCCGGTCCCGCCGACTCTCATCGGCCATGGCGGCGTTGATCGTCAGCTTCGTCGCCCGCAGCGAAAGCGGCGCATTCGCCGCGATCGTCTTGGCCAGCTCCAGCACCGTGTCGGTCAGGTCCTCGTCCGGCACCACCTTGTTCACCAGCCCGATCCGCTGCGCCTCCGCCGCGTCGATCCGCTCGCCGCTCATGATGATCATGCGCGCATGCGCCTGCCCCACCAGGGAGATCAGCCGCTCCACCATCTCGTAGCTGTAGGCGATGCCCAGCTTCGCCGCCGGAATGCCGAACTGCGCGCCCTCGCCCGCAATCCGCAGATCCGCCTGCATCGCGATCCCCAGCCCGCCGCCCAGGCAGAACCCGCGGATGCAGGCGATCACCGGCTTCGGGAACGCCGCCAGCCGCGCCCGCCCCGCCCCGGTCAGCCGGTCGTATTCCAGCTGCGCATTGCCGTCCGCCCGCGTCTGCTCGAACTGGCTGATATCCGCCCCGGAAACGAACGCCTTCGTCCCCGCCCCGGTCATCACCACGGTGCGGATCGCCGCGTCCGCCTCGAACGCATCCAGGATCTCGGAAAGCCCATGCCACATCGCCACCGACATGGCGTTGCGCTTCTCCGGCTGGTTGAACGTGATCAGCCCGACGCCCTCCGAAACCTCGGCGAGCATCTTTCCGTCGGCATACTGCGTGGTCATACGATTCCCCGGGCCTTCATGTCAGTGAGTTCCGCCTCGCTGTAGCCCAGCCCGCGCAACACCTCCACCGTATCCGCCCCCGCATCCGGCGTGGGCGAGCGCACATCCTTCGGATGGCCCACGAGATTGATGGGCGAGGCCACCACCTCCTTCACGCCGAGCCGCGGATGCCGCACCGGCCGCGCCATCTTCAGGTGCTTCACCTGCGGGTCGGCGAACACGCGGTCGATCGTGTTGATCGGCCCGCACGGAATGCCGGCCCCCTCGAACAGCTCGATCCAGTGCTCCGCCGGCTTGGTCTTCGTGATCTCGCTGATCGCCGCGTTGATCGCCTTGCGGTCCGCGCTGCGCCCCTTCTGCGTCGCCCATTCCGGCCTGGTCTTCCACTCCGGATGCCCGATCGCCTCGGCGAACCGATCCCACAGCCGCCCCGAACTCGCCGCGATGTTGATGAACCCGTCCGCCGCCGGAAACGCCCCGGTCGGAATCCCCGTCGGATGGTCGTTGCCCGCCTGCCCCGCCACCTCGCCGTCGAACAGCCAGCGCGTGGCCTGGAAATCCAGCAGGAACACCTGCGTCTCCAGCAGGGAGGTCGTCACCCACCGCCCCACCCCGGTCTGCTCGCGCTCGAACAGCGCCATCATGATGCCCATGGACAGCAGCGTCCCGGCGCACAGATCGTCGATCGGAATGCCCACCCGCATCGGCCCGCGCCCGGGCTCCCCGGTGATGGACATCAGCCCGCCCATCCCCTGCGCGATCTGGTCCACCCCGGCCCGCAGCCCATAGGGCCCGTCCTGCCCGAACCCGCTGATGCTGCCGTACACGATGCGCGGATTCACCGCCTTCACCTCGTCGTACGAGATCTTCAGCCGGTGCTTCACCGCCGCCCGCATGTTCTCCACCACCACGTCGGCGGTCGCGGCCAGCTTCATGAACGCGGCGTGGCCTTCCGGGGACTTCAGGTCCAGCCGGATCGCGCGCTTGTTCCGATGCAGGTTCTGGAAATCGAACCCGTCCCGGTTCCCGGCGATGTCGTCGCCGTTGCCGGGCGGCTCGATGCGGATCACGTTCGCCCCCCAATCCGCCAGGTGCCGCACGCAGGTCGGCCCCGCCCGCGCCAGCGTCAGGTCCAGCACGGTGATGCGCGACAGCGGCAGCTTGGCGTCGCTCTCGATCTTGGGTGCGGCGTCGTCAGCCATCGTCATCCTCCCGGAGTGCTGCCGGATGATCCGCCGGATGGCGCCCCCGCTCAAGTCCGGTGGTAACCTGCCCCCATGGACGACGCCGACCTCGCCCTGATCCTCGCGCTCGACTGCTCGGCCAGCGTCTCGATCGAGAGCTTCGGCCGCATGGCCAGCGGCTGCGCGGCCGGCCTGCGCGACCCCGCCGTCACGGCCGGCCTGCTCGCCGGCCCCCAGGGCGCCAGCCTGCTCGCCCTCCTGATCTGGTCAGGCCCCGGCGCGCAGGAGGTGATGGCCGGCTGGACCCGCCTCGACACCCCGGAATCCGTCGCCGCCTTCGCCGAGGAAGTGGAAAACGTCCCCCGCACCATCCGCGCCGGCGCCACCGCCATCGGCGACGCCCTGCACGCCTGCGAGGCCCTCCTCCTCGCCGCCCCCGCCGGCGCCGCCTGCGTCGTCATCGACATGGTCGGCGACGGCAAGTCCAACCAGGGCATCCTGCCCCACGTGGTCCGCGACCGCCTGGTCGCCGGCGGCGTCACCATCAACGGCCTCTGCGTCCTGCACGAGGAGCCGGACCTTCTCGCCCACTACCAGGCCGAGGTCATCGGCGGCCCAGGCGCCTTCGCCATGACCTGCCAGGATTTCAGCGAGTTCGAGGAAGCCATGCGCCAGAAACTACGCCGCGAAATCATCGCAGCCCGGCAACGCGGCAGGTTGGCCTGACGTCAGGCCACCGCAACTCCCACCCGGTGCGCGGCACCAGAAAGCAAAGCGGTCACAGAGAACACAGAGGGCCACAGAGAGCACAGAGAAGCGAAGCGACCCGCACGTCTCTGTGGTCTCTGTGCTCCTCCGTGTCCTCTGTGACCCCTTCGCTTGGCTTGCCCGCCGCGCGCCGAATGCCGACCGACTGGCGCTACCCGCCGTATCAGGCCGCATCCACCTCGGCGCTGCGCCGCTCATGCCGCTTGCGCTCATGCGGATCGAGGTAGCGCTTGCGGATGCGGATCGCCGAGGGCGTCACCTCCACCAGCTCGTCATCCTCGATATACGCAATCGCCTGCTCCAGGCTCATCCGCCGCGGCGGGATCAGCAGCATCGCGTCATCCTTGCCCGCGGCACGGATGTTGGTCAGCTTCTTCTCCTTGATCGCGTTCACGTCCAGGTCCGAATCCCGGCTGTGCTCGCCCAGGATCATGCCCAGGTAGATCTTGTCGCCCGGGTCCACGAACAGCGTGCCGCGCTCCTGCAGGTACCACAGCGAATAATGCACCGCCTCGCCGTCGGAATTGCTGATCAGGCTGCCGTTGCGCCGCCCCTCGATCGCCCCCGCCCACGGCTCGTAGCCCGCGAAGATGCGGTTCATGATCCCGGTGCCGCGCGTGTCGGTCAGGAACTCGCCGTGGTAGCCGATCAGCCCGCGGCTCGGCATGTGGAAGGTCAGCCGAACCTTGCCGCCACCAGAGGGCCGCATATCCTGCATCACGCCCTTGCGCTTGCTGATCTTCTCCACCACCACGCCGGTATAGGGCTCGTCCACGTCCACCAGCACGTCCTCGAACGGCTCCTCGCGCTCGCCGCTCTCGGGGTTGTCGCGCGTCAGCACGCGCGGCCGCCCGATCGTCAGCTCGAACCCCTCGCGCCGCATCGTCTCGATCAGCACGCCCAGCTGCAATTCGCCCCGCCCGGCCACCTCGAAGGCGTCGGTCTCGTTCGATTCCGTCACCTTGATGGCAACATTGCCCTCGGTCTCGCGGAACAGCCGGTCGCGGATCTGCCGCGACGTCACCTTCTTGCCCTCGCGCCCGCCCAGCGGCCCGTCATTGATGCGGAAGGTCATGGCCAGCGTCGGCGGGTCCACCGGCGTCGCCGGCAGCGGCGCGGCCACCGACGGGTCGCAGATCGTGTCCGGGATCGTCGCGTCGGTCAGCCCCGCGATGGCGATGATGTCGCCCGGCTCGGCCTCCTCGATGTTCACCCGGTCCAGCCCGCGGAACCCCATCAGCTTGGTCAGCCGCCCGGATTCCACCACGGAGCCGTCGGCGCGCAGCACCCGCAGCGGCATGTTCACCCGCGGCCGCCCCTGCTCCACCCGCCCGGTCAGCACCCGGCCGAGGAAGTTGTCGTAGTCCAGGATGGAAGCCACCATCGCGAACGGCGCCTCCTGGTCGCGCACCGGCGGATGCACATGGCGCAGCACCAGGTCGAACATCGGGGTCAGGTCCTTGCGCTCGTCATCGAGCGAAACCACCGCCCAGCCCTGCCGGCCAGAGGCATACAGCATCGGGAAATCCAGCTGCTCGTCCGTCGCGCCGAGGTTGGCGAACAGGTCGAACATCTCCTCGTGAACCTCGTCCGGCCGCGCATCCTGGCGGTCGATCTTGTTCACCACCACGATCGGCCGCAGCCCCTGCGCCAGCGCCTTGCCCAGCACGAACTTGGTCTGCGGCAGCACGCCCTCGGCCGCATCCACCAGCACGATGGCGCCATCCACCATGTTCAGGATGCGCTCCACCTCGCCGCCGAAATCGGCATGGCCCGGCGTGTCGACGATGTTGATCCGCGTGTTGTTCCACATCACCGCCGTGCACTTGGCCAGGATGGTGATGCCGCGCTCGCGCTCCAGGTCATTGCGGTCCAGCGCCCGCTCCGCCACCTGCTGGTGCTCGCGGAACGCGCCAGACTGCTTCAGCAGCTGGTCGACCAGCGTCGTCTTCCCATGGTCGACATGGGCGATGATCGCGATGTTGCGGATTTCCATGGTGCCGTCCGGACGCAGGAGGGGAGGGCGCACCCCGAACGGGGCACCTTATGCTGCGCCGCACATAAGCGAAGCGCCCCGGAAATGCGAGAGAAACCCGCGCCGGTCAGCCCTGCACCCGCGCCATCCGCGCCCCCCACCCTTGTTCCGCCCGCCGTTTGCGCCACATCGCGAGGCGCGGCATGGTGCGCCGCACCACCCGTCGGAGCCGTCCATGAGCAGCTATCGGCCGTACCAGCACATCGAGCGCCGCAAGTCGCGCCAGATCCATGTCGGCCCCGTCCCGGTCGGCGGCGGCGCCCCGATCACCGTCCAGACCATGACCAACACCCCCACCACGGACGTGGAGGCCACCGTCGCCCAGATCCGCCGCGCCGAACGCGCCGGCGTGGACATCGTGCGCGTCTCCTGCCCCGACCAGGAAAGCGCCCTGGCGCTCAAGGACATCATCCGCCAGGTGGAGGTCCCGGTCGTCGCCGACATCCACTTCCACTACAAGCGCGCCATCGAGGCCGCGCAAAGCGGCGCCGCCTGCCTGCGCATCAACCCCGGCAACATCGGCTCGCCGGAACGCGTGCGCGAGGTCATCAAGGCCGCCCGCGACCACAACTGCTCCATGCGCATCGGCGTCAACGCCGGCAGCCTCGAACGCCACCTGCTCGAGAAATACGGCGAACCCAACCCCGAAGCCCTGGTCGAATCCGCCCTCGAACACGCCAAGATCCTGCAGGACAACGACTTCCACGAATTCAAGATCAGCGTGAAGGCGTCGGATGTCTTCCTCGCCGTCGCCGCCTACCAGCAGCTCGCCGAGGTCTGCGACCACCCCCTGCACATCGGCATCACCGAGGCCGGCGGCAAGCGCACCGGCACCGTCAAGTCCGCCATCGGGCTGGGCAACCTGCTCTGGTCCGGCATCGGCGACACCGTCCGCGTCTCCCTCTCGGCCGAGCCGGAGGAGGAGGTCCATGTCGGCTGGGAGCTCCTCAAGTCTCTCGGCATCCGCCACCGCGGCGTCAAGATCATCTCCTGCCCCTCCTGCGCCCGCCAGGGCTTCAACGTCATCGAGACGGTCGCGACCCTGGAGGAACGCCTCGCCCACATCGAAACCCCGCTCTCGCTCTCCATCATCGGCTGCGTCGTCAACGGCCCCGGCGAGGCTCTGATGACCGACATCGGCGTCACCGGCGGCGGCAACCACCGCCACATGGTCTACAACGCCGGCAAGACCGACCACACGGTCGACGGCCAGTCCATGATCGAACACATCGTCGAGCTGGTGGAGGAAAAGGCCAAGACCATCCAGGCCGACCTCGACGCCCAAAAAGCCGCCGCCCGCCGCGCCGCCGAATAGCCGGAAGGAATGCCGCTCGAGATCGCCATTACCCGCGACGCCGCCAAGGAACTGGCCAGGCTGCCGACCACCGACCGCGACCGGGTGGAGCGACGGATCGATGCCTACGCCGAAGCCCCGGATGCCCCTGGCCACGATGTCATCCCCCTGGCCGGCGCCCGCGGCCTCTACCGCCTTCGCTCCGGCGACTGGCGCGTGATATTCGAACTGGACGACGAGAGGATGCGTATCCTCTCGATTAAGCATCGCCGGGAGGCATACCGATGACCGCGGACGGCAACGCCCTGGCCCGCGAACTCGAGGAGATGGAGGAACAGCGTGACGCGCTCGGCGCCATGCTAGCCCGCATTCGCGCCGCCAACCAGGAATCCCTTCCCTGGGCCATGGCCAAGCGCCTCTCCGCCGGCGAACCCCCACTGCGCGTCTGGCGCGAGCACCGCGGGCTCGACCAGGCCGCTCTTGCCGCCCGATCTGGCATCGCCCCCGCCACCATCGCCGCCATCGAACAGGGCGCCGAACCCGGCCTGCGCGATGCCGCCGCCCTTGCCCGCGCACTCGAGATCGACGCCGAAGACCTCCTGCCCTGGCCGCAGGACTGACAGGAACCCAACGTGACCGACTCCCAACCCCGCAAGCCCGCCCCCCCCAAGGTCCAGCCCGTCCGCGGCACCCACGACCTGATCGGCGAGGCCGCGCGGCGCCATTTCCACGTCGTCGAAACCGCTCGCCGCGTCGCCGCCACCTACGGCTTCGACGAATGGTCCACCCCCATCTTCGAGGAAACCGCCGTCTTCGCCCGCGGCCTCGGCGACACGTCGGACGTCGTCATGAAGGAGATGTATTCCTTCACCGACCGCGGCGGCGAATCCCTCACCCTGCGCCCGGAGGCCACCGCCGGCGTCTGCCGCGCCCTGGTCACCAACGGCCTCACCCAGAGCCTGCCGCAGAAGGTCTTCTACACCGGCCCGATGTTCCGCTACGAACGCCCGCAGAAGGGCCGCTACCGCCAGTTCCACCAGATCGACGTGGAAGTCCTCGGCAGTGCCGAACCCCTGGCCGATGCCGAGGTCATCGCCTGCGGCTGGGCCATCCTCCAGGCCCTCGGCGTCGCCAAGGACGTGGTGCTGGAACTCAACACCCTCGGCGACCGCGACAGCCGCATGGCCTACCGCGAAGCCCTGATCGCCTACTTCTCCGCCCACAGGGAAGCGCTCTCCGAAGACAGCCGCCTGCGCCTCGAACGCAATCCGCTGCGCGTCGTCGACAGCAAGGACCCCGGCGACAAGGCGATCGTGGCGAACGCCCCCACCATCCACCCCTACCTCAACGAGCACTCCGCCACCTTCTACGGCAAGCTGCGCGAACACCTGGCCCGCATCGGCGTCCCCGTGGTCGAAAACCCCCGCATCGTCCGGGGGCTGGACTACTACAGCCACACCGCCTTCGAGTTCGTCACCTCCCAGCTCGGCGCCCAGGGCACCGTCCTCGGCGGCGGCCGCTACGATGGCCTGGTGGAGGAAATGGGCGGCCCCCACACCCCCTGCGTCGGCTGGGCCGCCGGCGTCGAGCGCCTCTCCATGCTCCTCGCCCAGCCCCCCGCCGCCCCCGCCGGCATCGCCGTCATCCCCGCCGCCGAAGCCCAGGAAGGTGCGGCACTCGATGTCGTCCAGGCCCTGCGCACCGCCGGCATCCGCGCCGAAATGGCCTACCGCGGCAACCTCAAGCGCCGCATGGAACGCGCCAACAAGACCGGCGCCCACACCGCCATCATCCTCGGCGAATCCGAACTCGCCCGCGGCGTCGCCCAGGTCAAAAACCTCGGCACCGGCGACCAGCAGGAAATCCCGCTCGCCGATCTGGCGGCACGGCTGGCGTAGCAAGGAAGCGAGGATTCAACGCCAAGACGCCAAGGACAGCGGGAAGATCACCAAGCAGCACGCGGCGCTTCATCCCGCACTCCCCCTTGGCGTCCTTGCCGTCCCGTCCTTGGCGTCTTGGCGTTGAAAACCTTGTCTCACCCAAGCGTCTGCGCCCCACCCGTTGGCACCGCCGCCCGTTGGCGCTAGGTGATCGCCCATGTCGCTCGCCCTCAAGCTAGACCGCATCGTCGCCCGCGCCGAGGAACTGCGCCACCTCCTCAACGAGGGCATCAGCGGCGACGCCTTCACCCGCGCCTCCCGCGAACTCTCCGAGATCGAGCCCATCGTCGCCCGCGTCGACGAGCTGCGCGCCGCCGAGCAGGCCCGCGCCGAGGCCCAGTCCCTCCTCGAAGACCCCGACATGAAGGAGCTGGCGGAACAGGAGCTGTTCGACCTCAAGGACCGCATCCCCGCCCTCGAGCACGAGATCCGCATCGCCCTGCTGCCGAAGGACGAAGCCGACGACCGCTCCGCCATCCTCGAAATCCGCCCCGCCGCCGGCGGCGACGAAGCCGGCCTCTTCGCCGCCGAGCTCTTCGCCATGTACCAGAAATACGCCGCCACCCGCGGCTGGCGCTTCGAGGTGATGGACTACGACGACAGCGGCCTCGGCGGCATCAAGTCCGCCACTGCCGAAATCACCGGCAAGTCCGTCTTCGCCCGCCTGAAATACGAATCCGGCGTCCACCGCGTGCAGCGCGTCCCGGCCACCGAAAGCCAGGGCCGCATCCACACCTCCACCGTCACCGTCGCCGTCCTGCCGGAGGCCGAGGAGGTCGACGTCCACATCGACGAATCCGACCTGCGGATCGACGTCTACCGCGCCTCAGGCGCCGGCGGCCAGCACGTCAACAAAACCGAAAGTGCCGTGCGCATCACCCACATCCCCACCAACACCGTGGTGGCGATGCAGGAGGAGAAAAGCCAGCACAAGAACAAGGCCAAGGCGATGAAGATCCTGCGCTCGCGGATCTACGAAGCCCAGCGCGCCAGCCTCCACGCCGCCCGCTCCGCGGACCGCAAGAGCCAGGTCGGCACCGGCGACCGCAGCGAACGCATCCGCACCTACAACTTCCCCCAGGGCCGCGTCAGCGACCACCGCATCGAACTCACCCTCTACAAGATCGACCGCGTCATGCAGGGCGACCTCGACCAGTTCATCGACGCCCTCACCGCCGAAGACCAGGCCGCCCGCCTCGCCGCCGAGGAATAACCGCCCGAAGAAAGCGAAGCGGTCACAGAGAGCACAGAGGGCCACGGAGACCACAGAGACAGCGAGCGTCTCTGCCCACCACCCATCGGCCTCAGAGTTCCGAAATCCTTTCTTCTCTGTGGTCTCCGTGGCCCTCCGTGTCCTCTGTGACCCCTTCGCTTTCTTCCTTTGCTTCCCCTACCCCACCAGCGCCGCAATCCCGGCAACCGCCAGCAACCCCAGCGTTGCCCGCCGGTAGTGCGGCTTCGGCAGCAAGGCGAAAAGCCGTGCCCCGGCCCATACGCTGGCCAGGTACGGCACCCCCACCCACACCCCCAACGCCACCGACCCCACCGAGATCGCGCCCCCGATCGCCAGCGCGGCCAGCACGATCACCACCAGCCCCCCCACCACGGCGATGATGCTGCCGCGCTGCCGCCGTGCCTCGAACGGGGCCGCCATGAAATACGCCACCGCCAGGGGGCCGCCCTGGCCGGTCGCGCCACCGACCAGCCCGGCCACCGCACCGAACACGCCGCCCGTCACGGGCCCGCGTGCGCCGCGATACGCCCAGCCGGCCCAGATCACCCCTGCAGCGGCCAGCGTGCACGCCCCCACCGCACGGCGCACCAGCACAGGGTCGCCGCCCACCAGCAGCATCATGCCCAAGGGCGTCGCCGCCGCCGCCCCGATCAGGAACGGCCAGCATTCGCGCCACTCCGCATCCCGGGCGGCATCGCGGATCACGGGCACCTGGCCGAACACGGCGGCCACCATCGTCACCGCCACGGCATCCACCGGCCCCACCAGCAGGCTCAGCAGCGGCACCAGCAGCAGCCCGCCGCCAAAGCCCGAATAGCCGTGCACCAACCCCGCCAGCAGCGCGATCCCCGCCGCCGGCATCCCAATTTCCAACCCCGGCATCGCACGCTCCAGTCTTCCTGAAGCCACCATATGCCTGGATTTCCAGGATTAGATATTTCGCATTTGTTTCGTTACATCAAGTAAGGAAACCCCCGGGCCGATCAGGGCAAGGGCTCCAGGCGCACCCCCACCCGCACCAGCCGATCCAGAAGCGGAAACCGCGTATCCAGCCAGGCATTCCCCTCCTCGAACATCGGGTCCTGCCGCCCGGCCCGCATCCCCCCGCCCGAGCCCTCGCCGTAGCCGGCGTATAGCCGGTCCACCACCTCCATCCCGGCCACCACACGCCCGAACGGCGCGAACCCCGCCTCGATGTCGTTCTGCGCCGAGTTGTCGCCCAGGTTCACGAACACCTGCGCCGCCCGCGTCCCCGGCCCCGTATTGGCGAACGCCACGAACCCCCGCGTGTTCGACATCACCAGGGGATCATCCGCGATCACCCGCCCCCGCCACGCCCGCGCCACCGCGGGATCGCCCGCAATCCCGAACTGCACCCACTTCCCCGCCACGGCCCGAAAGAACCGCGAGTCGTCGTAGTAGCCACAAGACACCAGCGTAAAGAACCGATCCGCCCCCAACGGCGCCCACGCCCGCACCACCTCGATGGCGAACGCCCCGGCGGAGGTCTCCACGCGGGCCACGAAGCGCTCCGGCGCTGTGAGGTCCTCAAGCAAGGAAGGTCTTCTTTTTTCTGAAGAAAAAAGAAGCAAAAAAGACTTTCCCGACTTGCACGCGTGCCGGGCACCCAGCACGCGCGCAGGTCGGAAAAGTTTTTTGGTTCTTTTTTTCAAAAAAGAACATGCTTACCTTCCCGTAAATCTTGGCTTCCGCTTCTCCCGGAACGCCGCCGTCCCCTCCCGGTAATCCTCGGTCAGCGCGCTCAGCACGTTCTGGTCCGGGTCCATGTGGCTCACCGCGTCGGCCAGCGCGAAGGCCACCTTGTTCACCGTCGTCTTGCTCATCCGCACCGGCAGCGGCGGCTGCTCCGCAATCCGCGACGCGAACGCCATCGCCGCCTCCAGCGCCGCCCCGTCGTCCACCACCTCCTCCACCAGCCCCCACTCCAGCGCTTGCGGCGCCATGATCCGGTCGCTCGCCAGGATCACCGCCTGCTTCGTCCGCGCCGGCCCCATCAGCGCCACCATGCGCGGAATGGACCCCCAGGACATGTTCATCCCCAGTTCCACCTCCGGAATCCGGAAATGCGCCCCCCGCCCGCAGATGCGGAAATCCAGCGAAACCGCCAGCGCCGCCCCGCCGCCGATCGCGAACCCCTCGATCGCCGCGATCGTCACCTGCTCCATCCGCTCCCACGCCGCGCACATCTTCGGCCCGCTGCGCTGCCGGTGGATGCGCTCGGCGATCGAGGCCTCGGCCGGCCTGGCATCCTTCAGGTCCGCCCCGGCGCTGAACGCCGTCCCGTTCCCGGTCAGGATCACCACAGAGGTCTCCAGATCGTCCTCGAAGCTCTCCGCCGCCCGCCGCAGCTGCCGCATCGCCTCGGTGGAAAGCGGGTTGGCCCGGATGCCCCGGTCGAACCGCACCACCGCGATGCGCCCGTTCGGCCCCAGCCCCTTCTCGATGGTGATGAATTCGTCCGCCATGCCCGCCCCCCAACCGCTCCCGCGCAGGCTAGGCCACCCCGCCCCGTCCCGGAAGCCGCCCCCGTCCCCCGAGTACGTACGTAGTTATTTACTCTTTCCATCGCTAACATAACGGGGCATCATCCCGCCATGCAGCATCCTCCCTCCACATCCCTGGCCGACCAGCTCGCGGGCCTGCGCCACAGTTGCGCCCAGCTGCCGCCCGCGTACGCCGTGCTCATGGCCCTCCTGCTGCGCCTGCTCGGCACGCTGGAGTCCCTGTCGCGCGCCTGGTCGCCCGCCCGCACCCGCCGCCCCTACCGCGGCGGCAAGGG
>CANHCJ010000088.1 GCA_947458025.1 Rhodospirillales bacterium | reverse complement strand
GGCTGGCGCGGGCCGATGGCGCGAAGGTGCTGGTGGTGGACCGCCGGCCGCATATCGGCGGCAACGCGTTCGACGAGCACAACGCCGCCGGCCTGCTGGTGCACCGCTATGGCCCGCACATCTTCCACACCAATGCGCCGCGGGTGGTGGCGTATCTCTCGCGCTTCACCCGGTGGCGGCCCTACGAGCACAAGGTCCTGGCGCGGGTCGGCGACCAGCTGCTGCCGGTGCCGATCAACCGCACCACGGTGAACCGCTTCTTCGGCCTGGACCTCGGCGAGGGCGAGGTGGCGGCATTCCTGGCCGGCAAGGCGGTGCCGGTGGCCGAGGTGCGCACCAGCGAGGACATCGTGATCTCCAAGGTGGGGCGCGAACTCTACGAGGCGCTGTTCCGCGGCTACACGCTGAAGCAGTGGGGCGTGCCGCCCAGCGCGCTGGACAAGGCCGTGGCCGGGCGCATCCCGGTGCGCAGCAACGACGACGACCGCTATTTCAACGACACGTTCCAGCAGATGCCGCTGCACGGCTACACGCGCATGTTCGAGAACATGCTCGACCACCCGAACATCACGCTGCTGCTGGGCTGCGAGTGGCGCGACATCCGCGAGGAGGTGGAATACGGCCACCTGATCTTCACCGGGCCGGTCGACGAGTATTTCGGCCATCGCCTCGGCAAGCTGCCGTACAGGTCCTTGAAGTTCCGGCACGAGACGGTGGAGCGCGAATGGTTCCAGCCGGTGGGCGTGGTGAACTACCCCTCGCCCGAGGTGCCGTACACGCGGATCACGGAATACAAGCACCTCACCGGACAGACGGGCCCGCGCACCAGCCTCACCTACGAGTTCCCCAGTGCCGAGGGCGATCCGTACTACCCGGTCCCGCGGCCGGAGAACGCGGCGCTGTATGCGCGCTACCAGGCGCTGGCCGATGCGGAGCCGGACGTGACCTTCGTCGGCCGGCTGGCCACCTACCGCTACTACAACATGGACCAGGTGGTGGCGCAGGCCCTGACCGTGCACGACCGGCTGGCCGGGCGGAAGCCGGCGCGGGTGCGGCTGGCGGCGGGCGGGGCGGCGGTGGCCGGATTGCAGCAGGCCGGCGAGTAGCGCGGAACCGCCAGTTACTGGGGGGAGTTACCGAAGCAATTCCCCCCAGCAGGAGACTGAAGCCGTGTATCACCACGTGAAGAAGCTGATGTACACCGTGAAGGTCGGCGACCCCGACCCGCGTTTCGGCAAGATGCTGCTGGAGCAGTTCGGCGGCGCCAACGGCGAACTGGCCGCGGCGATGCAGTATTCGATCCAGGGGCTCAACTGCGACGACCCCGGCCTCAAGGACCTGCTGATGGATATCGGCACGGAGGAGCTGAGCCACCTGGAGGTGATCGGCACGCTGGCTCGCATGCACCTGAAGCCGACGAAGCACGACCGCGAACTGGCCGATGCCGACCCGCTGGTGGCGGTGTGCGGCGGCGGCGGGGTGAACCTGTTCAACTCCGCCGGCAATCCATGGACGGCGGACTACCTCAAGATCACCGGCGAGATCGACGTGGACCTGCGCAGCAACATCGCCGCCGAGGCCCGCGCCAAGATCGTCAATGAGCGGCTGATCGACTACTGCGACGACCCCGGCAGCAAGGACGCGCTGCAGTTCCTGATGACGCGCGAGATCACCCACCTGAAGGCGTTCATGCTGGCGCTCGACAGCCTGGACAAGCCACCGCTGCAGATTGGGCTGATCCCGCCGACCAAGGGGCTGGTGGAGCAGTATTTCAACGACTCCACCGGGCGGGACGACGAGGGCAACGAGGACATGGTCGGGCCGTGGAATGACAAGAAGGCGTTCAGGCGGGTGGACAATCCGGCCTTCTCGCCCGAGGCGATGAAGGTGGATGGGGATTAGGGAAGAGTCTTCTTTTTTCTGAAGAAAAAAGAAGCAAAAAAGACTTCATCCGCTTGCACGCGTGCCAGGTGTCCTGGCACGCGTGCAAGCGGATAAAAGTTTTTTGGTTCTTTTTTTCAAAAAAGAACCGCTTCCTTCCTCATCTCCGCCGCGATCTTCTCCCCGATCAGCATGCACGTGAAATGCGTGTTGGCCCGGCAATCCATCGGCATCACCGAGGCATCCGCCACGCGCAGCCCCGCGAGCCCCTTCACCGTGCCGTCGGGGTTGGTGACGCCGCGCGGGTCTTCCCAGGCGGCCATGCGGCACGTGCCGGCGGCGTGCTGGGCGTCGCCGGCCTCGGCGAGCAGCAGGGCGTCCAGCTCGGCATCCGGCAGGGCGGCGGCCTGGGCCAGGGTGAGGTCGGTGGCGCCGAAGGTGATGCTCTCGGCGATGCCGGCCAGGGCGGGGTGGGCGGCGAGGCGGGCGAGGCGGTCGACGCCGTCGCGCAGGCGCAGCCGGTCGTCGGGGTGGGAGAGCATGTTGGCCTCCACCAGCGGGTCCTGCGCCGGGTCGGCCGAGCGCAGGCGGACCTCGCCACGCGAGCGGGCCTCGAACACGCCGACCACGATGGCCCCGGGGCCGGCGCCTTCGGGGCCGACGCCGCGGTGGTTCATGGCGATCATCAGCATGTCGCGCCGCGCCGTGCCCGCGAGGCCCGAGGAGTAGCTGACGCAGAGATTGGTGTGGCGCGCGTCGGGGTCGGTGGGCCGGTGCTCCGGGCGCAGCACCACGGTGCCGCGCAGCATCGGGTGCTCCAGGAAGTTGCGCCCGACCTCCGGCAGGGCGTGGGCGACGCGGATGCCGAGCGGGGCGAGCGCCACCGGGTCGCCGATGCCGGAGCGCAGCAGGATCGCCGGGCTGTGCACCGCGCCGGCGCAGAGCACCACCTGGCGGGCGGCGATGTCGGTCCAGCCGCGGCCGGGGAGGCGCACGCGCACGCCGCGCACCGAGCGGCCTTCCAGCAGCACACGCTCCACCAGCGCCTCGCCCACGACGGTGAGGTTCGCGCGGCCGCGCGCCGGCTCCAGGAAGGCCTCGTTGGTGGAAACGCGCACGCCGCCGCGGCTGTTGATCGGGTAGGTGGCGACACCCTCGCCTTCCGGCGCGTTGAGGTCGTCATGGGCGGGGTAGCCCAGGGCCAGGGCGGCATCGTGCAGGGCGCGGTCGATCGGGCCCCAGGCTTCGCGCGGGGCGCGATGAACGGGCACGGGGCCGGCGGTGCCGTGGTGCGGGCCGCCAAGCGGGTCGGCCTCGATGCGCTTCATGTGCGGCACCAGGGCGGCATGGGACCAGCCCTCGCAGCCGGCCTCGGCCCAGGCGTCGAAGGCATCGGCCACGCCGCGGATGGCGATCTGGGCGTTCACGGCGGAGCTGCCGCCCATGCCGCGTCCGCGCCAGTAGAGCCGCGGCTCCTGCACCGCGGTGCGGCGGGCCAGCAGGCCGGGATACTGCCAGGCCTGCTGCATGGCCGGCGGCAGGATGATGTTGAGCGGGTTGGCGCTGCGCATGCCGGCCGGCGCCTCCCCGGCGCGCCAGTCCCGCCCGGCTTCCAGCAGCAGCACCTGGCGCTGGCGGTCTTCCGAGAGCCGTGCCGCGAGCACGGCCCCGGCCGAGCCCGCGCCGACCACGATCACGTCGAAATTGCGCCCGCCGATCGCCATGCCCGCCCTCCTGCCGATGGGGCGCATGATCGGCCGGGGCGGGACGCGGGGCAACATGTTACCCGGCGGTAGCAGGTTGGAAGCGGTCGGAGAGGTTTCGTAAGGATTGTAAGGATTGTGTAAGCCTTGCCCGGCTACCTAGGCGACGAAGCATTAACGCTTCCTTGACGAACATCACGATGACGTGCCCACCGGAATTGTCCGGAAACGCCCATGAGTTGCTGATTTTCAAAAGATTTTCCTCGCGCTCTTCCAGAACGGACATTCGAGCCATGGCCGAGATTGCAGCCCCCGGGCGGCCCCGCCGCCCAGCCTTTGCGCCACTTCGCCGCGTTGCCTTCCGACAAGATCGCCGTGCCGCTGTAACCGTTGTGGTGGCCCTGGCCGCCCCCGTGCTGGTGGGGGCGGCGGGGCTGGCCATCGACGTGTCGCGCTGGGAGTCGACCAAGCTCGGCATGCAGACCGCGGCCGACCAGGCAAGCCTGGCCGCCGGCATCGCCGCCCAGCTCGGCGCCAACGCCACCACCGAGGCCCGCGCGGTCGCGGCCCAGAACGGCTTCGTGCACGGCGTGGCCGGCGCCACGGTGGTGGTGAGCCAGCCGCCCTCCTCCGGCCCGCATGCCGGCGACGCCAAGGCGGTGGAGGTGGTGATCTCCCGCCCCGGCACCGGCACGATCAGCGCGGCGCTGCTGGCAACCCCGCCCACCATCACCGCGCGCGCCGTCTCGCTGCCGAACGCGGAGCCGCAGGGCGGGCTGTGCCTTTTGGCCACGGCCACCAGCGGCACCGCCATCAGCCACAGCGGCAACGCCACCGTGGCCGCGAACGGCTGCAACATCTACAGCAACAGCGCCGACAACGCGTCCTCCATCAACCTCTCGGGCGATGCACGGATGACGGGGTACGACATCCGCATCGTCGGGCGGCGGCAGCTGTCGGGCAGCGCGGTGATGACGGCGACGAACGCGCTGGTGCAGAACACCACGGCCACCGCCGACCCCTACGCGGCGCGCACCATCCCGGCCTACTCCGGCTGCCACCAGAACGGCATCAGCGTGGGCAACGCCCGCACCTTCAGCGCCAGCGGCAGCACGCCCTACGTGTTCTGCAACGGGCTCAGCATCTCTGGCAACAGCGCGGTGGTGACGCTCAATCCCGGTGTCTACGTCATCAACCAGGGCTCGCTGTCGATCTCCGGCGGGGCGCGGCTGGTGGGCACCGGGGGGGTGACGGTCATCCTCACCGGGCCCAGCGGCACCAACAACGTGGGCAGCATCAGCCACAGCGGCGGCACGCTGCAGGTGACGGCGCCGGCCACGGGACCCACGCGTGGCATCGCGCTGTGGATCGACGGGCGGGCGCCCAGCAGCGCCGTCTCGATCAGCGGCAACGGCACGCTGGCGCTCACCGGGGCACTGTATGCGCCCTCCTCGGTGATCTCCTGGTCCGGCTCCGGCATGGTGGTGACCGACACCGGCTGCCTGCAGGTGATCGGCCGGCAATACTCGATCTCCGGCAACTTCTCGATGCGGGGGAACTGCGGCGCGGTGGGCGGGGAGCACCCGCCAGGCAGCATCCGCGCCGCGGCCACGATGCTGAAGGAGTAGCCGCGATGACCCGCACCCTTCGCCGCACCTGGCGGGACCGGCGCGCCGGCGCCTCGGTGGAATTCGCCATCGCCGCCTCGTTCCTGACGCTGCTGATGGTGGGAACCTACGACTTCGCCACGCTCGGCCGCCGCGCCATCGAGGTGGGCAACGCCGCGCGCGCCGGCGCCGCCCATGCCCAGCGCTTCGGCTGGAACACGGTCAACGTCCAGGCGGCGGTCACCTCCGCCACCGGCAACGCCGCGATCACCGCCACCCCCGCCCCGGCCCAGTTCTGCGGCTGCCCGACCTCCACGGGGGTGACCGAGACGCTGTGCAGCACCGCCTGCGCCGGCGGCCAGCCGGCCGGCACCTATGTGCGGGTGAGCGCGCGGGCCACCCACACCTTCCTGATCACCTATCCCGGCCGCGGCGCCAGCCAGACGCTGTCGGCCACCACCGTGGCGCGGGTGCTGCCATGAGGGTGCGGGGCATGGGCCGGCGCGGGGCGGTGAGCGTGGAGGTGGGGCTGCTGGTCCTGCCGATGATCCTGCTGCTGTTCATCACGGTGGAGGTGGGCCGCGCGGTGCGCACCCATGCCGCCCTGCACTACGCCGCCGAGCGCGCGGCGCGCTGCGCGGCCATTACGCCGGCCACCTGCGGCACCAGCACCGCGGTGAACGGCTTCGCCGCCGGGCTGATGAACGGGATCGCGGTCCCGGCCGGCACCTTCAGCCTTGCCAGCGCCGCCTGCGGCCGGCGGGTGAGCGCCAGCTACAGCTTCCAGAGCGTCGTCTCGGGCCTGCTGCCGCGCAGCATCACGCTCAGCGTCGCCTCCTGCTACCCGGCCTGAAGGGGCGGCGGGAGGCCCCTGGATTTCAGAACGTAACGGGTGAGCTGGTTAACGCAACACTCTGAAACCACGAAGGAGTTAACGCCGAAGAATCTGCCTGCGGAACGCTGTGAGGCGGCCCGCCTGTAACCGGAATGAGAGAAACCGGCGGTCATTTATGGCCTCGCCCCGGTGCCCGGAATTGCAGGCGCGCCGGCGTGGAGGAGGTTCACCGTGCGCGCCATCGCCCCGCTTTTCCGCCGCCGCCGCCCCGCATCGCCCCGCCCCCTGAAGCAGGACCGGCGCGCCAGCGTCTCCACCATGATCGGCCTGGCCAGCCCCGTGCTGATCGGCTTCATGGGCCTGGCGATCGACACCACCTACTGGGAGACGGCCAAGGTCGCGCTGCAGGGCGCCACCGACCAGGCGGCGATCGCGGCCGGGCGCGCCTACCGCTCCGAGACCAACGTGACCACGGAAGCGGTCTCGGTGCTCGCCGCGCACGGCTTCGTCGATGGCGCGAACGGCGTGAGCGTGACGGTGCAGAACCCGCCGACCAGCGGCGCCTATGCCGGCAACCAGGCGGCGATCCTGGTCTCCGTCAGCCAGCCGCAGCGCAGCATCTTCGCCAGTGTGCTGAACCTCACGCCCCCGGTGGTCACGGCGCGCGCCATCACCGCGCCCTCCACCGCCGGCGGCGGCGCCTGCGTGATCTCGCTGGCCACCAGCGGCACCGGCATCAGCCTGAACGGCACCAACACGGTGAACATCTCGATGTGCAACTTGTATGCCAACTCCACCGCGAACAACGCGATCGCCCTGACCAACAACGCCACCGTGACGGCGCTGAACGCCTATGTCACCGGCGGGTGGGCGGTGAACAATTCCGCCACCCCCTGCCTGAACGCCGGCACCACGTCGGAGCGCGGGCTGTGCGTAACCAAGGCGCTGCAGACCGGCGCGAGCCCGGTGGCGGACCCCTATGCCACGCGGGCGATCCCGGCGGTGCCGACGCGCTGCGATTCCAACAACGCCTCCCACAACAGCTCGGCCAGCTACAGCCCGAAGCCGGACGGGATCTGGGTGTTCTGCGGCGGGCTGAAGCTCACCGGCAGCGGCAACACCCTCACGCTCGCCCCCGGCATCTACATGCTCGACCGCGACGAGCTTTCGATCAACGGCAGCTGGACGATCAACGGCACCGGCGTGTCGATCTTCTTCACCAGCTCCACCGGCAACAACCACGCCAGCCTCAAGGTGCAGGGCAACCAGGTGGTGAACCTCTCCGCGCCCAGCACCGGCATCGCCAAGGGCATCGCGGTGTGGATGCACCGCAACGCGCCGGCCTCCTCCACCATCGATTTCGGCGGCGGCTCCACCCTGGCGATCGTGGGCGCGATCTATGCCGCCAACACCGCCGTGACCGTCTCGGGCAACAACGGCAGCGCGCGCTGCACGCAGGTCGTGGCCCGCACCATCGCCTTCAACGGCAACAACTCGTTCCGGCACGAATGCACCGGCGTGGGCATCTCCGACCCGCCGGGCAGCCTGCCGGCGCTCGTGCTGGTGCAGTGAGGCGCGCGATGCTGCGGCTTCGCGGGCGGGCCCTGGGCCGGAGAGGCATGGCAGCGGTGGAGTTCGCCATCGCCGCCGGCTTCCTCTCCATCGCGATGGTGGGGCTGTACGATTTCGGCCGCGCCTCCTGGACGCGGATGCAGGTGGTCTCGGCCGCGCATGTCGGCGCCGCCTTCGCCGCCGCGCACGGGTTCAACGCCAACCTGATCGCCACGGCGGTGACCAGCTCCTCCAGCCTGGCCACGCTGGCGGCAACGCCGGCGCCGGCCACTGTGTGCGGCTGCCCCTCCGGCAGCGCGGGCGTGGCCTTCGTGGCCTGCGGCAGCGCCTGCGCGGATGGCGGCGGGGCCGGCACCTATGTGCGCGTGAATGCCCGCGGCACCTACAGCTTCACCTTCTCCTACCCGCTGGTGAGCAACCCGCTGGTGCTGAGCGCCACCGCGCTCACGCGCATCCAATGAGGTGGCCGCGCCCGCTGCGCCGCGACCGGCGCGGTGTGATAAGCATGGAAATGGGGCTGATGGCCCTGCCGCTCACGCTGTTCATGTTCGGCGTGATCGAGCTGGGCATGGTGATCCGCATGAAATCGGCGCTGCAATACGCCACCATGCACGCCGCGCGCTGCTCGGCGATCAACACCACCACCTGCGGCACGGTGGATGCCACCAAGGCCTATGCCCGCACCCAGACCCAGGGCGTGGCAGTGGCCGCCAGCGCCTTCACCGTCACCACCGAGGGCTGCGGCAAGCGGGTGGTGGCGACCGTTTCCTTCCCGGTGAGCGCGCAGTCGATCCTCAAGACCGGGCTGTCGCTCTCGGCCCAGGCCTGCTACCCGCTGCAGCCCTCGTAGCGGAGCGCGTCTGAACATTTCTTCATGTTGCGGGTCGTAACCGCTCTGACACCACTCGTCGCCTAGGCTGCGCCCTCGCATCGGGCCCCCCTGCCGGGGCCCCGCGGGTGGAGGGCACGATGGCACAGCCGACGATCGCAACCCGCCGCTTCCCCATGCCGGCCGGCGGGCTGGGGCGCGACCGGCGCGGCAGCGTGGCCGGCATCGTCGGCCTCGCCGCGCCGCTGCTGATCGGCTTCATGGGCCTGGCGATCGACATCGCGATCTGGGAGGGCACCAAGGTCGGCGCCCAGGCCGCGGCGGACCAGGCGGCGCTGGCTGCGGGGCTGGCCATCGGCAAGGGCGGCAGCGCCCAGAGCGAGGCCCGCGCGGTGGCGGCCAGCTTCGGCTACGTGCACGGCACCGGCGGCGTGGCCGTGGCGGTGAACCGCCCGCCCACCCAGGGCCCCTACGTCAGCAACCCGAACGCGGTGGAGGTCGTGGTCTCCAAGCCCGAGGGCCCGTATTTCAGCCACGCCTTCCGGCCCACCGCGCCCACGGTCAACGCGCGCTCCGTCTCCGCCCCGATCGGCACCTCGGCCGGCGGCGGCA
This sequence comes from Rhodospirillales bacterium, assembly GCA_947458025.1. GTDB lineage: Bacteria > Pseudomonadota > Alphaproteobacteria > Acetobacterales > Acetobacteraceae > CAMDGX01. Next base: position 3,522 of record CANHCJ010000088.1, on the reverse strand, counting down.
TGTGCGTGCTGGCGCTGGCACCGAGCGGCACCAGCATCACGATCAGCGGCACGCCGCTGCTGGATGCGCGCACCTGCAACGTCTATGTGAATTCCAACAGCCGCACCTCGGTGAACCTGTCAGGCCAGGCGGTGCTCCGCGGCTACGACATCTACCTCGTCGGCGGCTTCCGGAAATCCGGCCAGGCGGCGCTGATCCCCACCGACGACCTGCAGACCTACTTCTCCACCCCCACCGCGGACCCCTACGCGGCACGCACCATCCCGGCCTTCTCCGGCTGCAACCACACCGGCCATTCGGTGACCGCCTCGGCCACCTTCACCGCCGGCGCCACGCCCTACGTGTTCTGCGACGGGCTCAGCATCAGCGGCAGCGGGACCATCACGTTCAACCCGGGCGTGTACGTGATCGACAAGGGCGACCTCAACATCTCCGGCTCCGGCACGATCAACGCCACCGGCGGCGTCACCTTCATCATCACCCGCCGTGCCGGGCAGCCGGCCGGGGATATCGGCGGCGTCTCGGCCAGCGGCACCGGCCCGATCAACATCCGCGCCCCCTCCACCGGCCCCAGCGCGGGCATCGCGGTGTGGGTGGACAAGCGCGCCACCAGCCGCTCCTTCGGCGCCTCGGGCGGGCGGGTGTGGAACATCACCGGGGCGATCTACGCGCCCAGCACCTCCATGACCTGGTCGGGCGGCGGCGCCTCCACCTGCACGCAGCTGGTGGCGAACACGATCACCGTGTCGGGCAACGTGGAGCTGAAGCACGAGTGCGACGGTGTCGGCGTGTCCGACCCGCCGGGCTCCACCGGCAGCACCATCTCGCGCCTGGTGGAATGAGCATGGCCGCGCGGCACTTCGGCCGGGCGGGGCTGGCCGCCACGGAATTCGCCATCGCGGTGGGCGCGCTCTGCCTGATGATGATGGGCGTGTACGACTACGGCAACAGCGCCTGGCACAAGCTGCAGGTGCACAACGCGGTGCGCGCCGGCACCGCCTGGGCCGCCTATCACGGCTTCGACGCGGCGAAGATCTCCACCATCGTCACCACCGCCTCCAACTACCCCGCCATCACCGCCTCGCCGGCGCCGGTGCAGGTCTGCGGCTGCCCCGACGCCGCGGGGATCACCGAGGTCGCCTGCGGCAGCGCCTGCACCGGCGGCGTGGCGGCGGGCAAGTACGTGCGCGTGGCCGCCCGCGCCGACTACCACTTCGTGCTGCCGCTGCCCGGCCGCGGCGGCGTGGTGACGATGTCCGCCGCCGGCATCGCGCGGCTGGAGTAGCGGCCATGCGCTCTCTCCTGCACCGCCTGGCCCAGGCACGGCGCGGCGCCACCGCGGTGGAATTCGCGATGGTGGCGCTGCCGCTGCTGATGCTGCTGTTCGCCGCGATCGAGTTCGGCCTGGCGATGCGCGTGAAGTCCACCCTGCAATACGCCACCATCGAGGCGGCGCGCTGCTCCGTGGTGCGGCCCACCCAATGCGGCACGCAGGAGGCGGTGGCCGCCTTCGCGCGCACCCAGATGCAGGGTGTCGGCGTCGGCACCATCACCTTCACCTACACCGCCGAGGAATGCGGCCGGCAGGTGGTGGGCTCCATGCCCTTCCCGGTGGTGGCGCATTCGGTGATGCGCACCGGCCTCACCCTCTCCGCCGTGGCCTGCTACCCGCTGTAGCTTCCGCGCCCGGCGCCAAGGGCCTAGCATCCCTCCCCGTTGCCGAAGGGGGGACGCACATGGCCGCACGCATCGCGCAGATCGATCGCCTGTTCGAGGGCTGGACCGGGCCCGACACGCCCGGCCTGGTGGTGGCCGCCACCCGCGGCGGCGCCATCGTGCACCAGGGCGCCTACGGCATGGCGGATCTCGCCCAGGGCATTCCGCTCGGCCCGCGCAGCGTGATCCGCATCGGCTCGCAAACCAAGCAGTTCACCGTGCTGCTGGCGCTGATGCTGGAGCGCGAGGGCAGGCTGGACATGAACGCCCCGGTGCGCCGCTTCGCCCCCTGGCTGGCGGAGCTGCCGCATGCCCCCACGCTGCGCCACCTGGCCAGCAACACCTCCGGCATGCGCGACTTCCTGGAGATGCTGACCTGGAGCGGGCTCACCCTGCCCTGCCCCTCCACCCGCGCCACCGCGCGCGCCATCATCGCGCGCCATGCCGAGATGAACTACGTGCCCGGCGAGCAGATGATCTACTGCAACACCGGCTTCTTCCTGCTCAGCGAGATCATCGAGGAGGTCACGGGCCGCAGCTTCAACGAGCTGCTGCGCGCGCGCATCACCGGCAAGCTGGGCATGGAGGACACGGTGCTGCAGCACCGCGACAGCCAGATCCTGCCGCGCGCGGCCATGCACCACTCGAAGGGCCCGGACGGCGCGTGGGAGCGGGCGCACTGGGGCATCGTGCTCGGCGGCGAGGGCGGCATGAGCTCCACGCTGGAGGACATGCTGAAGTGGCAGGCGCACCTGGCCAGCCCCACGCCGGAGATGGCCGACCTGCTGGCGCGCATGGAGCAGCCGACGCGCTTCGAGAACGGGTCGCTTTCGATGTATTCGCTCGGCTTCACCGTCACGCGCTATCGCGGGCAGGCCAATATCGGCCATGGCGGCGGGGTGGCGGGCGGGCGCTCCGAGTCGGTCCGATTCCCTTCCGAGTCCGCCGGAGTCGTCATCCTCGGCAACCGCGACGACATCGCCCCCTTCTCGATCGCCCGCCGCATGGCCGACGTCTTCCTGGCCGACCGGCTCGCCCCGGTGCCGGACGAGGGCAACCTGCGCCGCCTCGCCGCCGCCGCCGGCATGTACCGCCAGGAGGATGGCGACGACGTCTTCGAGATCGTGGACGAGGCCGGCCGGCCCAGCTTCACCAGCCAGGGCGGCAGCGGCGGCACGATCGAGCAGCTGTCGCCGGGCGAGTTCGCGCCGGAGCGCGCCGTGGTCCACCTCACCTTCGGCCTCCCGCAGGGCGACACCATCCCGGCCCGCTGGTGCGGCCTGCCGCGCCGCTATCGACGCGTGCACCCGGGCGCGGGCAGCGGGGCGGCGCTCGCCGGCGCCTATGCCAACCCCGTGCTGGGGCTCGATGCCGTGGTCTCCCCCGATGGCGGCATGCTCACGGTCCGCTCCGAATACGGCGCGCTGCGGCTGGCGCTGACCTGGATCGAGCCCGACCTGCTGATGGCGATGCCGGCCGACACCCCGCTGCGCGCCTCGGGCAAGCCGTGGTCCGCCGTGGTCCGCGTCGCCGCCGACGGGCTGGTGGTCACCACCGACCGCACCAAGCAGCTCCACCTCGGCCGGGTGCGCTGATGGCCAGCTTCGACGCGGCGCTGAAGAAGGCCACCGCCGAGAGCTGGGCGCTGATGAAGCGCATCGGCGCGGACACCAGGGGCACGCTCGGCATCACCCGCGCGCCCTACGACGCCGCCGAGCAGCGCGCCGCGGAGGCCACCGCCGCGGTGCTGCGCGGCGCCGGCTTCGCCCCGGAACACGACGGCTTCGGCAACCTGCACGCGATCCT
>CANHCJ010000087.1 GCA_947458025.1 Rhodospirillales bacterium | reverse complement strand
TTGCCTGCGATGCCGGGGGGTGCACGCTGCGGCCGCATCCCGGCGGGCCCTCGGCGCGGCTGGTGCGCGGGCCGCCGGATGGCAGCGAATGCGGCCATGCGCTGGTGGTCTCGGCCGAGCCGCTGCGGCTGGAGTGCCCGGTGGCGGTCATCGACCGGTTCAGCGTGTGGCGCGAGGGGGCGCATGCGGCCTGGCTGGGGCCGGAGGGGGTACGGGTGCTGAGCGACCGCGGCCATCGCGGCGACCGGCCATGGGTGACGCCGCTTCCGACCCGCTCGCGCCAGCCCTCCGGCCCGTTGCTGCCGCCGGCACTGGCGGAGGGGGAGTGATCAGCCCGGCAGGAAGATGCGCCAGACCAGCTTGTCCGGCGCGGTGGCGTCGGGCACGCGATCCATCAGCACGCCGCCATTGGCCAGGATGACGCGCTGGGAGGGGGCGTTGTCGGCATCGGTGGTAAGGTCGACCCAGCGCAGCCCGGCTTCGCGGGCGAGGGGCAGGACCTGGCGCAGGGCCTGGGTGGCATGGCCGCGGCGGCGCTTCCAGGGCACCACGGCGTAGCCGATATGGCCCAGGGCGTGCGGTGGCAGCGCCTCCGTGCCCGGCTGGTAGCGCAGGCCGATGCCGCCGCAGAACGCGCCGTCCCACATCCACAGGAGCGGCCCGGGCAGGCGGGGCACCACGGTGCCGTCGCCCAGCGTGAGGGTGCCGGCCGGCGTGACCAGGCCTTGGATGAAGGCCGCGGCGTTCTCGGCGATCGCGGCGAGGTGCTCGCCCGAGACGTCGCGCACATTGTTGGGCGACCAGCCCTGGCGCAGGGCGGCGGCGTAGCTTTCGAGCCTTTCGAGCGACGGCGCGACGAGCTGCATCAGTATTGTCGCAGCAGGCCCACCAGCCGGCCCTGCACGCGCACGCGGTCGGCGGGGAAGATGCGGGTTTCGTGGCGCGGGTTGGCCGGCTCCAGCGCGATCGAGGCGCCGCGGCGGCGCAGGCGCTTCAGCGTCACCTCGCCCTCATCCACCAGGGCCACCACGATCTGGCCGTTCTCGGCGCTGTCGCTGCGGCGGATGATGACGGTGTCGCCATCGAGGATGCCGGCCTCGATCATCGAATCGCCGGCGACCTCCAGCGCGTAGTGCTCGCCGGGGCCGAGCAGGGCGACGGGGACCTCCACGTGGTGCGAGGTGTCGCGCATCGCCTCGATCGGCATGCCGGCGGCGATGCGGCCATAGAGCGGGAGCTGCACGGCGGTGGCGGCCTCCGCCGCCTTCACGCCGGGCAGGCGCTGGCTGAAATCGCCGCGGATGACGTTGGGGGCGAAGGGGGCGGGCGCTGCGGCTTCGGCCACGGCGGCGCCGCGGGCGGCCAGGTCGTCCGGCAGGCGGGTGACTTCGAGCGCGCGGGCGCGGTTGTGGCGGCGGGAGAGGAAGCCACGCTCCTCCAGCGCCGAGATCAGGCGGTGGATGCCGGATTTGGAGCGCAGGTTCAGCGCCTCCTTCATCTCCTCGAAGCTGGGGGAGAAGCCGGTGGCCTTGAGGTGCCGGTCGATGAACACCAGCAATTCGTGCTGCTTGCGGGTCAGCATGGCGGTTACTCCCGTCCGGGCCTGCGCTGTGGGAGTCGCGGTTTTCGGCCTGGCTTGGAACAAACCGGCAACACCCAGCGTGTTCTACAAAGGTTCTCCGGTGCGGGTCAAGCGGTTCCGGTGGGGGGCGGAGGGGCGCTCCGGTCGTTCGGGCGGCAAGGGATTCACATGGAGACGGAGAGACGGGGAGAAGACAGGGGGAGGGGGTCTCTTCGTCTTCGTGGGTGGGGGTGGCGAGGGATGGCGGGTCCGCTTCGCGACCCGCCCTACTCGTTGCGTGGCTTACAGCCCGAGGGCGTCGAGGCGGATGACCTGGACTTGGGTGCCGGCCTCGGCGGCCGGGGCGTGGGCGGGGCGGAGGATGAGGGCGTCGGCCTGGGCCATGAGGCGGAGCATGGAGCTGTCCTGGCGCGGGAAGGCGGTGGCGATGAGGGTGCCGTCTTCGGCGGTGGACAGGGTGGCGCGCAGGTGGTCGGCGCGCTTGTCGTTGGCGGCGAGCGGGGCGCCGAGACGGGCCATGACGGTGGGCGGGGCGGCGGCGGGCAGGCCGGAGAGTTTCTGCAGCGCCGGGACCACGAAGAGGATGGCGCAGACCAGGGAGGAGACGGGGTTGCCGGGCAGGCCGATCATCGGGACCTCGCCCAGCCGCCCGTGCATGAGGGGTTTTCCCGGGCGCATGGCGATCTGCCAGAAATCGACGACCAGGCCGCGGGCGCCGAGGGCTTCCTGCACCAGATCGTGCTCGCCGACGCTGGCGCCGCCGCTGGTGAGCAGGAGGTCCATGCCGTGGACCGAGTCGGTGGCTGCCATGAGGGCGGCGCGATCATCCGGCGCGATGGGCAGCACCACGGGGTCGCCGCCGGCGGCGCGGACGAGGGCGGCGAGGGCGTGGCTGTTGGAGCTGACGATGCCGCCGGGGGGAATGGGGTCGCCGGGCAGGGCGATCTCGTCGCCGGTGGCCAGGATGGCGACGCGCGGGCGGCGGTGGATTGTGAGCCAGGCGTTGTTGCCGGCGGCGGCCAGGCCGATGTCGCGGGCGTTGAGCCGGCGGCCGGGGGTGATGAGCGTGTCGCCGGCGGCGAAATCCTGGCCGGCGCGGCGGATGTGGCGGCCCTGGGTGGCGGCCTCGTTGACGGTGACGGCATCGCCGGTGCGGGTGGCGTCTTCCTGCAGGAGGATGGCGTCCGCACCTTCGGGCACGATGCTGCCGGTGAAGAGGCGCAGGGCCTGGCCGGGGTGAAGCGTGCCGTCCCAGGGGTGGCCGGCCGGGGCGGCGCCGACGACGGCCAGGGTGGCGCCGAGCGTGGCGTCGGCGGCGCGGAGGGCGTAGCCGTCCATGGCGGAGACGTCACGCGGCGGCTGGGTGAGGCGGGAGAGGACGGGGCGGGCGAGCACGCGGCCCCAGGCCTCGGCGAGCGGGACGACCTCGGCCGTGGTGGGCGCGATGCCGGCCAGGATGCGGGTGCGGGCTTCCTCGACCGGGATCATCGGCCTACTCCTGGGTGAAATCGCCCGACTTGCCGCCGGATTTCGCCACCACGCGCAGCCCCTCGATGCGCATGCCGCGATCGACCGCCTTGCACATGTCATACACGGTGAGGGCGGCGATTGAGGCGGCGGTGAGGGCTTCCATCTCCACGCCGGTCTGGCCGGTGGTTTTCACCGTGGCGGCGATCTCGACCGTGTCCTCGCCGGCGGGTTCGAGGTCGATGGTGACGTTGGTGATGGGGAGCGGGTGGCAGAGCGGGACGAGATCCGCGGTGCGCTTGGCGGCCATGATGCCGGCGAGGCGGGCAACGCCGAGGACGTCGCCCTTTTTCGCGGTGCCGGCGCGGATCATGGCGAGGGTGGCGGGCTGCATCACCACGCGGGCGCGGGCGGTGGCGGCGCGGCTGGTGATCGGCTTGTCGCCGACATCGACCATGACGGCGCGGCCTTCGGCGTCGAAGTGGGTGAGTTTGCTGCTCATCCGTGCATCAGCGTTCTGGTGGCGGCGGCGAGGTCGTCCTGCCGCAGCAGGCTTTCGCCGACCAGGAAGCGCTTCACGCCATGGCCGGCGATGCGGGCGAGGTCTTCGTGCAGCTTGTAGCCGCTTTCGCCGACGATGACGCGGCCGGGAGGGACCAGCGGGGCGAGTTCCACCGTGGTCTCCAGGCTGGTCTGCATGATCCTGAGATTGCGGTTGTTGATGCCGATCAGCCTGGTGCGGAGCTTGAGAGCGCGTTCGAGTTCGGCGCGGTCGTGGCTTTCGGCCAGCACGTCCATGCCGAGTTCCATGGCGCGGGCTTCCATCTCGGCGGCCTGGGCATCGGACAGGACGGCCATGATGAGCAGGATGCAGTCGGCCCCCAGGGCGCGGGATTCGTCGATCTGCCAGGGGTCGACCATGAAGTCCTTGCGCAGGGCCGGCAGGTCGCAGCCGGCGCGGGCGCGGATGAGGTCGTCGTCGGTGCCGCGGAAATAGGGGCCGTCGGTGAGGACGGAGAGGCAGGCCGCACCCCCGCGCTGGTAGGCGGCGGCGAGCTCGGCGGGGTCGAAGCTCGGGCGGATGTCGCCGCCGGAGGGGGAGGCGCGCTTGATCTCGGCAATGATGCCGAATTCGCCGGCCGCCACCTTGCGGTCCAGCGCGGCGGCGAAGCCGCGGGGGGCCGGCGCCTGGGCGAGGCGGTCCGAGAGGTCGGCGCCCTTGGCCTTGCGGCGGGCGACTTCGGCGGCGGTGTCGGCACAGATGCGCAGCAGGATGTCGGGCGCGCTCATGCTGCGGTCTCGCGCTTGAGAGTTTCCAGCGCGGCCAGGGCGGCGCCGCCGTCGATGCTGGCGACGGCCAGGCCCACGCCCTCGCGCAGGGTGGCGGCGCGGCCGGCGACGATGAGGGCGGCGGCGGCGTTCAGCAGGACGGTGTCGCGGTAGGCGCCCTTCGTGCCCTGCAGCAGGGCGAGGAGGGCGGCGGCGTTGGTGGCGGAGTCGCCGCCGCGGATGGCCTCGATCGGGGCGTGGGGCAGGCCGGCTTCCCCGGCGGTGACGGTGAATTCGCGGATGGTGCCGGCGGACAGCGCCACGACCTTGTTCTCGCCGGCGGTGGTGAGCTCGTCCAGCCCCTGGCCGTGGACCAGCCAGACATCGGTGGAGCCCAGGTTGGCCAGCGTCTCGACCATCGGGCGGGCCCAGGCGGGGTCGAACACGCCGGTGAGCTGGCGCTTGACCTCGGCGGGGTTCGCCAGCGGGCCCAGGAGGTTGAAGATGGTGCGGGTGCCGAGTTCCACGCGCGGGCCGGCGGCATGGCGCAGGGCGGCGTGGTGGCGCGGGGCGAAGAGGAAGGCGCAGTGGGCGGCGCGCAGCACGGCGGGCAGGCGGGGGAGCGGGACCTCCACGTTCACGCCCAGCGCGGTGAGCACGTCCGCCCCGCCGGTGCGCGAGGACAGTGCCCGGTTGCCGTGCTTGGCCACCGGCACGCCGAGGCCGGCGAGCACGAAGGTGACGGCGGTGGAGACGTTGAGGGTGCCGGCGCCGTCGCCGCCAGTGCCGCAGACGTCGATGGCGCCTTCGGGGGCGTCGACGCGGTTCATGCGCGCGCGCATCGCCCGCACGGCGCCGGTGAGCTCGGCCACGGTTTCGCGCCGGACGCGCATGGCCATCAGCATGCCGGCGATCTGCGCGGGGGTGGCCTCGCCGGCCATGATGATGCCGAAGGCGGCTTCCGCCTCCGCCTCGCTGAGCGACTCGCCCGTGGCCAGCCGGGCCAGGACCGGCTTCAGGTCTCCCGCGGTGCCCGACATGGCATCAGGCCGCGCGGGCGGGGGAATTGAGCCCGCGCGCGATGTCCAGGAAGTTCCGGAGGATCTGGTGGCCGTGCTGGCTGGCGATGCTCTCGGGGTGGAACTGCACGCCGAAGATGGGGAGCGTGCGGTGGCGCAGGCCCATGACGATTCCGTCGGTATGGGCGGTGGGGACCAGGGCTTCGGGCATGGTCTCGGCCTTCACCACCAGGGAGTGGTAGCGCGTGGCCTCGAAGGGGGAGGGGATGCCGGCGAAGATGTCCGTGCCGGCATGGGTGACGGGGCTGACCTTGCCGTGCATCGGCACCGGCGCGCGCACAACCTCGCCGCCGAAGGCCTGGCCGATGGCCTGGTGGCCGAGGCAGACGCCGAGGATGGGGATGCGCCCCGCGGCGGCGGCGATGAGATCCAGGCAGATGCCGGCCTCGTTGGGGGTGCAGGGGCCGGGGGAGAGCACGATGGCCTCCGGCGCCATGGCGATGGCCTGCTCCACGCTGATCCTGTCGTTGCGCCAGACCTGGCAGCGCGCGCCGACATCGCCCAGGAAGTGGACGAGGTTGAAGGTGAAGCTGTCGTAGTTGTCGATGAGCAGGATCATGGCGCGGCACTCTGGCCGAGGGCGGGGCGGGGGTCAAATGAAGGCGCGGGGCGTGTGCCGGGGGACGGATTCGGGCCCTGGGGCGGGGTGAATCGCAAAAAGGGGTCCGGCACTCCCAAGGTGAGGCGGATCCGGTGTCTGAATGTATCGTAAGTATTGGGATTCCGCAGCCCGCGGGGACGGTAAAACGGCATGAAGAACGTGAATTAACGACCGTTTAATGCTTGCAACCATTTGATATCGGCTCGAAAAATACTGGCGTTGAAAGCGGGATGTAACTTCGTGGCAGGTAGGTTTCGCCCTGCCGGTTCCGGCGCGGACCTCTCCGCACCCCGCCCGGCAGAGACAGGAGATGCTGCCATGTCCCGCTTCCTTCGCGCCCTTGCCGCCGACCGCCGTGGCGTGACCGCCATGGAGTACGGGCTGATCGCCGGCGTGCTCGCCGTTGGCCTGGTGACCGCCTTCACCTCGCTCACCGGCCGCCTGACCAGCGCCTTCAACGCGCTGAGCTTCTGATCCCGCCACCGCCCGGTCCGCCGCCCCGCATCCGAAGCCGGGGGGGCCGGGCGGCGACGGCGCCGCGCCGTAAGCGCGCTGTAACCTGTCGCTGTTACACTTCGCAGACCGGCACCTTAGCTGCGGCGCATCGCGGTGCGCGGCCGAGCCTTTGCACAGGAGCTCCCGCCATGCCGAACCACGCCAAGCCCTTCGTTGCCGACACCAGGGGCGGCAGCGCCACCGAATACGGCATGATCGCCGGCATCATCGCGGTGGGCATTGCCGGGGCGTTCACCACGCTGTCCAGCCGGCTGATGAACGCGATGAACGCGCTGAACTTCTAGGCCTTCGAAAGGGTGCGCCGCACGGCGTCCTGCCAGCCGGCGTAGAGACGCGCCCGCTCCGGCTCGGCCATGCGCGGCAGGAAGCGGCGCTGCAGGGCCCAGCCTTGCGCGAAGGCTTCCGGCGCCGGGCATACGCCGGTGGCCAGGCCCGCGAGATAGGCCGCGCCCAGCGCGGTGGTTTCCTGCACCACGGGCCGGTCGACCGGCGCGGCGAGCTGGTCGGCCAGGAACTGCATGGTCCAGTCGCTGGCGACCATCCCGCCATCCACGCGCAACACGGTATCGGCCGAGCCCTGCCAATCCGCGCGCATCGCCTCGATCAGGTCGCGCGTTTGGTAGGCGACGCTTTCCAGCGCGGCGCGGGCGAATTCCGCCGGGCCGGAGTTGCGGGTGAGGCCGAAGATCGCCGCGCGCGCCTCCGCATCCCACCAGGGCGCGCCGAGGCCGGTGAAGGCGGGGACGAGATACACGCGCTGGGCGGGATCGGCCGATTCGGCCAGCGCGCCGGAGTCGGCGGCGTCGCGCAGGGTGCCGAGGCCGTCGCGCAGCCATTGCACGGCCGCACCGGCGACGAAGATCGCGCCTTCCAGCGCGTAGGTGCGTTGGCCGCCCAGCTGCGCCGCCACGGTGGTGAGCATGCGGGTGCGCGAGGCGACGGGCGCGGTGCCGGTGTTCAGCAGCAGGAAGCAGCCGGTGCCGTAGGTGGATTTCACCATGCCGGGGGCGAAGCAGGCCTGGCCGATCATCGCCGCCTGCTGGTCGCCCGCGATGCCGGCGATTGCCACCTCCCCGCCCAGCGCGGTGGTGGTGCCGAAGCGTCCGGCGCAGTCGCGCACCTCCGGCAGCAGGCTGGCGGGGATGCGGAACAGGGCGAGCATCGCCGGGTCCCAGGCGCCGGCGCGGATGTCATACAGCATGGTGCGGCTGGCGTTGGTGGCGTCCGTCGCATGCACGCGGCCTTCGGTGAGGCGCCAGAGCAGCCAGGTGTCGACGGTGCCGAAGGCGAGCCTGCCCGCTTCCGCATCGGCGCGGGCGCCGGGCACGGTGTCGAGCAGCCAGGCGAGCTTGGTGGCGCTGAAATAGGGATCGAGCAGCAGGCCGGTGCTGGCGGAGACGGCCGCCTCGTGCCCGGCCTCACGCAGCGACGCGCAGAGCGGCGCGGTGCGGCGGTCCTGCCAGACGATGGCGCGGTGGATCGGCCGGCCGGTGTCGCGGTGCCAGACCAGGGTGGTTTCGCGCTGGTTGGTGATGCCGATGCCGGCGATTTCGGCCGGGGTGGCGCCGGCCAGCGCCATCGCCTCGCGCAGGACCTCCAGCGAATGCTGGAACAGGTCTTCCGGGTCGTGCTCCACCCAGCCGCTGTCGGGGAAATGCTGCGGCAGGTCGCGGCGCGCGGTGGCCACCGGCGCCAGGGTGGGCGCGCGGAAGGCGATGCAGCGGGTGGAGGTGGTGCCCTGGTCGAGGGCGAGGATCAGGTCCTGGGGCATCGCGTTGCGCCTTGGTGCCGCTTGAAGGAAAGCGAAGGGGTCACAGAGGACACAGAGGGGCACAGAGAGCACGGAGAAGGAAGGCCCTGAACCCTTGAATCGCTTCTCTGTGCCCCTCTGTGGCCCTCCGTGCTCTCTGTGACCGCTTTGCTTTTCCTACTTTCTCGCCGCCTGGATCAGGTCCCACACCTTCTGCGGCGTGGCGGGCATGTCGACATGGGTGATGCCGTATTCCGAGAGGGCATCGACCAGGGCGTTCATCACCGAGGGCAGCGCGCCGGCGCAGCCCGCCTCGCCGCAGCCCTTGGCGCCGAGGCCGTTGGTCTTGGCGGGCACGGGGTGGCTGATGAAGCCGAAGCCGGGGACGTCGGCGGCATGGGGCAGGTGGTAGTCCATGTAGGAGCCGGAGAGGAGCTGGCCGTCCTCGCTGTAGACCATCGCCTCGCCGAGCGCCTGGCCGATGCCCTGGACGATGCCGCCATGGGCCTGGCCTTCCACCAGCAGCGGGTTCAGCAGCGTGCCGAAATCGTTGACCGTGCTGTATTTCACCACCTCCACCACGCCGGTTTCGGGGTCCACCTCCACCTCCGCGATGTGGCAGCCATTGGGGAAGGCGCTGGGGACGCCGGGGACGACCATGGCCACGTCGAGCGTGGCCGGCCCGCCCTCCGGCAGCGTGAGGCCCGCCCGCAGCTTTTCGGCCAGCTCCATGATGCCGATGCCGCGGTCGGTGCCGGCGATGCTGAACCGGCCGCGGCTGAACTCGATATCCGCGGCTGCAGCCTCAAGCACATGGGCGGCGATCTTGGTGCCCTTGGCGATCACCTCATCCGACGAGACGGCAATCGCGTTGCCGCCGTTCATCGCCGAGCGCGATCCGCCGGTGCCGCCGCCGGCCAGCATCTGGTCGCTGTCGCCCTGCACCAGGCGGACGCGCTCGAACGGCACGCCGAGCTTGTCCACCAGCACCTGGGCGAAGGCCGTCCAGTGGCCCTGGCCGTAATCCAGCGTGCCGGAGACGATGGTGACGCTGCCGTCCTCCTCGAAGCGGATGCCGCCCATCTCGTTGTTGGCCGGCGCCGTCACCTCCAGGTACTGGCCGATGCCGCGGCCGCGCAGCCTGCCGCGGGCGCGGCTTTCGGCACGGCGGGCGGCGAACCCGTCCCAGTCGGCGGCGTGCAGGGCGCGGTCGAGGATCGTCGGGAAGTCGCCGCTGTCGTATTCCATGCTGGAGGGCGCCTTGTAGGGCATCATCCCCGGCAGGATGTGGTTGCGGCGGCGCAGCTCGATCGGGTCCTTCCCCATCTCGCGCGCCGCGGTCTCGATCAGGCGCTCCATGTAGTAGTTGCCCTCGGGCCGCCCGGCGCCGCGATAGGCGCCCACCGGGGTGGTGTTGGTCACCACGCACTGCACCTGCACCGAGAGCGCGGGCGTGCGGTACACGCCGATCACGTTCTTCACGATGTTCATCGTCGGCGGCTGGGTGGTGGAGTTGGACAGCACCGCGCCGATATTGCCGTAGCCGGTGACGCGGATGGCCAGGAAGTTGCCCTCGGCATCCAGCGCCAGCTCCTGGGTGTGCTCATGGCTGCGGCCGTGGCTGTCGGACAGGAAGCTGTCGCTGCGCTCGTCCACCCATTTCACCGGGCGGCCGAGGGCCTTGGCGGCAAACAGGGCGCAGACATATTCGGGATAGGCCTGGGCCTTCATGCCGAAGCTGCCGCCGACATTGCCGGTGAGGATGCGCAACTGCTCCGCCGCCACGCCCATCACGCCGCGCAGGTTGTTGCGCAGGCCGAACACGCCCTGGCAGCCGACGCGCAGGATGTAGCGCCCATCAGCCGCGTCCCATTCCGCCAGCGCCGCGCGCGGCTCCATGGCGGCGACCACGATGCGGCTGTTGGCGATCTTCATGCGCGTGACGTGGGCGGCCTTCGCGAAGGCGGCCTCCACCGCGGCATGGTCGCCGAACTTGAAATCCAGGATCACGTTGCCCGGCGCCTCGTCATACAGCTGCGGCGCGCCGGGCTTCACCGCCTCCTCCGCGGTGGTGACCGCCGGCAGGGCGTCGATGTCCGGCATCACCGCCTCGGCGGCGTCCTTGGCCTGCTGGATGGTCTCGGCCACCACGAAGGCGATCGGCTCGCCCACGTAGCGCACCTTGGCGGTGGCGAGCGCCATCTGCACCGGCTTGGGGATCGGCCGGTCGTCGTGATTCTTGCCGATCACGTTGGCGTTCATCGGCTTGATGCCGGCGGCGATCAGGTCGGCGGCGGTGACCACCGCCAGCACGCCGGGCATGGCGCGCGCGGCCGCCACGTCGATGCCGTTGAGCACCCCGTGCGCCACCCGGCTGCGCACCACCACGCCATGGGCCTGGCCGGGCAGGTTCATGTCGTCGGTGTAGCGCCCCTCGCCGCGCAGCAGCACCGGATCCTCCAGCCGCGACACCGGTTGTCCCAAGGCGGAGCGGCCGGGGGCGAGCAGGTCGGGGGCGTGCAGGGTGGCGAGGTCGTCCATGGGGCAGGCTCCGGGAGAAGGTGTCTCGCCTGTAAGGTGGCGGCCCCGCCCGGACTCCGCAACCTCAGGGCGACGCCGCCACCCGGCCCGGCTCGGTGCCCTCGCGCCGCTTCCACAGCGTGGCGACGCCGGTGGGCTCATACAGTTCGCGGATCGCCTCGCCGAGCACTGCCGGCAGGGCTTGCAGGTCGTCGTCGAAATCCACCAGCGCAGGATGCACCCGCCCGCTGCGCAGGTCGGCGGCCAGCGCCTCCACCTTGGCCGGCGGGATGAAGGTGCGCACCTCCTGGTGCGGGAAGCCGTAGAAGAAGGCCGGGCGGCGGAAGGCCACGCCCGGGGCCCAGCCGGTGAGCACGGTGTCGGTGCTGGTGGTGTGGTGCAGCACGTAGTCGAGCTTGGCGATGGCGTAGCGGTCGGGATGGCGCAGCTGCAGGGCGGCGTGGAAGACGAAGTAGAACACCACCAGCGCCGGCAGGGCGGCCACGCGCCAGGGCCGCGCCTCGCGCGACCAGCGCTCGGCCAGCCACCCGGCGGCGACCGCGGCGGCCATGGAGGCGAAGGGCGCGGTCATGAACAGGTACTGGCGCTGGGCGATCGGCAGCACCACGAAGCCGATGGCGCTGGCCACCACCGCCAGCACCACGATGGTGCCGAGCCCGGTCTGCGGCCGGCGGCCCAGCCTGCGCGCCAGCAGCAGCACGCCGAGCGCGGCCAGCGCCATGAACATCGTGTCCTTGGCCATGGCCAGGCCGAGCCAGCGCCAGCCCTCATGGGCGAAGTCGCGCGGCCAGAGGATGTTCAGCACCACGTTGTGCTGGAAGAACTCGCCGAGCGCGCCGCGCCGGGCGAACAGCCACAGCAACGGCAGGATCGCCGCCAGCGTGCCGGCCAGCGCCACCCCGGCGAAGGCGAGGGTGAAGCCGCGCCCATGCCGGCGCAGCCCCAGCACCAGCAGGGCGGCGAACAGGCCCAGCACGGTGAAGATGCCCTTCTGGCTGGTCATCAGCGTGCCGCCGGTGGCAAGCCCGGCCACCAGCGCCCAGGCCAGCCGCTCCTCCGGCGTGGGCGCGTCGCACAGGCCGCGGGCGATGGCGTAGGCGCAGACCATCAGCAGCAGCGCGGCCAGCGCATCGGGCCGCACCTCGATGCCCTTCTCCAGCACGAAGCTGCACGACAGGAACAGGGCGACGGCCATCACCGCCGTGCCGCTGCCGGCCGCGCGGCGCGTCATGGCGAAGACCACCGCGGCGGTCAGTGCGGTGAACAGGGTGCACAGCACGCGCAGGCCGAACGGGGCGATCAGCATCACGCCCGACCCGGTGTCGCGGATCATGTCGAAATACGGGGCGGTGAGCAGGTGGAAGACCGGGGTGTGGTGCTCGAAGAAGTCACGGTAGGGGGTGCGGCCCTGGCTCAGCATCCAGGTGAACTGCAGGTGGGCGAACTCGTCGGCGTCCCAGGCGCGGTAGAAGCACAGGAATAGGGCGAAGACGCCCAGCACGGCGCAGGCCGCGAGCAGCGGGCGACGGTGCCGGTCGAGCGCGGTCTGCCTGTCGTATTGCATCACCAATCCAAGCCGGGGCCCGCGCGGCCGGGGGCCGTGCGCCCGGCACGGACATTGCTTATCCCGCCCGGCGGGGGAAGAAAACGCCCTTGTGCGCTTTTGTTACCGGACGGAAACCCGCATCCGCCCCATCGCCGGCCCGGCCACGGCCAGCCGCACCGCGCCGTCGGGCGTGCGCTCCGCCTGCACCAGCAGGCCGGGGCG
>CANHCJ010000086.1 GCA_947458025.1 Rhodospirillales bacterium | reverse complement strand
GGCGGGTCGCGGGGTCCAGTTCCACGATGCCGCCGCCGCCGGCCAGGGCCGCGAGCAGCGGGGCCTCGGCGGCGACCGGCATGCCGCCGGAGGGCAGGTTCCAGGCGGCGGCCCAGTGATAGGTGGTGGCGGGCCCCTCCTCCGGGCGCAGGTAGAGGATGCCGCCGGGGCTGTCGGCCACGTCGGCCACGGCGCGGATCACGCGCACCGGCAGCGAGCCCTGCGCGTCGCCGGCCGAGAGGGTGGCGATGCAGCGCAGCCATTCGCGGCGGTAGTCGAAGCGGCTGGAGAAGAAATTGTCGACCACCAGGCTGCGCACCCGCGAGCGCGCGCTGCCGGAGGTGAGCAGCACGACGGTGGCGAGCAGGCCGGCGAAGACCAGGCTGGTTTCGGCCACCCCGCTCCAGCCGGCGCCGAGATGGCGGAACAGCTCGCCCGCGGCCGAGACGCCGAGCAGGAAGATGCCGGCGACGACCAGCGTGGCGCTGTGGAAGGCGGCCGAGCGCGAGACGTGGATGTCGATCTTCCAGTCGCGGTTGCGCGCGGCGGCGATGGCCAGCAGCGGGGCGACGATGGCGGTGGCCACCGCCCGGCCGCCGACCAGGCTGGGCGAGGCCTGGCGGAACAGCACCGCGTCGGCCGAGAGCACGATGTCGAACACGCACAGCGCGCCCAGGCCGATGCAGGGCAGGTTGATGTACCATTTCGCCTCCTCGGCGACGTTCTGGTACAGGTTCTCGATCAGCAGCACGGTGCAGACGGCCAGGCCCAGCCGCACGGCGGTGCCGGCCGAGAGCAGCGAGAGCCCGCCGGTGCCGGCGGGTTCCACCAGCACCGTGACCGCGGCGACCAGCAGCAGCACGAAGCCCATCACGGCGAAGGCCTGGGTGGCCTGGCCGCGGGCGCGCACGGTGCGGCGGTAGAGGTGCAGGATGAAGACGTACCAGGCGATCTGGCGCAGCAGGTCGAGCGCGCCGGGCAGGCCGGCGAAGGGCGAGTCCGGCTCCAGCGCCACGCTGGCGGCCCAGGCGGCGGTGGCCAGGGCGGCCAGGGCCAGGAGCCAGCCGGTGCGGCTGGTGCGGGCGCGGACCAGGATCAGCGCCGAGAGCGCGGCGTAGATCGCCGCGCAGCCGGCATGGGCCAGCATGATCGCGCCGGTCACCTTCCGGGCGCTCCTTGTGGCAGGGTGCGTGACATGCCCGCCAGCATAGCCGCCGGCGCCCGCAGCCGCGAGAGGGCCGGCAGGTGGCTCAGCGCGCGCCTTCCTGGAACAGGATCACGCGCACCGTGGCCATCAGGATGGTGAGGTCCAGCAGCAGGTTGCGGTGCTTCACGTAGTAGAGGTCGTACGACAGCTTCTGGCGGGCATCCTCCACCGAGGCGCCGTAGGGGTAGTTCACCTGGGCCCAGCCGGTGATGCCGGGCTTCACGCGGGTGCGGTCCTCATGGAAGGGGATGGCGCTGTTGAGCTGGGCGACGAAGTGCGGGCGCTCCGGCCGGGGGCCGACCAGGCTCATCTCGCCGCGCAGCACGTTGAGCAGCTGGGGCAGCTCGTCGATGCGGGAGCGGCGCATCACGCGGCCCCAGGGGGTCACGCGCGGGTCGTGCCGCGCCGCCCAGGCCGGGCCCATCGCCTCGGCGTCGATGTACATCGAGCGGAACTTGAACAGCGTGAAGTGGCGGCCGTGCTGGCCCACGCGCACCTGGCGGTAGAGGATCGGGCCCGGGCTGGTGCACCACACCAGCAGGGCGGCCACGGCGATCACCGGCAGGGTGGCGCCGAGCAGGGCCAGGCTGATGGCGATGTCCGCACCGCGGCGCAGCGTCTCGGCGGCGCGGCCGGGGCAGGCCAGGCCCGGGCCGTCGAGCCAGCCGGGGGCGAGGCGGGCGAGGTCGAGGCGGCGGAGCTGCTTCTCGCGGAAGGTCACGTCGTCGAACAGGCGCAGGCGGCGGTCCTGGCCGAGCGCCTGGTCCAGCGCGGCGCGGGCCGGCAGCGCATCGTGCGTGACGATCACGCCCCAGATGCGGCGCCGGCGCAGCGCCTCCGGGGTGAGGCCGGCGGCCTCGGCGGGTTCGAGGACGCCGGAGAGCGAGAAGAAGCCGCGGCGCATGGAGCGGATGGCGGCCTCGGTGTCGGCGGCCTGGGCCTGGCTGCCCACGATCAGCACCCGGCGGCTGACCAGGCCGCTGCGCAGGACCACGCGGAAGCACAGGCGGGTGATGAAGAGCAGCAGGATCCACGAAAGGAGAATCTTCATCGGCCACAGCGCATCCTCGCCCAGGATGAAGCTGGGATCGAGGTCGGTGACAACGCTGAGGGCGAGGATGGCGGGGAAGGCAAGCACGCCGGCAACGACGGAGTTCACCAGCAGGCGGCGGGTCTGCAGGCAGATCTCCGGGCGGTACATGCCGATGGTCATGGAGATGACGCCGATGGTCAGCGACAGGATGGCGGCGTGGCTGGCGGTTTCGGCATGCAGCCCGAGGGGGCCATGGGCGGCGGCGACGACATCTCCGGGCAGGAGAAGAATATAGAAAACGAGAAAACACAGACTGATCTCTAGGATTCCTAGAACGACCATCTCCAGGGCTACGAATCCGTCAAAAAGACGCGTCATGACTCGCTCCTGAAAAATCGTATCCGGCAGGCGGCCGAGGCTGGCCGCTGACGGTTCAAAAACAGTTCGGTGTTACCGCGCCTCAGGGCATGCATGCAACATGGCTGAACCGGTTAACATCGACGCGGGGCGGACGTTGCCTGAAAGGACCTTCATGTTCCATTCACATCGCGTTGACTTGCGCGGCGATACCGCAACGTGCAGTAGCAACGGCGAAAGAAACGCCCCGAAGGGCCGTGATGTTGCGCCACGCGGGACAAGCACGGCCGGCATCTCATTCCGCGAGGGGGTTTTGTAAGAAATTGTATGGCATCTCCCTTGGGCACTCCGGGCTGACATCGGGGGGGCCGGCACGGGCAGACGGGATGGGCAGCATGGCGGACAGGCGGGAAGAGGGGCGCGAGGCGATGCGGCGATGCCCGGCTTCGAGCCGCATGCGTCACAGATACGTGACACGATCCGCCACATCGCTTTACCGGGGCGGTGGTCGCATGGTAGGTCGATGCAACTTCGGGGCCAGTCTCGGGCACGCCTTCCTGTCGGCTCATCGAGGCGCGATCGCTGAGGTCGGGCGCCGCGAAGGGTGTGGCCACGGCGACGTGCCGGGCGTTCAAGCCGGGGGACGCGGTACGGGTGCGCGCGGCGTGGCGCGCGGGTTTTTCAGGCGTGTAGCTCAAAGGCAGAGCGCTGCTATCACATGGCAGAGGTTGGGGGTTCAATTCCTTCCGCGCCTACCAAGCCCTTTCGCGCCGGCCTTTCAGGCCGCGGCGCGCGCAGGGCGGGCGAAGCGTTCCGGCGCCGCAGGCCGGCCATCGCGTTGCGGCGTGCTCCCCACGCCGCCCCTGTGCCTTGAGCGTAGCCTCTTCCAACGTGCCCTTCCTTGCAGCGTGCCCCCCCTTGGAGCGTGAGAGCGACATGACCCCCCAGCGCCCCGCCATTCGCCCCGCCCATCGCCCCGGCTTCGCCTGGCGGCTTGTTCTGGCGCTGCCCGTGCTGGCGGTGCTGGCCGGCTGCTCCGGCAGCACGCCGGGGGTGGGGCCCGCCTGCCCGGTGCCGGGCAGCCCGGCCGCCGCCCAGGCCGCGGCGCGGGTGCCGGCCACCTCCTCCTACGTGATCGGCGCCGGCGACCAGCTCAGCATCTCCGTCTACCGCGCGCCGGAGCTGAGCATGCCGGGCATCCCGGTGCGGCCGGACGGGCGCATCTCCATGCCGCTGATCCCGGACATCGTCGCCGCCGGCAAGACCCCGACCCTGCTCGGCAAGGAGCTGGAGGACAGGCTCAAGGAGTACGTCCAGGACCCGATCGTGACGGTGATGGTCACCGGCTTCATCGGCCCGTTCGAGCGCCAGGTGAAGGTGGTGGGCGAGGCCACCGAGCCGACCGCCATTCCCTACCGCGACAGCATGACCGTGCTTGACGTGATGATCGCCACGCGCGGCCTGACGCGGTATGCTGCCGGCAACAGCGCAAAGATCGTTCGGCGCGTCGACGGCCGGATGGAGGAGATTTCCGTCCGCCTCAGCGACCTCATCAAGAACGGCGACATCTGCCAGAACGTGGAGATGCAGCCGGGCGACACGTTGATCATTCCGCAGAGCTGGTTCTGAACCGGGGATATTGAAGCATGGAACAACTCCGCGTCCTGGTCCGGCGCCAGGCCTCCGCCGCCTGGCGGTTCCGCTGGGCGATGGTGGCCTGCGCCTGGATCGTGTGCGCCATCGGCTGGGTGGCGGTGACGATGATCCCGAACCGCTACGAGGCCAGCGCGCGGGTGTACGTGGAGGCCGACGCGGTGCTGACGCCGCTGCTGCGCGGGCTGGCGGTGGAAAACCACGTGCACGGCCAGCTGGACATGCTGCAGCGCACGCTGCTGAGCCGGCCGAACCTTGAGAAGCTGATCGCCAACACCGACCTCGACCTGCAGATCTCCGGCTCGTCGGACCTGGAATCGATGGTGCAGGACCTGGCCAAGAGCATCCGGGTCTTCCCGCACACCCGCAACCTGTTCACCATCACCTACCGCAACGCGAGCCCGAAGCTGGCCTTCGACGTGGTGCAGACGGTGCTGACGACGTTCATCGAGAGCAAGACCGGCGTCAACCGCTCCGAGATGCAGAACGCCACGCTGTTCCTGGAGCAGCAGATCGCGGCCTATGAGCGCCAGCTGCGCGACGCCGAGCGGCGGCGGGCGGATTTCCGCGCCAAGTACATGGACCTGCTGCCGAACGACATGAACGGCGTGACGCGGCTTGAGACCGCGACGCAGATGGTGCGCGCGCTGCAGGGCGCGCTGCAGGACGAGACCACCAAGCGCGACATGCTGCGCACCGAGGTGGCCGCCGTGCCGCCGCTGCTGGTGACCGAGACCGACACCCAGGGCGCCGCCGGCGGGGCGGGCGGGGCCAGCGCGCAGGCGCTGCTGCGCAGCTTCTCCGGCCCGGCGAAGCAGCGGATGGACGAGGCGCAGACGCGGCTGGACCAGCTGCTGCTGCGCTTCACGCAGAACCACCCCGACGTGGTGTTCACCCGCCGCGAGCTGGAAACCCACCGCGCCGCGGCGCTGCGCGAGGCCGAGCAGATGGCGCGCGAGGCGGCCGGCGCCAGCGCGGGCGGCGATTCCACCCCCGCGGCCACCGGCTCACGCAGCCGTTCGCAGCCGAACCCGGTGTACGAGCAGCTGAAGGTGCGGCTGGTGGAGGCGGAATCGGCGCTGTCCTCGCTGCAGCGCCAGCTGGCCGATGCCACGCGCGAGCGCAACCGGCTGGAGGAGATCGCCCGCGGCGCCCCGGGGCTGCAGGCCGAGTTCATGAACCTCAACCGCGACTACGACGTGCTGCGCAAGAACTACGAGGAGCTGCTGTCGCGGCGTGAATCCATGCGCATCGCCGCGGCGGCGGAGGCGGATGCCGACAAGATCAAGATCCAGATCATCGACCCGCCGCAGGTGCCGCAGAACGCGGTGGAGCCGAAGCGCGCGCTGCTGACCACCGGCGTGCTGGTGGCGGCGATGGCGCTGGGCGTGGGCCTGGCGCTGCTGCTGGCGCAGTTCGACCAGTCCTTCCACACGTTGGATGAGCTGCGCGACCTCGGCCTGCCGGTGGCGGGCAGCATCTCCATGGTGGCGGTGACCTCGCCGAGTGCGCGGATCATCTCGGTGATGTCGTTCACCATGGCGTTAGTACCATTGCTGGGAGTCTATGGCGGGCTGCTGTTCCGGCTGGCCCGCGCGGGGGGGCCGCTCTGACCATGGCAAAGGGACCCGACCACCTCGCCGAACGGCTGGCCGCGCGCCTGGGGGGCATGGGCGGCCTCGGCTCCGGCACCGAGGGCGGCGAGACGCGCCGCACAGGCCCTTCCGCGGAGGAGGCGCTGCCGCAGCCGCCGCCGGTGGTGGCCGATGCCGCCCCGGATGCCGTGCCGCAGGCCCCGCCGGCCGAGATGCAGGAGAACGCCGCGCTGGCCGGCGAGGCCGAGCCGCCGCCGGCTGTGGCCGAGGCCGCCGCCCGGCAGGACGATACCGCCGGCACGATGGTGCTGGAGCGCCCGCGCCGCGAGGCCGCGCGCGACGAGCTGGCGACCTCGCCCGGCGTGAACCTCGACACGATGGTGCCCGCGCCGCTCACGCTCGACCTCGTCTCGCTGGAGCGCGCCGGGATGGTGGTGGGGCGCAAGGCGCGCACCCGCATCTCGGAGGAGTTCCGCGTCTCGGTGGGGCAGATCCTGCGCGCGGTGCGCGGCAGCTACACCCCCGGGCGCGGCGCCGGCAACCTGGTGATGGTCACCTCGGCGCGGCCGGGCGAGGGCAAGAGCTTCACCTCGCTCAACCTCGCCGGCAGCATCGCCCAGCACACCCAGCGCGAAGTGCTGCTGGTGGACGTGGACGCCAAGCAGAACGCGCTGTCGGACCAGCTCGGCGTGGGCGACCGGCCCGGGCTGATCGACCTGGCGCTGACCCCCAGCCTGCGCATCGAGGACACCATCGTGCGCACGGTGATCCCGAACCTCGCCTTCATGCCGGTGGGCGTGCGGCGCGTCGATTCGCTCGAAGGCGGCGCGGAAGGCACCGTGGCGCGGCCGATCACCGCGCTGATCGAGCGCCTGGGCCGGCGCTTCGCCAACCATATCGTGCTGCTGGACGCGCCGCCCTGCCTTTCCACCTCGGATCCCAGCACGATGGCGCCGCTGGTGGGCCAGATCGTGATGGTGGTGGAGGCCGAGCGCACCCAGCGTTCCGAGGTGCTGGCGGCGCTGGACCTGATCAAGGCCTGCCCGACGATCACGCTGATGCTGAACAAGATTCAGGTCACCACCAGCTACACCTTCGGTGCATATCATTATTTTGGCTCCTACTCCTGAGTTCGGATATAAGGATTCCGATTGAAATCCCTGGCAGGCGCCGGTTCGGCATCCCGTGCGCCGTGTGCGGGGTGGGCCAGATGAGCGATTGGATTGGCACGATGCGGAACGGCCATGTCGACGCCTGACCCGAACGGGCCGCATCGCGGTGGCCGCCTGCGGCGGTTGCCGTGCTGGGCGGCGGGGCTTGCGGTGGTGCTGCCGGCGGTGGTGCCGCTCGACGCGGCGCGGGCGCAGCTGCTGCCGCATCTCGGCACGGCGGTGGAGCTGGGCAACCTGCGCCAGGCCTTCGAGCAGGCCTATGGCCCGGTCACCGCGCCGATCAGCCCGCAGGCCTGGTCGGTGACGCCGGCGATCGACGCCGAGGTGATCGCCACCGACAACGCCCAGGGCCTGGGCAGCGTGGCCGGCACCGGCGGGATCGGGGCGCGGCGCGGCTCCGAGCTGATGACGGTGATCACGCCCAGCATCGCCATCGCCGGCCAGTCCCGGCGGCTGACCGGCGCGTTCAACTACGCGCCCTCGTTCCGCTCCTTCGCGCGCGATTCGCGGCAGAACTCGGTGGGCCACAACCTCAACGCCAACGCCAACCTCACGATCTTCGAGGACCTGTTCTTCATCAACGCCACCGCCTTCGCCACGGAATCCTCGCGCCTGGGCGGGCTGGGCGGCGGGGTCGGCAACAACGTGGCGCGGCGCGACCGGGTGCAGACCACCAGCGTGTCGATCTCGCCGCAGCTGCGCCATGCCTTCGGCGACTGGGGCGTGGGCTCGGCCGGCTACACCGTCTCGCAGATCACGCAAAGCGGGATCGGGCTGCGCACCAACACGCCCTTCGCGCCGGCGGTGCGCTCCACCAACACGATCACCAACACCGCCAATGTCGGCTTCACCAGCGGCGAGGCGTTCGGGCGCATCAACTTCACGCTGTCGGCCAACCGCACCTACTACAAGGGCCAGGGCGCGCTGCGGAATTCCGAGCGCGGCACCGAGACGCTGGATCTCGGCTATGCCGCCACGCGCACGCTGACGCTGCTGGGCCTGGTCGGCCACCAGGAGATCCGCTACGGCGGGCTGCGGCCGATCCGGATCAGCGAGATGATCTGGAACCTCGGCTTCCGCTGGAACCCCGACCCCGACACCTCGATGACGCTGCGCTACGGCCATCGCGACGGCGGCGACAACTTCACCTTCGAGGGCAGCACGGCGCCGACCGCGCGCACACGCATCAGCGCCTCCTACTCCGAGGCGATGGCCAGCCTGGCGGACGAGCTGCAGCTTTCGCTGACGCGCGGCACCGCCTCCGGCAACGGGCTGGTGATCGACCCCATCACCGGCATGCCGGTGCTGGTCACCAACAACTTCGCCGGCACGCAGGGCGGCGTCTCGCGCGTGCGGCGCGCCTCGCTGAGCGCGGTGCTGCTGCAGGATGCCGACACCTACACCCTGACGGTGAACCGCGACGACCGCACCACGCTGAGCGCGGATGCGCCCGGCGGCGCGCCCTCCGTCACCTGGCTTACCGCCACGCTGAGCTGGCAGCGCGAGCTGCAGCCGGGGCTGCGCGGCAATGCCCAGGTCACCTACGGCGACCGCTCCGGCCGCGGCTTCGGCAGCCAGGAGATGATCACCTTCTCCACCGGCCTCACCTGGGCGCTTTCGGAAACGCTTTCGTCACGCGCGACCTATACCTACACGCAGGCGACGTCCAACCGGGCCGGGTTGAGCTATACTGCCAACCTGCTCGCCGTCGGAGTGCGCAAGTCCTTCTGACCGGCACCGCCATTTCAGATCAGGTCGCACCGAGCCATGTACGAACGGTTCTACAACTTCTCCGCGATGCCGTTCCAGCTGACGCCGGACAGCCGGTTCTTCTTTTCCAGCCGCGGCCACGGGCGGGCGATCGCCCACCTGATCTACGGCCTGTCGCAGGGGGAGGGGTTCATCATCGTCACCGGCGAGGTGGGTGCGGGCAAGACCACGCTGGTGGAGCGGCTGTGGTCGGAGCTTGACCGCGAGACCTATACGCTGGCGCGCATCAACACCACGCAGGTGAACAACGACGACCTGTTCCGCCTGACCATGGCCGCCTTCGGCATCGAGACCGACGCGACCGACAAGGCCACGCTGATCCGCCTGTTCGCCGACATGCTGGCCGAGCACCGCGCCGCCGGCCGCCGCTGCCTGCTGGTGGTGGACGAGGTGCAGAACCTCACGCTGGCCGCGCTGGAGGAGCTGCGCATGCTCTCCAACATCACCGAGGACGGCCAGGCCAGCCTGCAGACCATCCTGTTGGGCCAGCCGCAGTTCCGCCGCAAGCTCGCCTCCCCGGATCTCGACCAGCTGCGCCAGCGCGTGCTGGCCAGCTACCATCTCGGCCCGCTCTCGGAGGAGGAGACGCAGGGCTACATCGAGCACCGGCTGACGGAAGTGGGCTGGGAGGGCGATCCGGAATGGACCGCCGACGCCCATGCCGCCATCCATCGCCACACCGGCGGCATGCCGCGCCGCATCAACCGCCTGGCCTCGCGCGTGCTGCTCTATGCCGCGCTGGAGGAGGCGCACCGGATCGACGCGCGCATGGTGGATGCCACCGCCGAGGAGCTGCGCGCCGACCTCGAAGGCGGCGGCGAGGGCGTGGGGGAGACCGAGCTGGGGGCGGAGGTGATCCCGCTGCGCCTGGCGCCGGGTGCGGCGGAGCGGATGCCGGAGCGCAGCTACCAGGACCTGCTGCGCCGGGTGGAGGCGCTGGAGGAGATCGTGGCGCGGCGCGAGCGCGTGTTCCAGCGCCTGATGGACGTGTTCGGCGGCTTCAGCCAGCAGCGCAGCGGGTTGTCCTGATGGGCGGGCGCGCCCCCGCCGTCGTCAATGCGATGACGGTGGACGTGGAGGACTACTTCCAGGTGGAGGCCTTCGCCCGCACCGTGCCGCGCGACGCCTGGGACAGTTTCCCGCGCCGGGTGGAGGCGAATACCGACCGCATCCTGGCGCTGTTCGACACTGCCGGGGTGCGCGCCACCTTCTTCACCCTGGGCTGGGTGGCGGAGCGGCATCCGGCGCTGGTGCGGCGCATCGTGGCGGCGGGGCACGAGCTGGCCAGCCATGGCCACGGCCATGCCCGCGTGGTGACGCTCTCGCCCGAGCAGTTCCGCCAGGACGTGGTGCGGGCCCGCGCGCTGCTGGAGGATATCGGCGGCGTGGCGGTGGCCGGCTATCGCGCGCCGACCTTCTCGATCGGGCCGGCGACGCCCTTCGCCTATCCGGTGCTGGCCGAGACCGGGCACCGCTACAGCTCCAGCATCTACCCGGTGCGGCACGACCTGTATGGCGCGCCCGATGCGCCGCGCTTCCCGCATCCGGTGGCCGACGGCGCGCTGTGGGAGGTGCCGATGACCACGCTGCGCCTGCGGGGCCACAACCTGCCCATTTCCGGCGGCGGGTATTTCCGCCTGCTGCCCTATGCCGCCTTCCGCCGCGGCCTGGCCGCGTTCAACCGTGCCGAGCAGCGCGGCGGCATGTTCTACACCCACCCGTGGGAGATCGACCCCGGCCAGCCGCGCATCGGCGGTGCCGGACGGCTCTCGCGCTTCCGCCACTACCTGAACCTGGCGCGCACCGCGCCGCGGCTGGAGCGCCTGCTGCGCGACTTCGCCTGGGGCCGCATGGACGCGGTGTTCCCGGAGCTGGCCGCCGCCCCTGCCCTTCCCGCCGCCGCCGCGCAGCCGCGCGCCGCCTGACCGCCGGACCCGATCGATGACCCTGCGCCTGCGCCCGCTGGAGGATGCCGCCGATCAGGCCGGGCTGGAGGCTGCCTGGGACCGCTTCGTGCTGGCCCATCCGCAGGGCACCTTCTTCCACCGCGCCGCCTGGCGGCGGGTGATCGCGCGCGCCTTCGGCCATGCCACCCACTATGTGGCCGCCGAGCGCGACGGCGCGATCGTGGGCGTGCTGCCGCTGGCCCGGGTGCGCACGCGGCTGTTCGGTGATTCGCTGATCTCCGTGCCGTTCTGCGTGAATGGCGGGCCGCTCGCCGCCGACCAGGAGGCGTTCCAGGCCCTGGTGGCGCATGCCGAAAGCGTGATGCGCGGCGCCGGGGTGCCGGTGCTGGAGTTCCGCTTCCTGCACGCCCCGCCGGAAGGCTGGCTGGATGCCGCCGACTGGCCGGTGAAGTCGGACCTCTATGTGATCTTCCGCAAGCCGATCAGCGGCGACGACGACGCCAACATGAAGGCGATCCCGCGCAAGCAGCGCGCCATGGTGCGCAAGGGGATCACGCTCGGCCTCACCTCGGAGATCGACCGGGACACGCGGCGGCTGCACCCGATCTATGCCGAGAGCGTGCGCAACCTGGGCACCCCGGTGTTCCCGCGCCGCTACTTCGACATCCTGATGGAGGCGTTCGGCGAGGATGCCGACATCGTCACCATCCTGGATGGCGCGGTGCCGGTCGCCTCGGTGATGAACTTCTACTTCCGCGACGAGGTGCTGCCCTATTACGGCGGCGGCACGCGGGCGGCGCGCGACCGCTATGCCAACGACTTCATGTACTGGGAGGTGATGCGCCGCGCCGCCGCCCGTGGGTTCCGCCTGTTCGACTACGGGCGCAGCAAGATCGGCACCGGGGCCTATTCCTTCAAGAAGAACTGGGGCTTCGAGCCGGCGCCGCTGGCCTACCGCTTCCGCCTCGCGCCCGGCGCCTCGATCCCGGACATCAACCCGCTGAACCCGAAATACCGGCTGTTCATCGCCGCCTGGAAGCGCCTGCCGCTGCCGGTGGCGAACCTGCTGGGGCCGCCGATCGTGCGCGGGCTGGGGTAGCGATGCAGGAGCTGTTGTTCCTCGCGCACCGCTTCCCCTACCCGCCCGACAAGGGCGAGAAGATCCGCAGCTGGAACCTGATCCGGCACCTGGCGCGGCGCTGGCGGGTGCATCTCGGCTGCCTCTCGGTGGATGGCGAGGATGCCCGGCACATGGATGCGGTGCGCGCGGTGTGCGGCGAGGTGGCGAGCTTTCCGGTTTCGCCGCGCGGGCAGAAGCTGCGCGCCCTGGCGCGGCTGCGCCCGGGGCGGCCGCTGATGCTGGACTACTACGGACATGCCGGGCTGGCCGCCTGGGTGCGCGGCATGCTGGCCCAGCGCCCGATCGCGCTCGGCTTCGCCTGCTCCACCCCGATGGCGCAGTATTTCGAGGGCGCCGGCATCCCGTGGGTGCTCGACATGGTCGATGTCGATTCGGAGAAATTCGCCGCCTATGCCGCCGAGGGCAGCTGGCCGATGCGCCATGTCTGGGCGCGCGAGGCGCGCACGCTGCTGGCCTATGAGGAGCAGGCGGTGCGCCGGTCCGACCTCGCCCTGCTGGTGAGCGAGGCGGAATGCCGCCGCTTCGACGCCCTGGCCCCGGGCAGCGCCGGGCGCGTGTTCGCGGTGCAGAACGGCGTGGACCTCGACTACTTCCACCCCGGCCATGCCTTTCCCGCGCCCTGGGAGGACGAGGCGCCGCGCATCGTCTTCACCGGCCACATGGACTACCCGCCGAACGCCGAGGCGGCGATCTGGTTCGCAGGCGAGGTGATGCCGCTGCTGCGCCGCCTGCACCCCGCCCCGCGCTTTGCCATCGTCGGCGCCAACCCGCTGCCCGCGGTGCAGGCCCTGGCCGCGCCCGACGTGCAGGTGACGGGCCGGGTGCCCGACGTGCGGCCCTGGCTCGCCCATGCCGCCGCCTGCGTCGCCCCGCTGCGCATCGCCCGCGGCATCCAGAACAAGGTGCT